>DCKO01000094.1 GCA_002320665.1 Micavibrio sp. UBA1672
TTCCTCGGAAACAGTGGTCAGTTGTCTTTGAACTACCACACCAAAATTAATAATAGATTGTGTATCATCCAGCTTGATTTCGCCCATTGCCGCGTTGATAGCCTGCATATCTTTTTGATCCGGCTCGACAACAACCAATTCCCCTTGGCTCATAGAAATCTGAGGCACTTCCAGCTTCGTCGCCAATAATACCTTGCCGCCTTCTTCTTGAGGCTGTGCAGAAAAATCTTGTGTCATAGTAATACTTCCCCTGTTTAATCCAGATACGCTTCACCTTGCATGCGCTTTTTGAGAACTTCGATTTCAACATCAATATCAAAGATATCGTCATCAAGTAACGCATGATACTGTTTATCAAAGACATTTACCATCTCTTTTAAAAAGTTCTCATATTGCTTATGCACGTCTTCATTATTGGTCTTTTGATGTAAGTGGGCATATTTTCGGCTCACTGATACTGCGCCGCTCAAGTAAACTTCTATAAACCTTTTTGACCGTCTGATATCTGATGGATCATGTTCAAACAACTCAATGATCTTATGACCTGTCTTTTCAAGCTTATCGAGATAATCCGATAGCCCTTCATGAGGAATTTCATCATTCAGCACAGATACTTCTTTAATATAACCTCTAGCCAGAGTGATTTGCTCTATAGCACCCTGCGCTGATAACGCATCCATATCCCGCCATAAATCTTCTTTGGACAAATCTGTTCCAAACAACAGGCGGTAGCCCAAATAACACGCCCCTCCAAGAATGAGAGATAATCCCAAGGAGTAACCAATCAATAAGTGTGAAGATAGAAAAACACCGGATGACAAAATGCCATTACCAATTTCCTTGTATGGAATTAAGGGGACTTTCAATGCTTATCATCCCTTTCTTTTCTTTTATCC
Source organism: Micavibrio sp. UBA1672 (assembly GCA_002320665.1). GTDB lineage: Bacteria > Pseudomonadota > Alphaproteobacteria > Micavibrionales > Micavibrionaceae > UBA1672. Next base: position 897 of record DCKO01000094.1, read on the forward strand.
GGCTCCAGCGCACTCACATCCAGCTGCTTTAGGTCGGTATCCAGCCTACGACTGGCCTTTGTATCCATATGCAGTAACTTTTCATAAGCATAAAGACTATATAAACGATTGCGGTCAATACCCAGTTTTTTACGCAAATCACGTAATGTCTGATCACGATGATTTTCAAAGTCAAAATCCTGCAGATCTTGACATTTTTGCATCCGACCTTCCCATATCCCCATTCTAAAAACCATAATATCACGTGCTTTAAAATTATAGGGCTTTCGATATAAATGCTGGGCAATAAGTGCAAATATAGCCACATGCCAATTTTTCAGCCTTGATGCAGCGCCCATGGTAAAACCAATCACAAATGCTTCGTCCTGCACGCGCAGACCGCGCCCAAGCAAAGCATGAATCGCGTCATGCCGCGCCAAAGTGATTGCCCCCGGAAAAGCCATAAAAGAAGATGGGTTTTCAAAAATACGAATAATCAACGGAATATCATCTGCCTCGACACTCGGCATCGTATCCAGCACATAGCCCAAGGTCCATTGATCATTATCCAGACCCGGATTCCACTCATGCCATAATAGTTTTGGATTACCTGTTCGTGACATAATCTAACGGATTTTTTGTGATACGGGCCAAAATGATTTCAACCCTGCTTGAACGCAAACGATAAGAACGGTTACTCTCTCCGGCATTTTTATCCAAAGCGTCACGACCGCCTGCGCCCTCAACATCTATGCGCGCCTCTGAAATACCACGATATGTAAACTCACCCATAACGGCTTTGGCACGGCGAAGACTAAGGTCCAAATTGGCCTGCGGATCACCTTCGGGACTAGTATGCCCGATCAGCTTTAGCTTGATACTATCATCTTGTTTTAAAATCTCTGTAGCTTCGTCTATAATACTATAAGCATCTTCCGTAAGATTAGCCGAGCGCTGAAAATACACCGTATAGGTTTTATTGGTCATATAGACCTTCCATAATGACTCTGCACTTACAAAAGCTACGATAATTAGAAGAATAAGTAACCCGATGATCTTTCTTGCTGAAAAGCTCTTTGCTACTTTAACCATAATAAAACCTGCTTATTGCAAACTCTCAAAATCGCTAATATCAAAACGCTCGCTCTCGGCCAGCACCCTATCCAGACCTTGACTAAGCGCCACCTCATCCATGGCACTAATGTAATAGGATTTTGAAGGCTGGTTTAACGCGTGATAAGAATCTATACAAAAACCAATCGTGTGCAAAACAACAGGCGAGTTATAAATATAACCCAAGGACTCCTTCATAACATCCCTATCAGACGCATTACCATCTGTAACAACGACAATATGATATTCCCCGTAACCTAACTGAGTTTCAGCCTGCGCCTTTAGTGAGTCATAAGCATTCTTGAGAGAACTACCCAGCGGCGTACCACCTCTAGCCTGCACCTTCGCAATACTTTCCAAAAACTGCTTTTTATATTCACCGATATTTTTATGCAAAGGCAATATCTCATGCCCGTATGTATCGCTAAATACCATAAGAGCAATATTATCATCAGGACTCAAATTTCCTATCCATTTAGAAAGACTAACTTTCGCAGCTTGCATCTTATCACCGCTGCGAACACATTCCCTATCCTTCATAGACCCCGATGTATCCAGAATAATATAATAGTTCTTCGCCAACAAATCAGGTGAAATGGAAACGGAATCCTTCTGGCTCTGGCCCCAATCATTATAGATTTGATATAATTCTTTATTATCAATCTCTGATAAATCATTTTCCTCGGTTTCAAAAATATTTTTCTCAAAGATAACCGAAAGCAAAATCAGAATTATAAAAACGACAAATACGAGTTGTTTTTTCATAACAATAACCTATAGCGGATTAAAGGCATTTGCCTCCGCCTCGACATTCACAATTCTAAAAACAACGCGCATATTAGATAACCATTCTTGCTCACTTTTCGGAGGGCAAGGCTCGCTCCCGCATAACCCAGATTTAGGATTTTGAAACCCTAAACCAACAACAACAAATTGAGACTGATCCATATTGATACTCTTTTCCTGCCCCAGCTTAATAATACTATCACGCACAGATTGCGCTCTGGACACAGACAAGTTACGAGCACTTTGCACCATCATATTCAAAACAAGTTGGGATTTATTATCCTTTTTAGCACGCAGATACTCCAGAGGGTCAGAATGCCCCTCCACGGTAATCACAGCGCCAGAATATGTCGCCGCCAAATCAATAACCCTGCTAAATTGTGTCTTATATAATTCAACAGGAAAGCTATCCTGATTAGGCTTAAAGTTAATCTCGAATTCAAAAAGCGTATTATCATCAATCGTGCCTTGCGCTTGTTGCTTGGTAATAGCCTGCGCTACAACACTTTGATTAAAACGGCTAGCTTCCACATCCGGCATCTTGGTGGAGCCTGTTTTCAAAGCATCATAATCCCAATGTGCATGGGCAATAGATTTTATACTTTTCACATGCCCCAGTGACACAAGCGAATTTTGTACATCTGAAACCAGACGTTCATAACGACGTGGATAATTCTCATCTGTAAAGAACTTGACATTACCCGCCCATCCAACAGTTTCCGCATCCATCCATAAGGCCTGAGCATCTGCCTTGGCCATCTCGGAATCCAGCAGGATTTTCCCACCAGATCTCAAAAGACCATCATACTCACCGGATTTAGATTTCATGATCTGACGGGTTTTTTCCTCTGCCTGCACTAAACCTTGAACAAATTTTTGCACAAACGCTCTGTTTGATTGCAAAAAGTCGGAGCGCACAAAATATAGATCCGCGATCACACGGTTGGCCGATTTCGTAGACAATAGAATTCTAGCACCTTTAACACTATCCTCTGAGCCGGTTCCAACTGCGCCATCAGATGTCAAAGCAAGCGCATCAGGAATAATCACCATCGCGGCATCAATGCCGTTATCTTCTTTCAAGGCCGCAGAAGGTGTTGAACCATCAAACCCGACAAGGTCTGTCGTCCATTTTATAGTGATATCCTTCGGCTCTAATCCGGCATCTTTCAAAATCGTCATCAGATAATCAACATGCGGCCCGGCCTTTTGAACAGCGACAGTCTTCCCTTTAAGATCAGATGGCTTCGTAATATTTCCTTTTACAACCAAGGCATCTCCACCCGAAGACCAACTATGCTGGTACACGGCAATCATCTTGGTACGTGGGTCTTTTTCTGTGACATCAGTCACAAGCGCTGCCATCCCGAGCGTTGCACGAAGAAACGGACTATCACAGCGCATATAGGCCTGAACCTGCTTCGAAAAATCATCCTCGCGCCCTAATTCGATATTCAAGCCCAGAGAATTAAAGATGCCACCGCTTTGTGTACGTAAATCATTACCATTGGCAAAAATCGTTGTTAAATCCGCCCCCCAAGTAATCAAAGGCACTTTCGTACGATCTTCGGCGCGGCAATCACGAATAGGCGTATTCAATAGTTTTTCAGTTACTGGCGTATCACTTTCATATGTCACGGCCAGAGCATCAAATGACATCAAAAAAACAAAACATGAAATGAATACTATAAGAAGTTTTTTTACCATCATCCTGAAGCTGCCCCTTTAATTTACTGCATTGAAACAATACCCTTACAGTCTAATGAAAACAACAAACAATTTTCAGCTGCAAATGGATTTTTAATTTGAGTTTTATACTTGAATATATTTTCTAGATTTTTAGGACGGATTGGTAGTGGTGGAGAGATTTGAACTCCCAACACAAGGATTATAATTTATTCCA
>DCKO01000070.1 GCA_002320665.1 Micavibrio sp. UBA1672
GTGACCAATATCTTTAGGCGCTATTTTTACCTGCACTTCTAATTCCTTATCCAAGGGCACAATTTCCATGAGGGTCTGGCCAGGTTTGACCACCGCGCCAACAGTATTCACAGCAATACCTTTTACAAAACCGTGAGAAGGTGCGCGGATTAACATTCGGCCAATGCGTTCTTCCAGCTTTTCTATAATCTCAATGTTCTGTGCAATCTCGCTCAGAACAACATCCAGCTTTTCATTAGCTTCGTCTTTATGCGCGGCAGATAAGGAGTCCAGCCGTCTTTTAAATTCGTCGATCTCTGTATGGGTTACGATTATACGATTTTCGATACTCTTGATATCGCCTTTCAAATCATTGACGCGATCTTCATCATCCAAAAGCTGAATATCAGTAGCATAGCCTTTTTTATTGAGGGCTTTACGGCGTTTATAAACATCCTGCGCTATGTCATAGCTTGTTTTAGCCGTTTCCAAATCCGTCCGCAGAGATTCCAGCAATTGGCGTTTTTGTATGATTTGCTCGCGGATAACCTGTTCTTCTTTGATGCGGGCAAAACGCATATCCTTAAAGAATCCCATTTGATCCGCAATCATAGTATCAGTAGCATTATAGAACTTATTAAAGTCAGGCTCTCTGCCCTCTACAAAGGCACGCAAGCGCTCAGCCTGCATTTCAAGATTTAATTGCTTACTTTTTGCACGCTGTAAATCCTCTTTGATGCTCGCTTCACTAAGCTTGATCAGTATTTGGCCTTCTTCGACAATTTCACCTTCATGTACTTTGATCTCGTTCACGATACCACCTTCGAGATGCTGCACTGTTTTTTGATAGCCTTGCGGGACGACTTCACCGGGTGTGCGCGCGACTTCATTGATGTTGGTAAAACCAGCCCATAAGATAAAAATCAGGATAGCCAGAGAAACCATCGTCATTGTTGCTCTGATGATATGAGGATTTACAGCTTCTTCGAGTTGGATGGCCTGTGAGAGATAACGTGTTTGCTTTTCACGTTTTTTGCTCAACGTTTTTGTAATCTTGTTCTTAATCATGCCGCAACCCCCTGTTCATTCATTGTTTTCAAAACCTCTTCTCGCGAGCCAGTAATCGGCGAAGACAGGCCACGTAGCCAAAGAATTGTATCTGCCAATTTCATAAAATCGTCACGGTATGTGCACATAATGACGGTTCTTTTGCCTTTGGCCTTAACCAGATAGTCCTTGAGGTTTTTGCCTGCCTTGCTAGAGAGCAATGTATTGGGTAATTCATCGATCAGCAGCACTGGCGCAGGATGTAAATAAGCTCTTGCCAGAGATAGGCGGATGGCTTGGCCGGCTGTAAGTTTGATGTTGCCATGCGCACCTATGACTGTGTCGAGACCCTGCGGCATTGCTTGTATATCTTCCCAAAAATCAGCTAATTCCAATGCATTTTCTATGGCTTTGTCATCCGCCATGGGATTAGCCAGCCTTAGGTTTTCTATGATAGAGCCGTAAAATAGATGCGGAGTTTTGGGAACATAGGCAATCTGGCGCCTTAGATATGGTGCATCTAGTTGTCTGATATCAAAGCCGTCAATGCGAACAACGCCGCTTTTAGCCCTATGTAAAGACTTTATAAGCTTGAGGATTGTCGCCTTACCTGCGCCATTGCTTCCTGTAACGGCTACAAGATCTCCTTGCTTTGCCTCGAATGACAGGCCACTGAAGATATCATCCGATTCTTCAGTGTAACAAAAACTGACATTGTGAAATGAGACAGAACCTTTTAATTTGGATAATCGTGAAAAGCTTTTGGCTTCTTCGCGTTCCGTATCAATGTCCATCAAATCATTGACCTGTATGATACTGTTACGCAATTGTTCAAGACGTGGAATCATTGTACACAATGAATAAAATGGCGTTAAAATTCTCCAGACAAGGATCATGGTCGCAACCAGAGCGCCTGTGCTCAGACTGCCAGCCCAGATCATATGCGCCCCGAATCCCACTGTTGCGACGGCGGCCAATACCGTAAACGTATGGGCACAGGTTTCTGCAACCATACCAAGCCAGCCCAGATGAAAATGCGTCATCATTTCACGGCCCGAGAGATGGCGGAATTTTTCCTGCCATTTTCGACTTAGGCCCTGACCTCGAATACCTTTGAGTTTTTCGAATGTTTCGATTGTAAATTGCTGGCGTGCGGAGCTAGCTTTGGCTGCGAGGCGTATTGAAACCTTGACTTTGCTACGCACAAAGACGAAAAGTGCCGCATAACATAGAACAATCGCCAAGGGTACAAAGACCAGATTACCCGCGATAAAGGCAACTGTAATGACGGATAGCAGAACAAACGGTGTTTCAAGTAAGGATAAGAAGACGGAGCCACTAAAGAAGTCACGCACAGATTCAAAGGTTTTTATTCTGGCGATTTGCGCGGCAACAGATGCTTTTTCGATTAAATCAGGCGACAAACCTACAAGATGAGCAAAGATTTTATTTCCCACGATATTATCAAGTCTGCCAGCCAGCCATGACAATCCGGCAGAGCGTATATTGCGTAATTTCCACTCGAAGAAAATTGAGATTAAAACGCCGAAACTTAGCATTGGAAGTGTTCCCAATGATCCAGCAGCTATGACCCGGTCATAGACCAACATGATAAAAAGCGGTGTTGCCAGCGCGATAAGGTTAAGGATAAAGCCAGCTGTCAGGACTTGCATGAATGTGCCTTTAAAGCGCCCCAGCAATGCCCTAAACCATGTATGACCGCTTCCGTTGCGCATGAATTTTGATGTTGTCTGGCGGTTTTCATCATATTTCTGGAAGAACCATATTTTCCCCTGTTTTTCCAAAGAAGGCGGAACATTGCTTACGAGTTTTGATAGAGGATCGTAAAACTGTAAATCACCTTCGGTATCTCGACCAAGCACAATACAGGGCTCGCCCTTGGTCGGAATGAATAACCCAGGCAGCAATCTTTCATCGATATCATCCAACTCGGATTCTGCTTTACGGCAATGAAATCCGATATGTGCCATTGTATTA
>DCKO01000031.1 GCA_002320665.1 Micavibrio sp. UBA1672
CCCTTAGGAACAGTGTTTCTAGAAAGCTAATTATAATTTATAACATCCGGAGCATACACTATGCCTGATCTTTCTAGAATTCAAGCCCCCCAAAATGCAACTGCCGTTGTTGTTTTTGCCAATGGTTCCTTATTATGGGGAAAAGGCATTGGCGCGCAAGGTGAGAGCATTGGCGAAGTCTGTTTCAACACCTCCATGACCGGCTATCAGGAAATTCTAACCGACCCCAGCTATGCGGGGCAGATCATTAATTTCACTTTCCCCCACATTGGAAATGTCGGCACGAATAAAGAAGATATTGAAACGCTTAATCCGGTTGCTCGCGGCCTTGTGGTGCGTGAAGATATTACCTCACCGTCAAACTGGCGGTCCTTCAAACATTTTAATGACTGGCTGATCGAGCATAATATGATCGGGATTTGCGGGATTGATACGCGTGCGCTTACCCGCCGCATCCGCGATAGTGGCGCGCCGAATGCCATCATTGCCCATAATGAAAATGGAGAATTTGATCTACCTGCCTTGCACAAGAAAGCCAGTGAATGGGCAGGGCTTGAAGGCACGGATCTGGCGATCGAGGTTTCTTGTGCCCAGACCTATAATTGGGATGAGAGCTTGTGGGAACTTGGCAAAGGCTATGGCAAGCAGGACAAGCCCGAGTTTAAAGTGGTTGCTGTAGATTTTGGCGCCAAGCGCAATATCTTGCGCTGTCTAGCCTCGGCCGGATGTGCGGTTGTGGTGGTGAATGCAAAATCAACCGCCGAAGACATTCTGGCGCATAATCCTGATGGTGTGTTTCTGTCTAACGGACCGGGCGACCCAGCGGCGACAGGTGAATATGCTGTGCCGATGATTAAAGAATTGCTGGAAAAAGATATTCCGATCTTCGGGATTTGTCTGGGGCACCAGCTTCTGGCGCTGGCTTTGGGCGCGAAAACCCAAAAAATGCATCTGGGTCACCGCGGGGCGAACCAGCCAGTCAAAGATTTGAAGACCGGAAAAGTTGAGATTACTTCGCAAAATCATGGTTTCGAAGTCATCATAGATAGTCTGCCCGAAGGCGTTGAAGCCTCACATGTCAGCTTATTTGATGATAGTAACGAGGGCATCGCCGTGAAAGATAAACCTGTCTTTAGTGTGCAATACCACCCTGAAGCTTCACCCGGACCACAAGACAGTCATTATCTGTTCGAACGGTTTGTCGAGAATATCAGACAAAGAAAGGCGGCCTAAAATTGACTGATAATCTCATACGCGGTTTTGAAGAGTTTAAAAACCATTATTATGGTGAAGATAATAGTTTAATGCCCAAACTGGTTGATGAGGGGCAAGATCCGAAATACTTCATTATTTCCTGCATTGATTCCCGTAGCAATCCAGGTACAATTTTTAGCACCAAACCCGGCGTTTTTTTTGCTCATAAGGCGATGGGGGCGATTGTCAGGCCGTATAAACAAGGCACAGCTCTATCCGCAGCCTTAAAATTTGCCATCGACTATAATAATGTCAAAACCATCGTAATTTTGGGTCATACACAATGCGGGGCGGTTAAGGCTTTGTGCGATGGATTGCAAGACGAAGAAATCCAGAGCTTTATTGAATTTGCCCAAAAAGCCCTTGCAAAAGCCAAAACCTATAGTGATAACGAGCAAGATATGCTTGAACACACAGAGAAAGAGGTTGTTTTGCAAAGCGCAGAAAATCTTAAGACCTATCCAAGCGTTAAAAATGCACTGGATAAGGGTGAGGTCGTGATCAAGCCTTGGCTCTTTGATATGGCTGCGGGTGATTTGCTGGAATATGATGAAGAAAAACAGAAATTTTTTGTGATCAGTGATTAGGAAACGAAGAAGTAGATAAAAGACCATGCCAAAAAGAACCGATATAAAAACCATCTGTATTATTGGAGCCGGACCGATCATCATCGGCCAAGCCTGCGAATTTGATTATTCCGGCGCGCAAGCCTGTAAGGCCTTGCGGGAAGAAGGCTACCGCGTGGTGCTGATCAATTCGAACCCCGCGACAATTATGACTGATCCCGAGATGGCGGATGCGACCTATATCGAGCCGATCACGCCGAAAATTGTGGCTAAAATCCTAGAGAAAGAAAAGCCGGATGCGCTACTGCCGACAATGGGCGGGCAGACAGCTTTGAATACGGCGCTGGCGCTGGATGAAGATGGTACGCTTGAACGCCTTGGTATTGAGCTGATTGGTGCGAAGGCCGATGTGATTGATAAGGCCGAGGATCGTGAGCGTTTCAAGAGATGCATGGATGAGCTTGGCTTAGAATCGGCGCGTTCGGATGTTGTGCACAATATGGAAGAAGCCAGAGCGGCTCTTGATAAGATTGGCTTGCCTGCGATTATTCGCCCCTCCTTTACGCTTGGCGGTACAGGAGGCGGGATTGCCTATAACCGTGATGATTACGAGCGCATTGTCCGTGATGGACTGGATGCCTCTCCGACTACAGAAGTCTTGATCGAGGAGTCTTTGCTTGGTTGGAAAGAATATGAGATGGAAGTGGTGCGTGATAAAAATGATAATTGCATCATTATCTGCTCGATTGAGAATGTTGATCCTATGGGTGTGCATACAGGCGATTCGATCACTGTTGCCCCTGCCCTGACCCTGACGGATAAAGAATATCAGATTATGCGAAATGCTTCGCTGGCGGTTCTCAGAGGGATTGGCGTGGAGACTGGCGGGTCTAATGTGCAGTTTGCGCTAAACCCTGCTGATGGGCGCATGATTGTGATCGAAATGAACCCAAGAGTTTCGCGTTCTTCGGCACTGGCTTCCAAGGCCACAGGCTTTCCGATTGCGAAAATTGCTGCGAAGCTGGCGGTTGGGTACACGCTGGATGAGCTGGATAATGATATTACTGGTGGTAAGACTCCTGCGAGTTTCGAGCCTTCGATTGATTATATCGTGACCAAAGTGCCACGCTTTGCTTTTGAAAAATTCCGCGGGGCGGATAGCATTCTAACCACGGCGATGAAATCGGTTGGCGAGGTGATGTCCATCGGGCGGAGCTTTGAGGAGTCTTTACAAAAATCCATGCGTTCGCTGGAAAAGGGCTTAACGGGTTTAGCACCGATTTGGGTTTCAGACGCCGAAGGGGATTGCGCGAATGATGAGTTACTCGCGAAAATTGCCAAGCCAACGCCGCAACGTATCCTTTATATTGCGCAAGGTCTGCGTCAGGGTATGAGCATTGAACAGATCCATAATATTTCCAAATATGATCCTTGGTTCCTTGAGCGCATCAAGAATATTGTCGATACGGAAAAAGAAATTAAGGAAAAAGGCTTACCCGTTGATAAGGCTGGCTGGGAGCATGTGAAGCGTATGGGCTTTTCCGATGCACAGCTTGCGGAATTGATGAGTGTGTCCGAGGCCAGTGTTCGCAAGGCGCGCCGCACCCATAATGTCCACCCCGTTTACAAGCGTGTTGATACATGCGCGGCTGAAATCCCTTCCGATACGGCCTATATGTATGGCTGCTATGAGGGGAGTGGCATGAACGAGCCGGAAAACGAGATGAACCCCACAGATAAGGACAAAGTTATTATCCTTGGTGGCGGGCCAAACAGAATTGGTCAGGGGATCGAGTTTGATTATTGCTGTGTCCATGCGGCTTATGCCCTTAAAGAGGCGGGTTACGAAACCATTATGGTGAATTGTAACCCAGAAACGGTCTCTACCGATTATGATACGTCCGACCGCTTGTACTTCGAGCCGCTTACGGAAGAAGATGTGGTTGAGCTTATCAGAGCCGAGCAAGAGAACGGCACAGTGAAAGGCGTGATTGTTCAACTTGGCGGGCAAACGCCATTGAAACTGGCCAATGCATTGCAAAATGAAGGGATTCCGATTTTGGGGACTGATCCCGATGCGATTGATCTGGCGGAAGACCGCGAGCGTTTCCAAAAACTTATTGAAGAACTTGGCTTGAAGCAGCCACCTAATGGCCTTGCCCATTCGAAAGAAGAAGCTATGGAGCTGGCTGAAGGGATTGGCTTCCCGCTTGTTATTCGTCCGTCTTATGTTCTTGGCGGGCAGGCGATGGAGATCGTGCATAATTTATCTGAACTTGAGCGTTATATTAACACCGCTGTGAAAGTTTCAGGCGATACGCCCGTTCTTTTGGATCGCTACCTCAAAAGTGCGATTGAAATTGATGTAGATGCGATTTCAGATGGCGAAGAGGTTTATGTCTCCGGCATTATGGAGCATATCGAGGAAGCGGGTATTCACTCAGGCGACTCGGCTTGTGTGCTGCCGCCGCATTCTCTATCTGATGAGGTTGTCAAAGGTATGACCGAGCAAGCAGTGAAGCTGGCTAAGGCGCTTAAGGTTAAGGGCTTGATGAATGTGCAGTTTGCTGTGCGCAAAAATGACGAAACAGGCGAAGACGATATTTATATCATTGAGGTCAACCCAAGGGCTTCTCGAACTGTTCCTTTTGTTGCCAAGGCCACAGGTATTCCGATTGCCAAGATTGCCGCGCGATTGATGGCTGGTGAGAAGCTCTCGGCGTTCAAGGATATTCTGACGGGGATGAACAAGAACCACTACGCCGTCAAAGCACCCGTCTTTCCGTTTAACCGTTTCCCGGGTGTTGATCCGCTGCTAGGCCCTGAAATGAAGTCTACGGGTGAGGTGATGGGCATAGATGTTGATCTGGCGCATGCGATTGCAAAATCTCAGCTTGGGGCGAGTGTTAATCTGCCCGTGAGCGGCACCGTGTTTATGTCCGTCAAGAATGAGGACAAGGACGAGCTTGTGCCAATTGCCAAGGAATTGATCACGCTTGGTTTCGAGCTAGTGGCGACTGGCGGGACGTGCACTCATCTGCAAGAGCAAGGCCTTGCGGTTAAACGCGTGAATAAGGTGATGGAAGGCCAACCGCATATCGTGGACTCGATTATTAACGGCGATATTGATCTGGTGATTAATACGACCACTAAATCCACGCAAGCCGTATCAGATTCCAGTTCTATTCGCCGCATGGCGCTGATGAACAAGATTCCGTATTATACGCTGATGACTGCTGCCAAGGCCGCTGTGCAAGCTATCTCCGCGATCAAAGCGCGGGAGCTTGATGTGCAAAGCCTGCAGGATTATTTCGAGCAAGAGGGTAAGAGCAAAGCGGCTTAAAAAAGGCCTCGCGAAGAGGCCTTTGATTTTATTTTTTGATACGCACGTATCTATGTTAAAATAACGCTATGCCGACATTAGATGAATTACAAAAAATAGCCGTTGTGGCTGGTGAATTTGATCCAAAAGTTGCATCAGCCATGCAAGTTATTTTTCTTTTGACGGAACAAGACAATCAATATATGGCAGATTATATAGCCGTAGCCGTTGGTCTTGAATCAAAATTATCTGATACAGTTCGGGATATTTTATATCCTTATCATCTGGTTGATAGGGATGGTAATATTCCTGCCGAAATATGCTCGGCGGTTCAAAAAGCTGTGGATTTGAAATATCTGGAAGTGCGAAAAGACGGTCATAAAATCAGATGCGAAACTTGTGGTGGGCCCCATCAGACAGCTGATCATTATATATGGAGTTCCCAGCCAAATGACGTCTTTACAGGTGCTTTGCCTGCGGAACTTGAGCAATATTCCAAGGTTTTAGAAGCGTTTAAAAAGGGTGGCGAAAGTGCCGCTGAAGCCGCGCTAAATGAAACAGGATTATCGATGAACCACAATGTATGCTTTTGCGGCTCATCGAGCCATTCCGGTATAGTTCATCTGCGGTGGTTAGCAGATGAACAAAATAAAAACTAGAGTTTCGCTTAACCAAGAGAAAATATCTGGTCTCTGTCCGATTTTTGGGTATCCGCAATAAGATTACGCATTGTCTCGATGTCATTTTCTCTTGCGGCATGCAGATTATCAAGTTGTGTCAATTCCTCTAATCTTTGTTGTTCTGCGGCATTGCGTTGCTCTTTTTCTTCGAGATCTCGTCGTTCTTTTCGAATTCGATCAGCTACCTCTTGCGCTTCTTCAGATGCGTGTACATCTAAATATGCTGTTGCTTCTTCTCCTGTAAAGGGCAGTTCATCCGCTTCTGCCAATGCATCTGATAATTTCCCTGTGGTGAATTCAAAACCATTAATATTAACTTTCCAATTATCACCATCAATTGCAACATCTGTTGTTTCTGTAGACATTATTAATCTCCTTAATTATATTTTTTCCAATGATTTAATCATAATTTAAAAAATCATTTAATATCAATATCTTAATATTATACATTCTATGTCTTGGCTTATAGTTTGTATAATTTGAGAGGGATTTCGGAATGAAAGTTTTGACAGCATCACAATGCCGCGCTGCACGAGGACTTCTAAATTGGAGTCAGCCTGATCTGGCTAAGAGAAGCGGTATGCACAAACAGACAATTAGTAATTTTGAAGCAGAACGCAGTACGCCTTCGAAATCTTCATTAGAAAAAATGACACGTATCTTGGAAAATGCCGGTATTGAATTTGGCTTTGATAACGCAGTGTCTCTGCCACAAATTAAAACTGTTAAATTACAAGATACAGGTTGGTTTCTTGAACTTCTTGACGATGTTATGTTTACGTTAAAACATCATGAGTCTAAAGAATTGCTAATATATGGGGGCGATAATAGAGTTTATAGCTCTGATATTATTGAGAAATTTCGTATTTTGCGTAAAGCTGGCATAAACATGCGTGAAATGGTACGTGAAGGCAATAATTACCTTCTTGGGCCAGAGACAGAATATCGCTGGATTCCCGGTAAGCTTTTCACGAATTACAACACGATTATTTACGGAGATAAGGTCTGCTTTGACTTTAGGGGGCATGCCGCACTTCTTATTATTAATAAGGGCTTGGGCGAGACAGAGCGTTATAAATTTGAAATGCTTTGGAATGCAGGATTAAAGGTTGCAGGTCAGAGTAGTTCAGATATTCGATATTAGTTATGCTCTGCATATAAAAAAAGGCCCTTAAAAGGGCCTTTTAAATTAGCGTAGAAAAGGAATGCGCTTATTCAGCAGCTTTTTCTTCCTTCATCTTGCCTTTTTTCTCTTTCCACTCTTCGTGTTTGGCTTTGTAGTATTCTCTGGATTCATCTTTGGTAATCTCGCCATTACCATCAGCATCCATTTTGTTGAATTTTTCTTCGACATGAGCCATGAATTCTTCCTTCGTGACAACACCGTCAGCATTTGAATCATGCTTGTCGAACATTTTGTCATGCTTCATGCCCATTTTTTCTTTCATTTTGCCACCTTCGTGATGGTCGGCTAAAGCCGGAGTAGAGGCTAGTGCGCATATTGCAAGCGTTGTAAATAGTAACTTTTTCATAGGTTTTCTCCTTTTGTGATAAGCCTAAAATATATGATTCGGCTTTTCTGATGATTCGGATACTAAAACACGAAAGATTTTGATGCAAATGTGTAAATATTTATTGCCACGCCTCTATTTCGTCGCGGCCTAAAACATTTGTGACATAGAGCTTATCAACGGAATAAATATCCTCCAGCTCAGCCTTGGTGGTCTCCGCAAGAGGTTGATTACTGTTGCTATTTGTAAATTTCTGCAAGCCCTCCAGAAAAGGTGTCAGCCTTTGTGCGATCGAATTTGGCTTCTCGGGGTTTTGTGCGTTATAAACACGGCCCAATGATCCGGCTTCCAGCCCCAGAAACTTTTCCAAAGACATCAACCCTGTAGCCGGGTCATCAATCCATTCTTCCATCAGCACAATATGGACCTGCTCTTTGGGGAAGTATGAAAACCACTCATCCAGATGGATCTGATACTGGCTTTTGTAAATCCAGCAGCGCCCCGTGGTCTCAGGTCTCCTGATCCCTTCCATTTCCTCTTTGATAGCCTGCTCAAAGGTTTCTGCGGTTTCCTTGCCATCTCGCTTGGCCTTGCAAAATTGCGAATAGGCCCGCGTTACAGGATTACGCAGGTTAAAGATGATCTTGGCCTTGGGGTAATAACGCGCGCAATCCTCGGCGACATCTTCCCACTCCCCGTATAGTGTTTTGCCGTTTTCCTCTTCTTTACCTTGATTAGAGACGTCAAAATAGCTCATCGGCGAGGCTTGCCTTCGATTTTTTTTCAGGCTTTTTTCAGGCATATAAATACGCGGATGCGCATTTAATATCCGGTGCAAAACGCGTGTTGCACTTCTTGTAGCTCCACCTATGACAAAATCGACTTGAGTCACTTGTTTTTTTCTTCTTAACGCAGCTTATTTAAAATCCGATGGGAAACTATATTGCGTAAGAGGGTTAGAAATCAAATAGTTTTAATTCCTTAAGCTCTATTCCATAAAACATACACTATTGCTGCGCTTATGGCCCACAGAACAAGCCCCATCGGGATAGCTATTTCAAAGCGGAATTTTGTGAGCGCAAAATAAACCCCAAGCACATAAAACAAATACGGGATAATAGAAAATGCTCCGAATAGTGCCACATCACGAACCTGACCATTCCCGCCAACGCGGTAAGACAAGATATGCGCGAACAGGGCAAAAGTCGGAAATAATGGCGCAAGGCCAGCCAGAATAAAATAATTGGACCGCGCCAGCATAGCAATCAGAACCGCAACAACAGCGCCCATCAAGCCGGAGACAACATAATAATACATAGCCTTAGTTCCTTAATGGCTTACCCGTATCCAGCATGTGCTCGATGCGCTCTAACGTGCCTTCCTTGCCGACGAGTTTCATGAACTCGGAAAGTTCTAATTTCAGTAGATCGTCTTCGGATATGGTATCCATATAATCCGCACTCCCACCGGAGAGGACGACCGCCAGATGATCAGAGACAACCCCGTCATAGGGCGTAGCCTTGCCGGATTTTTGCAAGTCAGAAACCGCCATATCAAGCGCGAGTTTTGCACCCGCACCGCCGAGATGAATGTTTTCGGCTTTTTCCGGCGCAGCATAATTTTTTGCCATTTCAAGAGCGCGTTGCTTGGCGTCATAGAGCAAGCGATCACGATTCATGGTGATGCCATCGCTATCACGGAAATACCCGATTTTTTTAGCTTCCTGAGCGCTTTTGGCGACTGTTGCCATGCCAATGGTCTCGAAGGCCTGCCGCACAGCGCCCACAGGCGTTGTATCGGGCGAGAACCAGATATTATCCTTACCTATGGGTTCCATATTCTTTTTGAACTGCTCTTTCTCGCGTTCCTGAAAACGCAAGATCATCTCCTTGCAGCCGCCCCAGCCGGGGATAAGACCAACACCAACCTCAACCAGACCGCAATAGGTCTCTGCGTGCGCTTGCACCGCATCAGAGGCCAGAAGGATTTCACAGCCGCCGCCCAGCGCCATGCCGCTCGGCGCAGCAATTACAGGGAAGTTAGCAAATTTTAATTGCATGAATGTCTTTTGCCCGCGCGCCACAAAGCTCTCGACTTGCGGCCACATTGCGATGTTGATCATGAACATGGCAAGGCCGAGATTAGCCCCTGCGGAAAAATGTGAGGACTCATTATATACGACCATAGCTTTGTAGTCGTCTGAAGATTCAATGAGCTTGACAGTTTGCTCCAGCAAGCCAAAAATTTCCTCGTCAAAAGTGTTCATTTTTGATGTTTTCTCGAAACACAAAACGCCGTCACCAACATGCCATACACTGGCGGATTTATTGTGCAACACAGGTTCTTCGGTGAGCTTAATATCGCGCAATAAAAGCA
>DCKO01000098.1:0-33562 GCA_002320665.1 Micavibrio sp. UBA1672
CAATGGGCAGCTTTTTCTCAGCGCTGATGATGGGTTATGCCAGTGAAAGCAACCCCTATGGACTTTGTGCAATTCTTGTCGTAGCCAATCTAGGATCGCTGATTGTCTACTACAAAATGATTGCCCCCCATCAGCAGAGCTTGCAGGAACACATTTAGAGGACACATATGCATTGGCGGCTTAATAAATCACAGACCATTTTGTTGATGATACCCTTAGTATCAGCTTACTCATTTTCATTAGACCTTTACATCCCTCTTTTACCCACCATTCAAGCGGCATTAAAGGTCTCACGTTTTGATATGCAACTTACAAATAGCTTATTTATGCTATTTTGTTGTGTAGGCCAACTCATTTTTGGTCCCTTAAGCGATAAGACTGGTCGACGAAACATTTTATTCATATCGTTACTAATCTCTATCACTGCTAATTTCATTTGTTTTAGCACAACGCAATACCACATATTCTTACTAGGAAAATCACTCCAAGCTATCGGCGCATGCGGAACCTATTTAAGTTGTTATGCAACCGTGCGCGATTTGTATCATAATCCTGAAAAAAGTGCTGAAATGTTCAGTTATCTCAATATTGCTAACTCAGTATCAGCAATTATTGCCCCATCAATAGGCACTCAAATTGGAAAAAAACTAGGTTGGACTTATATTTTTATTGCACTTTCAGTCTATGCAGCTTACGGTTGCATTACATGCTATTGTTATTATGCAGAAACAGCCCCGAGCTTTGTCAAACCAAAACAAAAACGACAAGGCCATGTTTTGACTGATTATTGGAGGATCTTTACAGACATCAATTACCAAGTGTATACATTGCCTGCAGCGCTTGGGGTAAGTAGCTTTTTTGCTTACTATTCGATTTCACCCTATCTATACCAACAAACATTTGGTTTAACCAAAGAAATCTACAGTATTCTCTATGGTTCATGCGGTCTCACCTTTTTCATTAGTAGTTTTATCTGCAGTAAACTGGTTCGAAGGGTCGGCATCATCAAGACACTATGGATTGGTATTACGTGTCATGCGGTCGGCTGTATTGGAACAATAGCCAGCTTTATCCTCTTAAACAAGCTACAGTTGGCCGGTCTACATTTTTCCATCATGGTCATGATCTGGGGATCTGCACTAATGGTTAGCGCTGGTATTGGTGGAACCATGGCTCCGTTTGAATCAATTGCTGGGTCAGCTTTTGCGCTAATTAGCGCATACAAATTTGGCATGTGCTACGTTCTCGGAGAACTTGCTATGACCATTTACAACAACACCCCAATCCCGATGGGTCTCATGTTGCTGAGTATCAATATGATAGCATCAATCATTTTATTTTTGTTTCGCCATAAACTGATGGGGACAAAAGTCGTAAATAAAAGTGCATCAGCAGCATCAGAAATGGCAACAAAAAGTACTGATAACTTCTTTTAATCAATCACATTAACCGGGTTAAATCAGCTATCAGCCATTCTTAATCGTCAATGACGAACATGACCGACACCCGATTCGTTCGTCAGATAGCGCACGATTAAGCTGGATACCAAAAAAATCAACACTTGAACATTATTCATGCATAATAACACAATCACAAGATCCACAATGATAAGGTGCAAGCATATTAATATTCAGAAAATAGAGATTTATAAAAAAATGACGCATAAAAAATGGGATTTAGATCAGTACCATCATGTTATGGCATTGAAAACAACATGACTTGCCTGTCGTGAAGCACTGTGTTAGCCTTATTGCTAGTAAACTCAATTTGCTTATGTCAATTCTCAATGCCGTTGTATTCTTTATGGCGATTTTAATCAATCAATCTTGTCTATCTAACTCGTGGTCAAATCTATATTTAGGCCTAACACTTGGCGATCTCACAAAAAACTATGAATCACAACAAATACAGCTAGCAGAACACAATACATTATTTTCGGAGTCTTATAACCTATCGATTGACCGAGGATTTATCTACAGCCCACAATCAACATGGCTCAAAAAATATCGTATTCGGCTGGACAGCTACTCAACACTAGAGACTTACCAACATGGGAGCGTGATCGATATCGAAAAAATCAGTCACCACCTAAATATGTACCCGTCAATTGGTGTCTCGGGACTAATAAACACAGATGAGCATTTCGGCTTCGTTCAGACAAATATTGGCGCACATAAGCAGCTTGGCGGTTCGCAATTATCAATCATGCTAAATATTCCAATAAAAAAACAACACTATTATGACTCATCCCTAAGCCAAAGACTGTATTCAATCGCCGATAGCAGTCGCGGTAATAATCTAAGCAACAATCAAAAAAAACAAGTGGTCCAAGCAATTCTCAACCAAGCCGTCACTGATGATACTCAAATCAACACCATTTATAACGCGATACTAGACGTCCAATCAAACACTATGACAAACAGAGATGCCAATTATCAGCCGGTGTTCAGTCAATATAGTGATAAGACGGCTTCCCTTTATGACAGTGATTTAACCGCTGCCAACAAGGCAGGAGACTATGATTTCATTGCGCAGTATGGCATTCATGCTAAGGTGGCTCGTAACCATATTTGGCTTACAAACACCTTCACCACCGCTGCCTACACAGCGTTATCGCTTTACGAGAAACAAACCATAGTCAAGGCCGGTATTGATGCGATAGATCTTACAGGCATGTACAAAACCGCAACACCACAGATTCAATTTGTGTATCAAGAAAGTCAGTGGAAAGTTCGCGGCGCACTATCAATTCGATGGTATCTAGATAAACCCAAAACCAAACAAATCAACTTCCCACATGAATTTAGTGTTGCGCAACAACATGTTAACTACACCACTCGCTCATTCAAAGCAACCAATCTCAACGCTTGATTGAATCTGAGATCAGTATTGACCGAATGGCCAGTAAGCAATGCAATGGCAAATCAACCTTAAAAAACAGCTGCTCGTAACGACTAAAAAAGCTTGTCCATTGCAGTTACTCACATAAACAAAGAAACTGGACAACTTAACCAACATGTTGATACTTAGGTATTTTTAAGATAGTCTATCAGAAGTACAATTAGGCTAAGACCCAAGGAAAAACCTCAGACATTTTTTTGACAAGCTTAACGTCTAAGCCACGCTTTACCTCATTCGGCATGTCGATTAGATCTTTACGATTTTCCTCAGGAATAATAACCGTACTAATATCACTACGCAACGCTGCAAGAAGCTTCTCTTTCAACCCACCAATAGCTAAAACATTCCCAGCCAAGGTCACTTCTCCTGTCAGCGCCACATCAGCCTTAAGCTTCTTTTTCGTCACCGCAGATAAAATCACTGCGGTCATGCCGATTCCAGCACTTGGCCCATCTTTAGGGGTTGCACCCTCAGGAACATGAACGTGCACATCATGTTTTTCAAAAAAATCGTCTGGTATACCATGCGTTTCGCTCTCAGTTTTAACGAGTGAAATCGCTGTTTGAATGGATTCCTTCATAACGTCGCCCAAACTTCCAGTGTACACAATCTTTCCTTTTCCAGGATACACAACTGCCTCAATAGTCAAAAGCTCACCACCTACTGAAGTCCAGGCTAAGCCTTGTATTTCACCAATACGATCAGCATCATTCTTCTGTCCATGCTTGTATTTTGGAACACCGAGATATTTCTGTAAGGATCTCGCAGTGAGCTTCAATGACGTCATTTTTTTAGACTTAGCAGATAATTGGGTCACAACCTTACGACAAATTTTGTCCATGCACCGGTCTAGTTCTCGAACGCCTGCTTCGCGAGTATACAGCTGTATTACCTGTTTAATCATCTCAGGGCTCAATATTAGCTCATTATTCTTAAGTCCATTATTTTGAAAGTTTTTCTTCAGCAAGTGTTCTGTTGCAATATGCGTCTTTTCACGCTCAGTATACCCAGCAATGCGAATGATCTCCATTCGGTCGAGTAAAGGCAACGGAATATTAAGAGAATTCGCAGTCGTTAAAAACAGAACATCTGACAAATCATAATCTATTTCCAAATAATGATCAGAGAATTTTGCATTCTGCTCTGGGTCAAGAACCTCTAAGAGTGCAGCGCTTGGGTCACCTCTAAAATCAGAGCCCATTTTGTCAACCTCGTCAAGCAAGATCAATGGGTTTGTCACCTTTGCTTTTTTCATCGCCTTGATGATACGACCAGGCATTGCGCCAATATAAGTCTTTCTGTGTCCACGAATTTCAGACTCATCTCTAACACCGCCAAGTGAGATACGCACGAAAGGTCGTCCTGTTGATTTAGCAATCGAGCGACCTAGAGAAGTCTTACCAACACCAGGGGGCCCCACCAAACAAAGAATAGGACCTTTCATGGCCTTTACTCGATTATTAACAGCAATACTCTCAATAATCCTCTCT
Organism: Micavibrio sp. UBA1672; assembly: GCA_002320665.1. Taxonomy (GTDB): domain Bacteria; phylum Pseudomonadota; class Alphaproteobacteria; order Micavibrionales; family Micavibrionaceae; genus UBA1672. The sequence goes on from DCKO01000098.1 coordinate 4,392, forward strand.
TTGACTTCATTCAATCCATAATGATCAGTATCAAGCGTCTTTTTAGCCTTTGACAAGTCAGCATTGAGCTTGACCCTCTTCTTCCAAGGCAAATCCAAAACCCAGTCAATATAAGACCGAATCACTGTTGCCTCTGCAGACATTGGTGGCATGAGTTTGAGACGATTAACCTCTGCTAAGATCTTTTCTTTGCTGTCAGCACTTAACCCGAGTTTTTCTACGCGCTGCTTTAACTTTTCAGCCTCGAGCAGACCACTTTCTAAGTCTTCATCGCCAAGCTCTTGTTGAATCGCTCTCAACTTCTGATTTTTAAAATAGTTTTCCTGATCCTTCGAGATACTCTTTTTGACGCGTGAGTGAATCCTCTGATCAATCTGCATCCATTCAATCTCTTGCTGGAGAATCATGATGAGCTTCTCAACACGTTTCTCAATCTTAACAATGCTCAAAATCTCTTGCTTTCGGGCTGAATCAATCGATAAGTTAACTGCTATCAAATCACATAATCGACCAGTATGACCAATTGTACTTAAGGCATTGACAAGATCAGAAGAAATTGTTTCGGTGAGCTCTGCATACTCGGTGAACCGGCTCATAACCACTTTGGACAACGCAGGTTTTTCATCAATGTCTTCGGGGTATGCACTCACCAGGGCTCTTCGACAAATATCATCATCATTAATTGCTCGCATGCGTCCCCTGCTGATACCCTCAACCAGGATCTTATAGCAACCGTCAGGGAGCTTAATGATTTGAGGAATTTTCGCGATGGTGCCCATTTCATGGAGATCTTCCGCACGCGGATGTTCTTTTGCTTCATCACGTTGGGTCACACAAAAGATATCACTATCACGCTCAACAGCAGCCTCAATCACACGTTTTGACGTCTTACGTCCAACAAATAATGGAATCACCATATGTGGAAATACCACGATGTCGCGTAAGGTCAACAGAGGTATCAGATTAACATCTTCAGAGCCACTCATTGGTTAACATCCCTCAATACGATCAACTTTATCGAATACATAAAGTGGATCGGCTTGGTCAACGACAACGGATTCGTCGATCACAACTTTGTGGACATGATCAACTGAAGGAACCTCATACATCACATCAAGCAAAATCTTTTCAATAATAGAACGGAGACCACGTGCACCAGATTTTTTCTTGTTGGCTTCTCTAGCGATCGATACAAGAGCTTGGTCCGTAAAGTCCAGCTCAACATCCTCCATTTGAAATAAAGTCTGATATTGCTTTATCAGCGCATCTTTAGGCTCAGTGAGAATTCTGATTAAGTCAGCCTCTGCCAGTTCATCGATTTTCGTAACAATCGGTAACCGTCCAACAAACTCAGGAATTAAACCATAACGAATCAGGTCTTCGGCCTCTATTTTTTCCAGCACTTTATTCATCTTTTGCTTCTTAGATTTCGAAACAACATTGGCGTTAAATCCAATACTAGATTTTTCAGTACGCTCAAGCACAATCTTGTCCAATCCTGCGAATGCACCTGCACAAATGAAGAGTATGTTGGTCGTGTCAACCTGAATATACTCCTGATTGGGATGCTTCCGACCACCTTGTGGCGGCACCGACACTGTAGATCCTTCAATCAGTTTTAGCAGCGCTTGTTGAACACCTTCACCAGAAACATCACGGGTGATGGATGGACCATCTGCCTTCTTGGTAATCTTATCAATCTCATCGATGTAGATAATCCCCTGTTGGGCCTTATCAATGTTGTAGTCACAACTCTGCAACAGTTTCTGCACAATGTTCTCGACGTCTTCACCGACATATCCAGCCTCAGTCAACGTTGTTGCGTCGACAATCGCAAATGGAATATCTAGCTTTTTAGCCATCGACTTAGCTAATAATGTCTTTCCAGAACCTGTAGGACCGATCAGCAAAATATTACTCTTACCCAACTCCACGTCAGAGTCTTTGAGTAATGTACTCTGCAAGCGCTTGTAGTGATTGTACAGAGCAACGGATAGTGTTTTCTTCGCTTTGGACTGGCCAATCACGTATTGATCAAGGTGTTCGAGAATCTCTCTAGGTTTTGGAAGCTGGGGCGCATCCACTGAACTCTTGTCAGCCGAGTCATCATCTTCAACCAACTGGCCACATAACACGATGCACTCGTTACAAATGCACACACCGGGCGGGCCCTGTACGAGTCTGCTGACTTCATCTTGGCTTTTGCCACAAAAAGAGCAATGATGGCTTTCTGTTGTCATGTAATATTCTCAAGTTGTTACATGGCTTATTGTATCACAGAGTAAATGTTCGAGGCAATCCTGATTTAGCCACTTTTCAATTGCGCAACAGCAGGCTCTTTAGGATAAACAATTTCATCCACAATACCGTACTCAAGCGCGTGCTCAGCAGTCATGAAATAGTCACGGTCCATATCTTTGTGCAAGTCATCAACCGAACGCCCACTGTGCTTCGATATAATTTTATTCACAAGACTGTTTATACGACGTGTTTCTTTGGCATGGATTTCAATATCAGCTGCCTGACCTTGAAAACCACCGAGGACCTGATGAATCATCACCGTTGCATGGGGAAGACATTTACGCTTGCCATGGGCACCAGCACATAACAACAGAGAGCCTGCACTTGCAGCTTGGCCAATACAAAGAGTCGACACACTAGGCTTGATATACTGCATCGTGTCATAAATGGCGAGCGCAGCAGAGACAACCCCTCCAGGCGAATTAATGTAGAGAGAAATATCACGATCTGGATCTTCACTCTCTAAAAATAATAACTGAGCAACAACGAGGTTTGCCATATTCTCTTCGATAGGACCGACAAGAAAAATAATATGCTCTTTGAGCATACGTGAGTAAATGTCGTAGGCTCGCTCTCCTCTGGAACTGGTCTCTACAACCATTGGCACCAAGTTATTCGTGATATCAGTCATTACTTCTCCTTGTTTAGCAGTTTTTTAGCCGCTGAAAGCGTCATCTTTACATCTTTTAGCTTACACATATCCTTGACGCGGTCAAGCATCTTCTCTTCAAGAACCGCGATTCGAATCTTGTCGACGCGTGACTGATCTTGCACATACCATGACTTAAAGAAGTTCATATCAACACCCGGCGGCATCACAGACTCCAGATACAATTCTAGCTCGGCTGGCGATGCTTCAATTTTTAACTCTTGCACAAGGTGCTGCACGAGCAGAAGATAACGTAAATGTTTTGTAACTTGATCTATCTTAGCTTTTTTCGCTTTTGCGTCCAACTGATCGAGATCAACACCCTCATTTTTCAACTCTCCATCAAGTATTGACTTAGGCACTTCAAAGTTGACGCTGGCAGTGAGCGCATCAGATAACCGATCTCTAACAATCTTACCGGCAATCTTGTCGGCACGCTTCTGCTCGAGCGGCCGTATCTCTTCGAGGTAAGCTTTTTTAGTCTTAGCACTGCTACCACGAAGCTTAAACCATTCAGCATCAAGCTTATGGAAAGTTGCACTCTCAACAGCGTTGATGGTCACATCAAAAGTAGCATCTTTACCAGCAAGCTTGGCCTGATGATACTCTTTTGGAAACACCACGTCTATTTTCCTGGTTTCTCCAGATTTAGCACCATGAAGACCGGACTCAAAATCTTTCAAAAATTTCCCATCGCCAATGACCAGCTCAATATCTTTACCCATGCCACCTTCGAAAACCTTGCCGTCAACTTTGCCTTCGAAATCTACCTTGACCTTGTCGCCGTCTTTGATAGCACCTTTTTTAGCATCCCATCGAGGAGAAGCTTTGATCATATCCATTGCAACCGCTTCAGCATCTTTGTCGGAGACTTCAATCACTGGTTTGTCGATCGAGATCTTTTCATAATCAATCGGATCGATGGTAGGCATCGACTCAAAATCCGCACTGTACTCAAGATCACTGCCAATTTCTACCTTCTTCAAGTCCATTTTAGGTTGCTCAGCTGCCCTTAAGTTTTCTTTTTCTAATATCTCATTAAAAGACTTCTCAACAGCTGCCTCGGCAGATTCCCTAACAATTTGTGGGCCATAGCGCTGCTTGACCAAATCTTTGGGAACCTTTCCCTGGCGGAACCCAGGCAACTTAATGCCACTAAGTACCTCTTGGAGCTTTTGCTCATACGTCGATTTCAAATAATCGGCATTGACAGAGACAGTGATGGAACGCTTGAGCTTGTCGCTTTTAATATCGTAAGTTTTGATTATCGTAATTGCAGTCATGGTTGTGCCTTACTTTGAGGATTGGTACGAGAGGAGAGACTCGAACTCTCACAGGTTACCCTACTGGAACCTAAATCCAGCGCGTCTACCAGTTCCGCCACTCTCGCATGCGTAATTTCGCTGAAGACTTTAGCAAAATAGCACCATCAAGTCAATCCAGATAGAAAATATTGAAAAATAAACTTGATTAATTAGCAAACCTATTCTATAGACAATGATTCAACCTAAGGCTTAAACAGTATGAGCAACGAAAATCGCCTAACACTTTACGAGCGCACAAAACGCTATCTCGTGAGTTCATCGCTTCATATTGTAGCTTTTACAGCTTTAATCATCGTCCATGAGGCCATTGCAAATCCAGCAAGCCTCCATGCACCGACTGTACTGTTTATCAGCCTAATGTCGATCATTCTCCTCGTTTCATTACAAATCAATCATTTCAATAAAGCGATGAATGTGTTCACCTATCATTCTATCGCATCTAATCATGTACCATCAGAAAAAAGTCATCGACTAAAACTATTTAATACCATGCGATCAACTCTGATGTTCGCAGCAAATTTAATACTAACTGGCTTTACGATTACTTATGCACTACTTGCACCCAGTGGGACAACAGCGATCGCATTAGGATTAATCACTTATCACCTTTTACACAGCGTACGTGACTATCTAACTGATAGAAACGCACTGGAGTTTATCAATCGCTATTTTAAAATAACGATGAACAACGATCAAAATACAAAAATACTCAACTCAAGCCTAACCTTGGATGACCCATCAGAGCTACACATCGCAGCACTCAATCTTAGTGATGAGATAAAAGAAAAATACCAATTGACATGTCAGATCGAGCAGATAATGAATAATCAACTTGAAGTTGGCATTGGGGTCATAACCGATCAAGTTATGTACCAGCCTGTACACCTGGTGTCAAAATCAGACCCAACAGTAAACTATTGGGTCGACTATAATAACCTAATCGACAAAAACAATATTCACGTCATACAGAAAGATTTCATCGTCACGCACGAGCATGATCCCATCACCCAAGAAAAAACGAGGCAAATTCGCACTATTATCATCGAAACCAGTGCAAAACTCAAACAAATGCGTAAACTCCAATCATCTCTGCGCATGATATGCAATCAAGAGTCGCTTCAATCCTATCGCCAAGCAATTGCAACAACCAACGAGGACATCGTACCAGACAATCACCAAATGGATACCGAAGACAACTCAAGTGATAGCGAAACCATCATGAATCAAATCAAACAAAGCATGAATCAGTGGGTTGATCAATGCCAACAGCATGACATAGAAATCACAAACATACCCCAGAGTGAAGAGTACGCAAACCAAGCCCAATCTCAAAGAACCCCTGCTCGGTGCTCGATCACGTATCAATATGCAAATATTCCTCTGATCATTAAGCTAACCGATCAAGCCACAGGAAAAACCACACAATTCCACTGTGATGCTCAGAATTTACTCAACTGGCTAGACTGCGATCCGAACGACAATGAACAGAAAAATGACGCAAGCACCACAACAGATTTACAGGAAATAGAGACACTACTTCAAAATCAAGAAAAGCCAATACCACTGAGCACCGCGCATCAACTCAGAGAGATACAAGAACGAATTTCACCTGAAGAACCATCCAATCCAATTGCACTACTGCTAAAACAGCATCAAGAGGATTGTGTACAAGCACTTGATATCTTACTATCGAGTCATCACATGCGCTGTCGCATACACGACAGAGACTTGCTGACCACTCTCTCCGATCCTGATCAACGGTATTTCTCCCTGTCGGAGTATCTAGATACCCATCAGCTCTACAATCATTACGCGCTTATTGTATCCAAATGTTACGCTGAAGACACAAGCATTGGCATCAAGAAACTACCCCACCTCAATGACAATAGCTCCGAAGCGTCCTTACTCAATAAACGATGGCCGATGCATCGAATGCTCATGATTTCACACGAAACAGACATGCAAATCAGACTTGATCTAGAAGAAGCAGGATTCCAAAACCAACACGCTATACGAGTCATGCAGCACGTCCTCAAACCAAAAATCAATGAAATTAAAGACAAGATCATAACTGACGAAGAATACTACATACGATCTGATCACGGATTTGCGTGTATGCGGGGCAAAGAAATCACACCAGTAAAACTACTTGAACTCAGTTTATTTGGAGAAAGAACAACGATCAGTAAAAATCCATTAGATCAAGAATCTTTTTTAACAGGCATTAATTTCAACAACAACGATGGCCCGTTTGATCCAACTTCTAACTTCGAACCAGCAGCCAGAGTTCTATTTCCTACCACGCCCGGGTCGAGCTCAAATTAGCAAGAATTAATTAGACCGTTCTTTGCAAAAATTCAGAAAAAGAACTATAATTGCAATAATTGAAGTTTAAGAAATTGTTATATGGCAAGAGCAATTAAGTATGAAAAATCTTGTGGGATCATACTCACAAACAAAGATAGCGTCCTCCTTTTACACTACCCCAGCGGTCACTGGGACTTTCCAAAAGGACATGTCGATGGAGACGAGAAAGAAGAAGCCACTGCACGTAGAGAGCTATTTGAAGAAACAGGCATCGAAGACGTCATATTTATTGATGGGTTCCGTTACGCCACGAGTTATCACTATCGACGCGGTAGACACATCTACCACAAAAAAGTTGTCTATTTTCTTGGGAAAACAACAATTGAAGATGTCACCATCAGTCATGAACATCAAGGGTTCCGCTGGTGCAAATGGCACGAATGCAGTGAATCGCTGACATTCATCAATTCAAAAATCATCTTAGAAGAAGCTGAAAAATTCCTCTATCCAGAAAAAGACGCCTGAGCGAGGCATCAATCTGGCTATTCAGGGGAATACGGCAGCCATTGCAAATAATCCACACCATCATCATTCACAATTCTCTGCAGTAAAACAAACAACAGACTAGTCGACTTATGACACCACATTGACCGATTCCACAACAGCCCGTATCGCAAGAACAAACAATCATTTGCAAGACGTAAACTGATCACCTACCAGAAATTTTCTCACAAAGCCTCTGTGACATTGTTTTAGCTTTACCGTGGGACTCATCTGACGAACCGGCTCCTGTCTGATAGGACATGGGAGCATTTTTTGCCACACCGCCAGCTTCGAAGCTAATCACTACCTCCTCCTCATACTCCAAAGTCGGATCACTCTCTTCAATAACAAAGCTCGTGGACGGCGCATGCGTCAATTGATGCTCTTGAAATGGACTAGACACCTCATCATACGTTGGACTTGTAGCACCACCAAAGACCCGCCACAAAAAATTAAACATTGATAGACACCACCATTGATTTAAGGGTATACCACACTATAATTACTCAAAAAGACAAGGTCAACAACAAACGCGACGGATACGCGCGTAAATCAGACATATACTAAGCCATCGCACAAAAGATTCAAACATTACTTACCATTGAGAAGCATGATTGGTCACGTGTTGACGCAGGAGTAGACACAGCATTGAGCACTACCGCAGCATACTTCAGGTTGGTGAACCAACTCATATCAGGGCTTGCGCCACCCTGTCAGAGACTTCATATATGGCCTCTGTATGACAAGGGTGAACGATGGGACTCGAACCCACGACAACCGGAATCACAATCCGGGGCTCTACCAACTGAGCTACGCTCACCACGTATGGCGCGCTTGGCAGGACTCGAACCTGCAACCCTCGGCTTAGAAGGCCGATGCTCTATCCGGTTGAGCTACGGGACCGCATATAGAGATACGTGAAGGGCAAAATGCCTAAAACTTGCATTTTAATCAAGCCTTTTTGTCTGCCTTAGGTGGAATATATTTAAAATTATCACCATAATTACGAGGACGGACAATGCGCTCATGTTCTGGTAGAACAACAAAATCCCAACCTTTTTTCTGGGCATATTCAACAGCATGTTCCGAGCTATCAAACCTCAAGCGCACCTGATTCAAAGTATCACCAGAAGATGTCCATCCCATAATGCTCTCTGGCCCACGCTTGCTATCACGTTCATATTCCAGAACCCAGCATTTTGTCTTGCCGCGACCCGATTGCATAACATTCTTACTTGGTTTGTAAATTTTGACTTGCATAGAATTCCACGAGTTTTTCTTGTTTCTTATGAGATATTTACCCTATGAATCACCAGCGGTAAATCTTTCTTATGATAAAAACGCAAAATAATGCAAAAAGAAAATACGGAAAGACATGATAGGCACAGATATGACCAATATGATCAGAGCCACAAGACAAGCGCTGTGCTGCGTAACCAAACCCGCCAATAGCCAGAGCATTCATAATCGACAACAATGCAGGATGTGTGGTTTTTCCCTTTAATGACAGCACTATGATCGCAATAGCTGGTATCACCCCAAACATTATGGCCTCCTTATAACATGTATGCCAATGAATATCTGGAAACTCATAAGATAATAAAGCCGTTTGCAGGCCTATCCACGCAGCCAAAACAGCAAATAACGTAGTTGGCACAGAAATCATCCATTTCTGGCCGCGCATATCCGGCACACAAAGCCAAAAAGCACAAAAACCAGCACTCACAGCCATAGAAAGTGTTAACATCAACTCAAATACAAAAGAGAAATCAACAAGCTTATCTAAAATATCATTACGAATGCGTGTCATATATAAACACACACCAATATAAGCAAACCCCAAAGAACACCAAAGAATCGCACGTTTTAAGGGGTGCGGCGATAACTTAACCACGCATAATTCATCGCATAAGCCGCTAATAACATTTTTAGTTTTTTCTTCTTTTTCGCTTAAGTCCATATTATTACTACCCTAGCTTCTCCTTGAGTTTATTTGCAGTCCTATGCGCCGAAACCTTAACCGCAGACACACTCATCCCCATTTTATCCGAAACTTCTTGTGCGCTATATCCCTCTATTTTCATTAAAGTAAAAATTTTCTTTTGTTTTTCAGGCAAGTCATTCAATGCTGCCTCTATATCCTTTAATTCGCCCGAATACTGGGGATCGGTTACATATTTATCAAAAGTTTTGTCATGACCACCAACACTCTCACGAACTTTTTTATTTTTATAATATTTCCTTAAAAAGTCCGTCTTACGAAAACTGATAATTGACATCAACCAAGGACGAAAAGGTCGATCAGGCGCATAAGTATGCAATGATTTGTGCACAGACATTAATATTTCCTGCGCTACATCTTCGACCCAATCTTCATTCGCCAAAGAACCAGCTAGCCGCCCCCTAATAAAAGGCAAAATATCAACAAGCAGCAAATTATAGGCTTCTTTATCACCTTTTTGGGCCTTCGTAGCCCATTCTTTCCAGATATCCCCTTGGGATTTTTGGGTCATAATGTAAACCTGTACGTTATTGAAACGACTTACAGATACTATGAATACAGAGTATACAAGTCAATTACCTAAAAATTCGTTCAGCTTCTTTTCACAACAATACAAAAAACTAGACTCTGCGCTTACCTGCCTCTATCTTCATTTTTTGGAACTAGACAATCAAAAAGCAATAAAAATACGGTAACTTCACACATGGCAGACTTCATAAGGTTATTTTTTTCCGGAATAATTTGCACATATCTTTTCTTCGTTGGCATGGCGTCATATGACCAAAACTTCATCAAAAAATATATATCGGAACCAGCCTTGGGACTAAACACCTTCTTCTTTTTAATACAAGAGCCACCTTTTTTTAATCAATGGTGGTTCAACATTCCTAAAAGTGATAAAAAAGGTGTGGTCACATATACACCAGAAAAAACATGGGGTGATTACACAATATATGCAAACACCAATAATAACGAAATCAGTCTCATTGATTTAAATGGAACAAAAGTTAAAAGCCTATCGGCCAATATCCCAAAAGAAAAAATTGCATATAATGACCAAGCGACCATTACACGCATTTTCCTAGACACAACAAATCCAAAGAACCTTTATGCCATGTTTTGGGGTGAAAAAAACACGCTCAATCACTACGGAATCATCAAGTATGACATTGATTTAAATATATTATGGTACAATGACCTTAAATTTCATCATAACATCGAATTTATTGATAATAATACGTTCATTACATATGAGTCAGTTTATAGAAACACCCCCCACCCTGTAGTGCCACAATTAACACCACCCTATATAGAAGAAAAAGTTACATTCTTATCCACACAAGACGGCAGCATAAAACGCTCTATTTCTTTACTAGATGCATTTTGGGGAACCGAATACCAAGCTATTTTAGAAAATCTAAATCTTAGCCCATCAGACCCAAATATGGGGGATGGTGATTTAATGCATCCAAATACAATTACGCTTGTACCAAAATACATAGCACAAAAATATCCTAAAATTAGCAACCAAAGCATAATGATTTCCATGAGAAATCTTGATTTAATTGCTTTTCTAGACCTTGAAACAGAAAAAATCACTTGGGCATTTTTAGGCCCATGGAGAGGACAACACAGTACAAAATTCCTAGAGAATGGAAATATAATCATGCTTGATAATCAAGGCAATGCGGCAGAAGGCGGTCCCTCACGAATTCTTGAAATAAACATGGATAATCTTGCAATAGAATGGGAGTATACAGGTACAAAAGACACCCCTTTCCATACGCCTTATAATGGCATGATTGATATCCTACCAAATGGCAATATCCTCATATCAGAAACACATAGTGGCAGAATTTTTGAAGTCAATAAAGATAAGGAGATCGTTTGGGACTACTACGAAAAAGAAAGGGTTGAGACATGGGGCACCCCCAGAATACCCTCCGTATTCAACGCTAAGCGCTTAACAAAACAACAAGCTCTACAGCTCATTAAAGAATGATCAACACTGATTTACACAGATATTTTAATAATAAAGCTTGTAATTAGTAATAAAATTTACTACAACGCCCATAGATAACCGATCAATCAAGACGGTGGGCTCATAAAGAGGCCCGCCTTTTTTATTGCCAGTTTAAAACTTGGAAAGATTTGTAAAAACAATATGACACCTTTGGAAATGAAACTGAAAGCCTTGATACAGCCTGTCATTGAAGACTTGGGCTTTGACTTGTTTTTAGTTCAAATCACAGGCGGCAATAGTGGATCAACGACAATTCAGATTATGGCAGAAGACACTGCCACAAAAAATCTGGGAATTGATGATGCTGCAAAAATCAGCCGTGCCATTTCTGCTGTCTTAGACGTAGAAGACCCAATAGAAGGCACATATAGACTGGAAGTTGGATCGCCTGGCATTGACCGCCTATTGATTAACAAAGATGATTTCGAGCATTATGAAGGCTTTGAAGTGAAACTTGAGACAAATACACCCGACGAAAATGGCCAGAAACGTTTTCGCGGCCGCCTGAACGGCATAAAAGACAATATCATATACCTGAGCACAGATCAGGGAGAGGCACAGATTCCCTACTCATCACTGGCAAAGGCAAAACTGGTTTTAACGGATGAATTAATTAAAGCGACCGCAAATTTATAGGAGATTATTATGGAATTGTTACAAGTTGCAGATACAGTAGCTCGTGAAAAAAACATCGATCGCGAAATAGTTTTAACAGCTATGGAAGAAGCGATCCAGAAAGCTGGCCGCTCTAAATACGGGCATGAGCAAGATATCCGCGCGCAAATAGATCGCAGCAGCGGTATCATTGAACTAAAACGCTATCGTGAAGTTTTGGAAGATGATGCTGAGATAGAAAACGAAGTAGCTCAACTAACACTCTCACAAGCATCAAGAATTAAGCCTGATGCCAAACCAGGTGAATTCCTGATTGATGAACTCCCACCACTGGATTTTGGTCGTATTGCCGCACAAACAGCCAAACAGGTTATCATGCAAAAAGTACGTGAAGCCGAACGTGCCCGTCAATATGAAGAATTCAAAGACCGCGTTGGTGAAATCGTTAACGGTGTTGTCAAACGTGTTGAGTATGGTAACGCAACAATTGACATCCAAGGCCGTGCAGAAGGATTACTCCGCCGTGACGAGACTATTCCTCGCGAGCCTATCAATATGAATGACCGTGTTCGCGCCATTATCTACGAGGTGCGTGAAGAAACTCGCGGCCCACAAATCTTTTTATCACGCTCTCACCCTGAATTCATGGCCAAGCTGTTTACACAGGAAGTACCAGAGATTTATGACGGCATTATTGAGATCAAGGCTGTTGCCCGTGACCCGGGAAGCCGTGCCAAAATTGCGGTAACATCCAAAGACGGGACTATTGACCCTGTTGGTGCCTGTGTAGGTATGCGTGGCTCTCGCGTTCAAGCCGTAGTAAATGAGCTTGGCGGCGAAAAAGTCGACATTATTCCATGGACCGAAGATACTGGCTCATTTGTAGTTAATGCCCTACAACCTGCTGCCGTAACAAAAGTAATTCTTGATGAAGAAAACAAACGCATGGACGTTGTCGTGCCTGATGACCAACTCAGCCTTGCTATTGGTCGTCGCGGACAAAATGTACGCTTAGCCTCAATGCTAATTGGCTGGGATATTGATATCATGACAGAGGAAGCTGAATCAGAACGCCGCGCCGAAGAACTCAGCACACGCTCAGCCCTATTCATGGAAGCACTGGACGTTGATGATGTTATCGCCCACCTTCTTGTTGCTGAAGGATTCTCTCAAGTAGAGGAAATCATTCAAACGCCTGTAGATGAATTAAATCAGATCGAAGGATTTGAAGAAGAAATTTCTATCGAGCTTCAAAACCGTGCAGCAGCATGGCTTGAAGAGAAAGAAAAGGAACTGAAATCAAAACAAGATGAATTGAAGATTCAAGATGACCTTATGGTATTTGAAGGCCTACGTTCAGATCAAATACTTAAGCTTGGTGAAAAAGGCATCAAAACCCTTGATGACCTTGCTGATCTCGCTGGCGATGAATTGATGGAAATGCTGGGTGAAAACCAACTAACAGAAAAAGACGCCAATGATGTCATTATGAAAGCCCGTGAACACTGGTTTGCTGAAGAAGATGCTCAAGCTGAGGCCGCATTAGAAGAAGCAGAAAAAGCTAATGAAAAAGAAGAAACGGTATAATAACTGAATTTCTTCAAACTATTTTTTGCACTTGAGGGCGCATGGGTGTATACCTAGCCCTCAATGAAAGGATTTGGAACAAAGTTTTATGAGTGAAAAAGAAAAAACAGAAGAAACCAAAGACACAAAAAAAGGCGGAAAAACACTAAGCCTTTCCGGTAAAACGCTGAGTCTGAAATCAGGTGATCGCATAGGGTCTAGCTCAGGTCGTGGCGGCACAGTAGCCGTTGAGGTCAAGCGTGCCCGCAAACCTTCAACGCCTCAAAGCACGGATAAAAAGACCTCGTCATCAGAAGATCCACACTTAACATCTCAGGAACGTGAAGCCCGCGCCAAAGCGCTAAAAGCTGCGTTATCTGGAGATACCAAGAAAAGGGAACTTCCTAAGCGACGCGTTATGACGCTTGAAGATAAAAAGGCAAAAGAAGAAAAAGAAAAAAAAGAAGCTGAAAAACTACAAAAAAGCATTGCAACGGATGAAAATAAGGATATCACACCAGATATTGATAATATTCCTCCTGCTGCTAAAGATACTGAAAACAGACGCGCAAAAAATTTTGGTACCAATGATGAGCCTGAAGAGAGCTACAGAGATAAAATCAAGCGTAATGCACCTAAGCCAACGCGCAGACCCGCAGAGGATCGTCGCGGCGGAAGAATTACAGTCACACAGGCGCTAAACCGTGACTATGAGCGCGATCGCGGGCCATCACTAGCAGCACAGAAACGCGCCCTTGAGAAGGCACGCATGGCCGCTCAACCTTTTCAAGAGCCCACACAAAAGCAAATTCGTGAAGTAGTTCTTCCTGAAACGATTACAGTTCAAGAACTCGCTAACAGAATGGCTGAGCCTGGAAAAGAAGTCATAAAAGCTCTTATGAAAATGGGTGTTATGGCTACTGGCGTGCAGAGCATTGATGCTGATACTGCGGAGCTAATCATTGATGAATTTGGCCACAAAGTCAGACGCGTTACAGATGCAGATGTTGAAATTGGCCTTGAAGGCGATGAAGACAAAGAAGAAGACATGGTCGCAAGGCCACCTGTTGTCACGATCATGGGTCACGTTGACCATGGTAAAACATCATTACTAGATGCACTTCGTGAAACAGATGTTGTTGCAGGTGAAGCAGGTGGTATTACACAACATATCGGCGCATATCAGGTACAAATGTCTTCTGGTGATAAAATCACTTTTCTTGACACACCAGGTCACGCAGCCTTCACTGAAATGCGTGCCAGAGGTGCAGATGTTACCGATATCGTTGTAGTCGTTGTTGCCGCCAATGACAGTGTTATGCCCCAAACAATCGAGGCAATTAACCATGCTAAGGCAGCTAATGTTCCGATTATCGTTGCGGTAAACAAAATTGACTTGCCAGATGCCAACCCAACCAAAGTAAAACAAGACTTGCTTCAATATGAAGTTGTCATTGAAGAAATGGGTGGCGATGTTCAATGTATAGAGATCTCTGCCAAGAACAAAATGAACCTCGATAAGCTAGAAGAAGCTATTTTACTACAGGCAGAAATCCTTGAGCTAAAAGCCAACCCGAATCGCTTGGCACAGGGTTTTGTTGTTGAAGCAAAAATGGAAAAGGGCCGCGGTTCAGTCGCAACAGTTCTTATCCAGAAAGGAACTCTGCGTATAGGTCACGTATTTGTAGCTGGCGCTGTTTTTGGTAAAGTCCGAGCCCTTATTAATGATAAAGGCCAAAATGTTATGGAAGGCGTACCTGGACAGCCTGTTGAAGTACTTGGTGCAAATGACACACCTTTGGCTGGTGATATATTCAATGTTACAAAGGATGAAAACAAGGCCCGTGAAATCAGCGAATACCGTAAACGCAAAATCAAGGAAATTGCCGCTGCAAATGCCGTTAAAGGACGCACAACAATGGAACAACTTGTTTCCATGCGCGAACAAGGTGAAAAAATCAAACTCCCTGTCATTATCCGTGCCGATGTCCATGGCTCAATTGAGGCTATTGCCGGTTCAATTGACAAGGTCATGGAAGAAAATGAAGATATTAATGTTCAAATTCTTCACACAGGCGTTGGCGGCATCACCGAGTCCGATGTTATCTTGGCACAAGCCACAGGCGCATTGATTGTTGGCTTTAACGTGCGAGCGAACAAGCAAGCACGTGATTTGGCGCATCAAGAGCAAGTAGAAGTCAGATACTACAACGTCATTTACAATGTGATTGACGATGTTAAAGCCATCTTGAGCGGTATGTTAACACCGACAACCCGCGAAGAATATCTGGGTCAGGCAAAAATCAAGCAAGTCTTCAACATCACCAAAGTTGGTAAAGTTGCTGGTTGTGAAGTCGAAGCAGGTAGTGTGAAGCGTGGCTCCAAGGTGCGCCTGCTTCGTGATGACGTAGTAATCCACGAAGGCATGCTCAAGACCCTGCAACGCTTCAAAGACGAAGTCGCAGAAGTCAAGGAAGGCATGGAATGCGGTATGGCCTTCGAGAGTTATGATGACATTAAAGAAAATGATATCATTGAGTGTTATGAAATCATAGAAGAGCAACGCGTGCTGGATTAAGCCTGTACGCCGTGCACCGCTACTACTAGTGCATCGAAAATGAAACAAAAAAGAAACACATCAAAGTCCAGCATTAACGAACCATCGCAGCGTCAATTACGCGTTGGGGAGCAAATCAGACATATTTTATCCGAGACTTTACAAAGGGGTCATTTTACCAATGACTTTCTTTTGGATCACTCCAATACAATTACAATTTCAGAAGTCCGCCCTTCTCCTGATTTAAAATACGCCAAGGCCTATATTACAGCAATGGGTATGGAAAACCTCTCTGAAATACTTAAAGCCTTAAACGAGGAAAGTAATGTTTTTCAAAAAGATATAGGGCGCTCTTTAAGTATTAAATTTACACCAAGAATCAAGTTTGTAGAAGATGAAAGCTTTGCCAATGCAGAGCACATTGAAAACATCTTGCGTGACATTCACAAACATCAACCACCTTCCTCGGGTGATGAGGAGTAACCCCCCAATATGGCTAGACGTCAAAAAGGTGATTTAATCCATGGCTGGGTTAACCTTGATAAGCCACTAGGAATGACCTCGACACAAGCAATAGGTAAAATACGCTCAATCCTCAAAGGCTCAAAGGCTGGGCACGCTGGAACACTAGACCCTCTAGCCACAGGCATATTGCCCATAGCACTTGGTGAAGCCACAAAAACAATCCCCTATATCCAAGATAGTATTAAAACCTATGAATTTATTGTTACATGGGGTGAACAACGTGATACTGACGACATGGAAGGTGATATCATTGCAACATCAGATCATCGCCCCTCTGAAAGAGCCATCCAAGATATCCTGCCGGAATTTATGGGCCACATACAGCAAACGCCGCCCCAATTCTCGGCAATTAAGATTGCTGGACAGCGTGCCTATGATCTAGCCAGAGCCGGTGAAGATGTAGAGCTAAAATCAAGGGAAGTTTTTATTAAGTCCCTAAAGCTAATCTCAACTGACAAAGATATAGCCAGCCTTGAAATGACCTGCGGCAAAGGCACCTATGTCAGGTCATTAGCACGCGATATGGCTGAGAAACTTGGGACAAAGGGCTATGTAAGCACACTCCGCCGCATAAAAGTCGGGCCATTCACAACGCAAAACACGATTTCTCTGGACATTTTAGCTAATATGGATTACATTGCGGCCCGTCGCGAGGCTTTGCTGCCTGTACACACCGCGCTGGACGATATCCCGGCTCTGGCTGTGACAGCAGAAGAAACAGCAAGACTTCGTAATGGACAGGAACTGGAATTTATAACCCGTCAAGACTTTGCAAGGCTTGAAAAGGCCGGGCTAGCGGGAACTAAAAATAAAGCGGCGCTAGCGTCTTATAAAGACGACATCATCGCGATTATAGAGGTTGATAAATATAAAGTCAGTCCGGTCCGTGTTTTTAATTTAGAAAAGAAATGAGGAAAAGATGTCGATAGAACCAGCCCGCAAGGCAAAAATTATCAAGGATTTTCAAACATCCAAAGAAGATACAGGCTCTCCAGAAGTACAAGTGGCTATTTTGTCCAAACGTATTGAAGAGCTATCAGAGCACATGAAAGTCCACAAAAAAGACTTCCACAGCCGCCGCGGCCTTTTGGCAATGGTTGCAAAACGCAGAAAGCTTTTGGATTACCTTAAGAGCAAAGACGAAGACCGTTATCAAAAACTTATCAAGTCTCTTGGTATTCGACGCTAATAATTATTTAGTGCTTATTCGATTTACAAAACCCGATTTTCATCGGGTTTTTTTAATGCGTAATGTTCTCACGAGATTCTACATTTCTCAGACGCTCGGCAGGAATAATAATCGCCACAGTTGTACCAATACCTTTTTTCGATAATATCTCCAAACGTCCGCCATGCAACTTGATCAAGGCCTTAGACAAGGGCAAACCGAGCCCCGTACCATCACCACTCCGGTCCAAAGCATTATCAATCTGCCCAAAAGGTGAAAGAGCCTTTTCGATTTCCTTCAAAGATAAACCAATCCCAGTATCAGAAATAGACAACCGTAATGATCCATCATGATCATAATTTGAAAAGATCGTAATACGCCCTTCTTCCGGCGTGTATTGAGCTGCATTCGATATAATATTTTTTAAAATATTCTTGATCGCAACTTCTTCGCCAACCATATACGGCAAACTCGCAGTTTCATTCATTAGAACCAAGCGCTTATCTCTTATTCTAGGTGACAAAGTATCCAGTACACTTTCCAGACAAACTCCGAGCATAAATTCACTTTCCTTAAGCTCTTTCTTACCGGATTCAATTTTAGAAAGGTCGAGAATCTCATTAATAATCTCTAGAAGGTTTTTACCACTATCATAAATATCCGTGGCATATTCCTTATAAACAGCTTGCCCAAGCTCTCCCATAACCTCGTTTTTAATAATCTCGGAAAAACCAATAATAGCATTCAGCGGTGTTCTTAGCTCATGACTCATATTCGCAATAAATTCTGTTTTTGCGCGGTTGGCCAAGTCCGATTCTATTTTTGCTTCCCTTAGAGCAATCTCAGCCTCTTTACGTCCTGTAATATCCTCCATAGATCCTTCATAATAAAGCGTATTGCCATTCTCATCTTGCACAATACGTATATTTTCGCGAACCCATATTTTATCTTTTGATTTCGTCAGGACTTGTGTCTCGTAATCAAAAACTTGCTTTTGCATCATAATCAGTTTTTCAAAACTTTTGCGCTCATCAGCATCGGGATAAACCAAACCATAGGCGTTCTTAACCAGCCTTAACATCTCCTCAACATCTCGATAACCAAGAATATGCGCCATAGCAGGGTTAGCACTCAGATATATACCTTCAGGGGTAACCTGATACAAACCACCTGCAGCATTTTCCACAATTGTCCTGTATTTCTTTTCCGCTTCGGCGAGTGCTCTTTCGGCACGTCGACGCTCATCGACATCTGTAATCGTACCAACCACACGCAGATTTTTATTCTCGTCCTGACGGATCATAGACATAGCCAGCTCTACCGCCCTGAATGTACCATTTGAAATACGAAGCCGCGCAAAAGATCTATAGGCCTGTTTTTGCCCCCTTACCAATAAATTAAAGTCTTCAATATGCTTTTCCTGTTCTTCAGGATGCAGCATAGTAAAGATATTATTATCCAGCGAGCGATCCATATCAAAACCCGTAATTTTTCGCCACGCTGCGCTAAGAAACAAAATATTCCCTGTTGTATCTGTTTCAAACAGCACATCACTAACGGAATCAATAATTGCCCTATTCTCACGTTCAGCTTTTATAAGTGTTTGATTTAGACGTTCACGCTCAGAAATTTCATTTTGAAGCTCAAAATTCTTTTGCTCCAACACAGAATTCATACTCGAAAGCTTCATGGCCTGCTTGTAATTATTCCGCACAAATAAAGTACCCAAGAGCGTCATAATCACACCAAAAAACAAAACAAGATAAGGACTATTTTCAACAAAAACAAAATTCTCATCATCTTTGAACTGCAAAACAATCAGCCACTCATTATCGCCAACAAAAAAGGAGTATTCCTGTTCCGCCTTGATATTATCTTCATCCGCATAGACATCATAATCCATATGATAAAGACCTCTATCAAATTTCATATCCCGTATGGTCAAACGAAATAATAATGAATTTTCGCGCAAAAACTCATCATCAAACAAGACAGGTGCGCGTGTTACACCAATAATTACACCATTCGCTGAATTACCGGTTTCTACAGGCAAAGCCAAAGCAAAAGAACGTAACTTGATCATAGGCTGCCTGCTAAACTCTACATATTCCATTCCCTCGAAATTAGAAATAACCTGTATAGTTTTTGCTGAAAAGATTTGGTCACCTACCAAACGCTTAACCAGAGCATTATCAGGCTGCATCTGGTAATAAGGCGGCTTTGCTTTATTATACTGCGCCTGAAAAATAGTTTTATACTGCCAATTCCCTGGACTAAGTTCATAGACGAGGAAAATCTGATCAAAGTTTGCAAGGCCAGGAACATTTCTTCTAATATTTTTAATAATTTTGTCTTTGTTTTCAGATTCAGAAGTCTGAAAGATCGTGGCTAATACCTGAATGGTGTTTTCAATTTTGCTGACGCCTTCTGACAAGATAATTCCGGCTTTATTAATCGTCTCCTCATAGCGATTTTTTGACAGATTCATAACGAAGAAACTAAGCACAAAAAAGGCTAGAACAGTTAAGAAAAGTCCATTCAAAACAACAATAAGCTGTGCAAAACCGGAGGTAAGGAAACCACTCCTTGATTTAGAGCCCCTTCTTACGCCCATATAATTAGAACTATACACATCATTCATGAATAAACATATCCTAAAGAAATTTTACGAACCTTAACATACCCACTAACGTATTTTACATTTTTACACAGGTAAAATGCAAAATTTTCGTTTATAAAAATACCCACATACACAGAGATTCTTTTTTGACCGCAACAAAGCTGAAACTTGACGAAATGTAATAAAAAGTTTACCTTTCTTGTAATGCAGCATTTTACGGGATTAATGAAGGAATTTGATGATGACACGCGACAATCCATTTACTGCTTTTTTTTCGAATGAACAAATAAACACAGCCATGCAAAAATATCAGTGTTCTGCACTGGATATGGGCAAGTTTCTTGAAATAAACAGAAAGAATTTACTGGCATTATCGCGCGCACAGCAACAAGGCTTACAAAATGCTCAGGATCTTACAAATAAACAAATGGAAATCATCTCAGAGTTCTTAAAAGAACAATCCAGCGCAACAAATGACATCCTATGCGAAGGCAAGCCCGAAGAGAAAATTATCAAAAACTCAGAACGCATGCAAAAAAGCTACAAAAAAGCCATGAGCAATCTGGAAGAAATTGCAGCTATAATCAAAGAAGCAAATAGTAAGACCACCCGCATTCTTAATGATCAAGCCAAGGAGAATATTAAAACCATCTCCGAAAAGGCAGAAGAAAATACAAAAGCCGCGTCAGCTTAAGAAATTTTCTAAGTTGGTAACTCGACATGCACGACCAGACCACCTAATGCACTCTGGCCAAGCCATATTTCTCCACCATGCGAATGAATAATATCCATTGCAATTGGTAGCCCGAGCCCTACACCACCTGTCTGTAAATTTCTGGAACTATCTATTCTATAAAATGGCCTAAAGACATCATCATATCTATTTTTAGGAATACCCGGCCCATTATCCTCAATTAATATTTTTACACGACCATTATCACTAAGCTGAGCAGAAAGAACAATACGGTCTGCATATTTTGCAGCATTACTAATAAGGTTCCCCAAACAACGTTTAATTGCTGTGGGACGCACCTTGAGTACTAAAGTCTCAATATTGCACTCAAATACAATAGGACACCCCTGCCTCTTCGCTGCTATAATAACTTCATTAAGAAGCATTACAAAATCAATATCTTCTATCGTCTCCTGCCCCTCTCCGCGCACAAAGTTCAAATACCCCTCAATCATCTTCTCCATATCTGAAACATCCAGCTTCATCGCATCCACGTCAGGACTATCTCCCAGCATAGCCAATTGAAGCTTTAACCTTGTAAGCGGGGTTCGAAGATCATGCGATACACCTGCTAGCATTTCTGTACGTTGCGCAATTTGCCTTTTAATACGGGTCTTCATATCAAGAAAAGCTTGTCCGGCCTGACGGACTTCTTTTGCACCCTCAACTTTAAAATCACTATCATATAAACCTTTACCAAAGCGCTCTGCTGCCAGAGAAAGCCTGCGTATCGGTCGTATCTGATTGCGCATAAAAAGTATAGAAATAATCATCAAAACAAAAGATACACTAAAGACCCATAACAAGAAGATATAGCTGGATGATGAAAACAACCGCCTTTGCGGTAAAGAAACATAAAGCATCCCCTTATTGAGTTGTACCCGTATCTCCACCCATTTTTCCTGAAAGTCTACATCAATCGTGAATTTTCTGTTCAACTGGCCACGCATCTCTCTTTCCAGACTATCGCCTATCATGGCGGCCCACCCCATAGAATAATAATTCACAGAACCTGCTGTTTCTTGAGAAAAAACAGCTCCCTCTTTATAAGCAATAATCAAATTCAGCTTATCAGAATAAAGGTTTAGTATCTCATCAATATCCTTATGATCTTTGGCATCATCAATAAGTTCGCTAATAATAGAAATCTCCCCCGCCACAGCAAATGCCAGACGATTGGTCATTCGCACCCAGTGTCTATCAAAGAATATAAATGTAACAAAAAGCTGTATCAGCAAAACAGGGATAATGATAATAAGCAGTGAGCGCCCTAACAGGGTCTGCGGCAATATCCTTTTAATCCAGTTTTTCTTTTTCATGATATTTTATTATCTTTAAACGAGTTTTTCCGCGCGCATAACATACCCCTTGCCACGCACAGTTTTTAAAAATCTAGGTGTCTTTGTATTTTCCTCAATCTTACGCCTCAAGCGAGTAATTTGAACATCAATGGTGCGCTCACCACCCTCACCCAAACCAGTTTTTTGTGCAAGCGTTTTACGACTAAGAACATCACCTTCATGCTCAAGGAAAACTTTAAGCAAATTATGCTCGGCCGATGTCAAGGAAATAACATCATCATTTTTTTCAAGAAATTCATTTTGAATATCATAAACACAATCACCCATCTTATAAGTCTGAGTCATTGCTATTGGTGTTTTTTGTGCACGCTTTAATATTGATTTCAATCTTAAAACCAGTTCTCTTGGCTCGAAAGGTTTTGAGAGATAATCATCTGCACCAACCTCAAGCCCTGTGATGCGATCTTCCGCCTCACCTAGCGCCGTTAGTAATAAAACAGGTATATCAATACCTTTTGCACGCAATGTCTCCACAAGCTCCAGACCACTTTGTCCGGGCATCATAACATCAACAATCAAGGCATCACATTCAAACACCGCCAACTTTTCTTGTGCATCCGCTGCACATGATGCCGTCAAAGCAATAAATCCCTGATCATGCAAATAACGCGAAACAAGATTACTAATACGAACATCATCATCAATAACAAGAATGTGGTCTTTCTCGTTATTCTTGACGTCTGAAAATTTTTTATTTGTCTGTGTCATTATTTTTATTTACAAAACTTCCTTTCCTATATAGCTTTTTGCTCTGAAAAATGCACTGTGAAACATAAATAAATATTCCTGCAAAAAACGATAATTGAGTTACAGGACAAGTGAAAGGCCATTAAAGTGAGCGAAGTTCCTTTTGATCAAAGAGACGGATTTATCTGGATAGATGGAGAATTACACCCGTGGAAAGAAAGTAAGGTCCATGTCCTTAGTCATGGCATGCACTATGCAAGTGCCGTTTTTGAAGGAGAGCGCATGTATAACGGCAAAATATTCAAAAGCCGTGAGCACTCGGAACGCTTGCACAAATCAGCAGAAATCATGGGTATGAAGATCCCCTACAGCGTCGATGAAATCGAAAAAATAAAATATGACGTTTGCAAGGAAAATAATCTTACAGATTGCTATATCCGTGTTCTGGCATGGCGTGGCGGTGAGCAAATGGGCGTTGCAGCGCGTAAAACCAAAACACACATGGCCGTTGCAGCTTGGGCTTGGGCACGCTATTTCGATGAAGATAAATATAAAAACGGCATCACATTAAGAACATCCCCGTGGCATAGGCCAGCCCCTGACACAGCCCCCACTCAAAGTAAAGCCAGCGGGCTTTATATGATCTGTACCATGTCAAAACACGCAGCTGAAGATGCCGGCTATGATGACGCGCTTATGCTTGACTATCAGGGCAATGTCGCAGAAGGCACAGGTGCAAACTTTTTTGCTGTCAAAAACGGAACTTTAATGACGCCGCCACCTGATTGTTTCCTAAACGGGATAACGCGCCAAACAGTCATACAGATCGCCAAAGACCTAGATATTCCTTTTGAAGAGCGCAAAATATCACCGGATGAACTCGCTGATATTGACGAGGTTTTTCTTACAGGAACAGCCGCTGAAATTACGGCCGTCGGTCAGATTGATGATCATAAATTTACTGTGGGAGACATTACAAACAAAATCCGCAGTACTTATGAAGACTTAGTATCTTCGTAAACCATTACTTCAAAACAATTATTTGAATTTTTAAAAGTTTTTAATAAATTAAAGTCAAAACAAGTTTCGTTTTTGACAAAATTAAATAAAGTCTGTATAGTTAGACCCATATAATAAGAATAATAAATTGGGTGAATATACGGGAAACCTTATGACAACCGGACAAGATCAAAGTAATTGGAAACTATCTGCCACTGAAGAGCACGCTTTGCAGGGGTTTAAGTCTAGCTTTAATGAATTCCTCGATAACTATTTTACTTATGATTTAAGCTTTAGTGCCGATAGCCTGAAAGTTAACTCCCAATCTGAACATAGCGTTCTTGACCAGAAATTTTTGATGAATTTTACGCAAGGTGTTGCCGATATCCAAGACACCCTAAAATCATCGACTGAACTAGCCACCCTTGCAGAAAACAATCCGGCCCTCAAAGATGCCTTAGAGTCAATGAGCATTACAGGTGCTCTAGACGAACAAACACTAAATATCATAAACATGATCTATCCTTCAAATTTAGGGAATACTGAACTAGACCATCAAATTTATTATGCACATGAGCTTGCTATTCAATATAACAATATGCCAGAAACTGTTCAGGCTCAAATTGAGACGGCGCAACGCCTATTCAATCGCAGTACAAGTAGAGATAATAGAATTATTCAAGCCGAAACCCTTGTTGATATACTTGAAAATGATCTTGGTGTGGCACAAGAGGCCAGCACAACAGATATTGATGACATCACTGCAAACGCGATAAGAAGACGTCTTGAAGCTCTTAAGCTTGCATATCCGGAACAGGATACAGATGACATTGATCCACTAAAATTTAATGACCCTCAAGCCATTGCTTTTCTGGAGCGTGTTAAACAAAGACAAGCCGCAGATTTGGGCGTTGATGACAGTAACTCTGCATTCTTCCGCCTTCAAATGCTCTCCAAACATATGGATCAAAATTATAACGGTACTGCTGGTGAACACAGTATGGGGCAAACATTAATTCTTCTGGATGCATTAAAATATATTAATAATGGTACCCTACCTTCTGGTATCCACACATCATCGCCCGAAGTTGATAATAATTGGGGACAAAGCACTAACAAACATCAAGATATTGCACTATTTAATGCCAATGTTTATGGACAAGCCCTCAGGGATAACATACGCCTTCAAGATGTAATGAGCTTTAACCAGCCTCAGGATGAAAAATGGCGCAATGATATCCGCGATGAAGCTATAAAGCGCATTTTAGAAAAAGATGCAAATTGGCAAGGCAATGAATTTAATGATAATCAAAATAAAATTAAAACCTTGGCAGCTAAACTAAGACTGTTTGAAGATAACCCTACTAGAACAGATCTAACTATAGACCGAGAAGAATTAGGAATCATTGCCATTGAAATGATGTCAGTTAAAGCTAATGAGCAGGGTCTAGAAGACCATCAAATTGATGAAGCCCTAAGAAATGGTGGACTTGCTATAGCGGCAGGTGACCTTCACATTATTGACGACGGAATGGGTGTTTCTCAAGAAATTTATGATGATTTAAAACAACGTGCTGAGAATGGTGATTTAGTTGCAAAAGCTATAGTTGCCAGTGAACCATCTCTAGCAAATGGCTATATGAGACACCAAGTTTCTGAGTATCGTGCAGAAAAGTGGCAAGCACGCTTTTCTGCCGACGACGCAACATCTGTAACGCCATTTGAAGAATATGTTCACCAGACACGCTATGACGTGAGTGCCTATGAAAGAAGATTAGAGCAACGACTTACCTTTGAAGCACAACAAAGAGCAGATACTGTACCAACCACACGCGAAGAACAGGTTACTAGTAGCAATACAACATCAACTTTCAGAAGCGTTGTAGGATCCGAAGACAGTGATCCAGCACAACTTGCAGCTCTTAGCGTAACAGGCAGCGAAATTATTGAGGGTGATTTACCACTAACAGGAACAACAGGTCAGCCTACCCCTGTCATACAACAAACCGCCACAAGCACAAGTTAGACATTAAAGCGGAATAGGATGATATCACCATCCTGCACAACATATTCCTTACCTTCTTGGCGCATTTTACCTTTTTCTTTAGCACCTTGCTCTCCGCCGCAGGAAATAAAATCATCATAAGAAATAGTTTCGGCCTTGATAAATCCTTTTTCAAAGTCAGTATGAATTACCCCTGCTGCTTGTGGAGCTTTTGCATCCGCCGGAATTGTCCATGCGCGCGCCTCTTTAGGGCCCGCTGTAAAGTAAGTTTGTAGCCCTAGCAGTTTATAACCTTCACGGATAATAAGGTTCAAACCCGGTTCACTGAGACCCAGCGTCTCAAGAAATTCCAGCTTCTCTTCAGCACTATCCAATTGCGCGATTTCCGCTTCAACAGCAGCAGAAATCCGAACCGCACGCGCACCTGTTTTTTGAGCCATGTCCTCTACTTTTTGGGTCCAGTCATTACCCTCCGCAGCCTCATCTTCAGAGACATTACAAACATAAAGAACAGGCTTTGCTGTAATCATTTGAAAGGACTTAAGCCAGCGCGCCTGATCCTCATCAAGACCGGTAATAGAACGCACAGGCTCCCCGCTTTCAAGACTGGCTTTAATTTGCTCCATAAGCTTGAATTGTTCTTCTATATCCTTATCACCGGAGCGTTTCTTCTTACCCATATTCTCCATTTGCTTGGAAATACTTTCAAGATCCGCAAGCATAAGTTCTGTCTCAATAACCTCCGCATCACGAATCGGGTCAACTGAACCATCTACATGATGAATATCATTATCTTCAAAACAGCGAAGCACATGAATAATAGCATGAGTTTCACGGATATTACCCAGAAACTGATTCCCAAGCCCTTCACCCTGCGATGCGCCCTTCACAAGACCAGCAATATCAACAAACTCTAATTGCGTTGGTAAAACAGCTTGTGATCCAGCAAGCTTTGCAATTTTATCCAGACGCTCATCAGGCACAGAAACGCGTCCTACATTCGGCTCAATCGTACAAAATGGAAAATTAGCCGCCTGTGCCGCAGCTGTCGCCGTAAGCGCATTAAAAAGGGTAGATTTTCCAACATTTGGCAACCCAACAATCCCACAATTAAATCCCATTTCAATACCTCATATATGCGTAAAACAAGCGTGACTATAACTGTGTTTAATCACAAGTCAAATCATTCAAATACTATTTTAAATAATTCGAATAAGACTCTGGATTTTCACGAAGAATTAAATCAACATTACCCGATAGTTTTTCCACGAAATCCGGCAGCCATTCCTGATCTTCCTTAGAAAAATCACTTAAAACATAGCTACTAACCTGCCCTTTATGGGCAGGTCGCCCTATTCCGATACGCACACGCCAAAAATCCGGTGTGCCTAAATGCTGCTGAATAGACTTAAGCCCATTATGACCCGCATTACCACCACCCTGCTTAACACGAAGCTCTCCGGGCTTTAGGTCTAATTCATCATGAAATACAATAATACGCTCTGGTGGGATTTTATAGAACTGAGCAGCCTTAACAACGGATTCCCCAGAGAGATTCATAAACGTTTCAGGTTTTAGCAAAGCTACCTTCTCACCTGCGATCTGCCCCGCAGTGAAAAGTCCCTTATACTTTTTGCTATAGGAGGAAAATGATGGATTATCTTCTAAAACAGCATCCAAAACCATAAAGCCAACATTATGTCTGTGCTTCTCGTAATCCTTACCCGGATTTCCTAGCCCTACAAACAACCACATGTCTTTTGCCTTATCCTGATACAAAGAAGAGCCTTCGGATAAAGGCTCTTTCTTAAACTTCAATGCTGACAGAATTTTGTCAAGCACGGTAAAATTACTCTTCACCACCTTCAACAGCTTCTTCACCACCTTCAGCAGCGGCTTCTTCGTCACTAACAATGCCATCACCCTCAGCCTCAGCAGCAGCTTCCTCAGCTTCTTCCTGAGCCGCCGTCTTAGGTGGCACTAGAGTAGCAATCGTAAAGTCACGGTCATCAATTACAGGCTTTGTTCCTTCGGGCAAAGTAGCATCACTGATTTTTACAGCATCGCCATGTTCTTTACCTTCGACATTTACCTCAATAACATCAGGTATAGCCATAGCAGAACAAAGTAATTCGACATCATGACGAACCACGTTCAACGTACCTTTTTGATCCAAAGAAGGACTCTTATCCTCATTAATAAATTGAACAGGCACCATAACCGCAATTTTAGTCTTTTTGTTAACACGCAAGAAATCTACGTGCTCAACCACATCTGTAACCGGGTGAAGTTGAACATCACGAGCAAGAACAATATGCTTATCCTTACCAACATTCAGGTCACAAAGTGTTGTGTACATATAACCACGATTATATTCTACGTTAACATCATTTGAATCTAGGGATATTTTAACAGGCTCTTTTCCATCACCGTAAATAACAGCAGGAACACGGCCCTCGCGGCGTAATGAACGTGCTATCCCCTTACCTGCGCGTTCTCTTTCAGCCGCTTCTAATGCATAGTTTTTAGGCATTGCTTTTTTCCTTTTAATAAAATTAAAAGCCAGCCTCCAGGGGTGCTGAC
Organism: Micavibrio sp. UBA1672; assembly: GCA_002320665.1. GTDB lineage: Bacteria > Pseudomonadota > Alphaproteobacteria > Micavibrionales > Micavibrionaceae > UBA1672. The sequence goes on from DCKO01000098.1 coordinate 32,961, forward strand.
TCGATTGTGGGGTATCTTAAATCAGATTTACCAAGGATTATCAAGAAAAATCACAAGCCAACTAGAATAATTCAGACACTGAACGTTCTTCATGTATACGGCGCGCAGCCTCACCAACAAGATTAGCGATACTAATCTGTTGAATAGTATCAGCGTTTTTCATTTCCTCTGTAGCTTCAATACTATCAGTTACAACTAGCGTTTTCAGTGGAGAATCCTCAACACGCTTAACAGCCTGCCCCGATAAAACACCATGCACAACATAAGAATGAACCTCTTTTGCACCATGATCTTCCAAAGCCACAGCCGCATTGCACAGCGTTCCGCCCGAATCCACAATATCATCAACCAAAATACAAACCTTGCCCTTAACTTCCCCAATAACATGCATCACTTCTGAAACACCTGCCTTTTCACGGCGCTTATCAATAATCGCAAGGTCTGCTCCAATGCGCTTGGCCAGTTTACGCGCGCGCACCACGCCGCCAACATCAGGTGACACTACACAAAGAGGCTCACCATTAAATTTATCTTCTATGTGCAACTTAAACACGGGAGTGGCTGATAAATTATCAACCGGAATATCAAAAAACCCTTGAATT
>DCKO01000098.1:33874-35457 GCA_002320665.1 Micavibrio sp. UBA1672
ATATCAAAAAACCCTTGAATTTGGCCTGCATGAAGCTCTAGCGTTAAAACACGATCTGCTCCAGCTGCCGTGATCAGGTTTGCCACAAGCTTCGCAGAAATTGGCGTACGGCCACCTGTTTTACGGTCCTGACGTGCATACCCGAAATATGGCATCACCGCCGTAATCCGGCGTGCAGAACCACGACGCAACGCATCAATCGCGATCAAAAGCTCCATTAAATGGTCATTGGCAGGAAAAGACGTTGACTGGATAAAAAAAGTATCCTGACCACGGACATTCTCCATAACCTCAACAAATATCTCTTTATCAGAAAATCTCTTAATACTGCATTGGGTTAACGGCACATCAAGATAATTGGAAATATGCTCGGCAAGAACAATATTCGAATTTCCAGCTATCAATTTCATTATATGCCCCTTATTTTTAACAAACCTTATTACAAATGCATGCGCACTATAAGAAAAACAAAATGTAAATCAAGACGCAATTCGTACGAAATCACGACTTATGCAAAGATATTACGGAAATATGGCGCCCATACTCGGTTTCCCCTTTATGGGTTGCCCGTCTATAGCTATAAAACCCTGCTTCCTCGGGGTAAGTATCAACATCCATAAGAGCAACACTTTTAACACCGCAGCGCGATAATCTATACGCACAATATCCTGATAAATCAAATACTAACCTATTCTTACGATCTGTCGAGAAAAAGATTTCACTTTCTTCACTTTCCTCAATAAACTTTTCAGCAAAATCCGGCTGCACCTCAAAGTTTCTTTTAGATAGACAGGGGCCAACCACAGCAGAAATTGTCTCTAACCGCACATCTTTTTTATCTTTCATACAAACCACTGTAGATTCTAAAACACCAGCCAAAGCGCCTTTCCAACCAGCATGCGCAGCGCCAATAACCGGACGATCATTCTCTTTTTGACCATAAAACAACACTGGCGCACAATCAGCCGTTAAAATACCCAAGCCAATACCCGCTTGGTCCGTCACAAATGCATCTGCTTTAGGTCTGTTTTCATCAAGCTTAAAGATACCATCCACCACAATGCATCGCGCACCATGCTCCTGATAAAGTGAAAGTAGATTTTTAGGCTCAACCCCTGCTTGATTTGCCACCAAAGCACGGTTATCAAAAGCCAAAGGGTCATGTGTACCAATTCCACAGTTCAACCCAGCAAGAACACCTTCACTCAACCCGCCATCACGAGAAAAAAAACCATGAAAAACCCTATCAGATATTTTCTGTTGAAACTGTTCATTTTGTAAAAATGGAATAACACTCATACTTCAAAACCCCGCTGGCCTAATGTCCAAGCCCTCTGAAAAACAAACCACTTTAAAAAGTTCTCCCATTCCCTTGGCCCCAATCAAACGATTTAAATCCTGATCAATAGACTCATGTTTCTCCTGCGCTTTTTCCAACGGCATAGACTTAAGAGCTGCATTTTTTAAAGATTGCACCCTGTATTCAATACCAAGTTTTTTTAGAAAATCATGTTGCGTTATAAATCCATGCCAAAGTGCATTTTGCGTCTCGACTAGTTCCTTAATCCGTCCAAAATTGACAT
>DCKO01000093.1 GCA_002320665.1 Micavibrio sp. UBA1672
CCTTCACGTCCTCTTTAGCCACGCCGCGCGAACAGATCAGCCGCGCCACAATCTCCGGCACATCAAAGCTACGTGCAATATCCTCGACTTCCGAAATCGGCGCATCAGCCAATACCCAGCGCGCCTTGTTCAGGGAAATAGAAAAATCATCTAATGTACTCATACTTCCAGCCTAAAGGATTTACTTTCGAGAATGGTAAATTTCTGCCTGCAGCGCGCCCACTTATCCACAAGCGTTGAAAATTTGACATATCCAAAAAACCAACGTATTAAATTCAAAAAATTAATAAGGAAAACAAATGGGTGACATTTTATTTCATAAAAAAATTGGCTCAGAGATATTCGATAAACTAAAAAAACACTTTCGAGAAAAAGTTAATCAAGAAGTATCGATAAAACTTATGGAGTTGCCCGTTGGAAAAGACTTTGACAAAGTGTCTATCGTCAACCGATATACTAATCAGGAAATTCCTCATGATGATACCTTCTACAACTCGCTTGTAGACACTGTAAAGGAAATGACTGACTCTTACAGCAAATCATGTTCTTTGCGTTCTGATCAACTCGGCAATCACCAGATTCTACCGAGTTGGACAGGTCACGAAGACACACAGCATATCACGGTCAATACACTAGATTGATTTAATCCAGTCTTTGCGCTTGAAATTATGCGTAGCTTCAATGCGGCGCACTGTACCTGATTTTGATCTCATCACAATCGTCGAGGTCTTCGCACCACCTGCATAACGGCGCACACCGCGCAGCATTGATCCGTCTGTTACGCCAGTAGCCGCAAACATCACATTATCACCCTTGGCAAGATCATCTGTCGTGTAAACCGCATCAAGGTCCGAAATCCCCCAACGCTCGGCGCGTGCCTTTTCATCATCATTGCGGAAGATCAAACGTCCCAAAATAGCGCCGCCAATACATTGCAAAGCCGCTGCGCCAAGTACACCTTCCGGCGCACCACCAGAACCAACATATAGATCAATCCCAGTATCAGGATCAGCCGTTGCGATCACGGCACTCACGTCACCATCACCGATCAAATTAATACGTGCACCAGTCTTACGGACATCAGCAATCAACTCTTCATGGCGTGGACGCTCAAGAATACAAACGGTTAGATCTTCAATACTACCACCTTTTTCCTTCGCCAACTTCGCCAGCACATCACCAATCGGCGCATCCAGATCAAGAATATTCGGATCAACACCCGGACCAACAGCAATTTTCTGCATATACACATCCGGCGCATTCAGAAAACCACCTTCATCTGTCATCGCCAAAACCGCCAGAGCATTCGGGCCACCAGCCGCTGTAATATCTGTCCCTTCCAGAGGATCAAGGGCAATATCAACCTTCGGACCATCGCCGAGACCAACTTCCTCACCGATATAAAGCATTGGCGCTTCATCGCGCTCGCCTTCACCGATCACAACGCGCCCTTGGATATGAAGAGAATTCAGCGCATCGCGCATCGCATCCACCGCAACCTGATCAGCGGCATGCTTATCGCCGCGCCCAACCAGCTTTGACGCCGCCAAGGCTGCTGCCTCAGTCACACGCGCTGCCTCTAACGCGATATTACGATCCATAAAACCTTCTAATTCATTACTTTGTGATGCTTTTGCTTCAGCGCTCATAATCCCGTATCCTTTTATTTTATCCGTGAATTCAGCCGCATCCTATTGGGATTGCTGAAAATTTTCAAGTTAAATATCCCGAACAACCATCAAACAAGGAGTCTCGACACAAAAATCAAGCGCTTCAATCAATTCGGCAGCCTTCACCATATCGGCATGAATAGCCTCATGTGTGGTCAACACAATCGGCACAGGCTGATCTGGATCGCGTCCATGTTGAGACATTCCTTCAACAGAGATATTATGATCACGCAAAATAGCCGAAACCTCCGCCAGCACACCCGGCTGATCCAGAACATTTAAACGAAGATAATAGCTACCCTTGCACGCACCCGCATCCAGAGGACTTAAGTCCTTAAGCTGGCTAACCGGAACACCAAATGTCGGCAAGCTTATACCGCGCGCCAGATCAATAATATCCGCCACCACAGAAGACGCCGTTGGCCCTTCCCCAGCGCCCTTCCCCGTCAGCAACGGTGTTTCCACAAAATTACCATCGACATAAACAGCATTATAAACATCCTCGATTGCACCCAAAGGACTACCGATTGGCACAACGCAAGGCTCAACCACTTGCAAAATTTCGCCATCAACCTCTTGCGCCACACCTAGCAATTTAATCCGGTAACCAAATTCAGATGCAAAAGTGATATCTGTTGCATTGATCCGACTAATGCCACTAACCGTCAAGGCTTCAAAATCCGGCTTCACGCCAAAGGCAATAGAGCTCAGGATACACAGCTTATGCGCGGCATCCACCCCTTCCACATCAAAGGTCGGGTCAGCCTCGGCATAGCCAGCTTCTTGCGCATCCTTAAGGACATCCGCAAAATCACGGCCTGTCTCGCGCATCTCAGTCAGGATATAGTTACAGGTCCCGTTCAAAATTCCGTAAACAGCCGAAAATTTATTGGCCGCGAGCCCTTCGCGCATGGCCTTGATCACCGGAATCCCGCCAGCCACAGCGGCTTCATAATTCAGACTAACACCATTACCCTCGGCAATTTCTGCCAGCTCGTAACCATGATGAGCCACAAGAGCTTTATTCGCAGTCACAACATGCTTTTTGCCATTCAAAGCCCCGCGCACCAAATCCGCCGCCAGACCTTCCGAACCGCCAATAAGCTCAACAACACAATCCAGATCATCGCGCGCCGCCATATCGCCTGCATCATCCACCCAGTCATAGTTTGAGAGATCAACACCGCGATCCTTGTTTTTGCTGCGTGCCGATACAGCCATAATCTCAATTGGACGTCCCGCCCGCGCAGCAATTATATCCGCATTTTGCGTCAGAATTTTTATAACTCCAGTGCCCACAGTGCCCAATCCGGCAATACCAATTTTGAATGCGTCAGTCATAACTCTCTTTTCTTTTTTCAATGAACCAGCTCACATGTCTTACAAGTCTTTACGCCTTCTTTCAAGACCGATATAGTCTGGCCTGAAAATTGCTTAACAGTGTTCCGGTTTAAATTTCGGTGAGAGTAGACAAGTATGACCAAAGAGCAAAAAGAACACCCTTTTGATCCCATAGCCTTCGGGCAATCTGTGCTTCACGCCTATGAAAAAGCGCAGCCTCTTTGGGAAGAGTACTTGGAGCGCTATGATCCCGATAGCACAATCGAGCAATTCTCGCATATTAATTTCGACCCCCTGAACGTGCGGCAAATATGGCTGGAATATATGGACAGACTTGCCGTTAACCCCGAAAAATTCATCGAAATCCAAACCGAATATATGCAGGACTGGATGAAATTGATGCAAGACAGTGTCAATCGTTTCATGGGGCAGAAAACTGGAGCATCCTCTGATGATACGGGCAATAATGACCGCCGCTTTAGAGCCCCCGAATGGCAAGAAAGCGCGATTTTTGATTTCATCAAGAAATCCTATCTCATGACCTGCAACCATATAGACAAGGCCATTAACGAGGTAGAAGGCCTGAGTGAAGAACAAAAACGTCGCTTATCCTTTCAGGCAAAGCTTTTCACCGATGCCCTATCCCCCAGCAACTTTGTCCTGACCAACCCCGAAGTCCTGAAAGAAACCATTGATTCAGGCGGCGAAAACCTTGTCAGAGGCTTTGAAAACCTGATCGAAGATTTAAAAAGAGGCCATGGAGAGCTCAATATCTCTACCACCAATAACAAAGCCTTTAAGCTCGGTGAAAATATTGCCGTCACCAAAGGCTCGGTCATCTATGAAAATGACTTGATGCAACTCATCCAATACGAACCGAAAAAAGATAAAGTCTTTAAAACACCCCTACTAATTGTGCCGCCTTGGATCAATAAATATTACATTCTTGATCTCGCCGCCG
>DCKO01000048.1 GCA_002320665.1 Micavibrio sp. UBA1672
AGGTGCATATACCGGTGAAATTTCTGCCCAGATGTTGGCCGAGCTGGGTTGCCATTGGGTGTTGGTAGGGCATTCAGAAAGAAGAACACTTTTTAATGAATCAAATGCGGTACTGATTGATAAAGTGCTCGCGGCACAAGGGGCTGATTTGCTGCCGGTGTATTGTGTAGGTGAAACTGAAGCTGATTATAAATCAGGACTCACTGTTGACGTTATTAAAGATCAAATAGGGGCGCTACTGAGTGATCCATCAATTGATTTAAATCGATTGGTTATAGCCTACGAACCTGTTTGGGCAATTGGAACGGGTTTGACAGCCTCTCCTGAAGAGGCACAGAAAGTTCATGCTTTTATTAGGAGTCTAATAAGAGAAAAAAATGCCGAATCAGCTAAACAGCTTAAGATTTTATACGGTGGAAGTGTGAAGCCGGATAATGCTTCGTTATTGTTTAAGCAACAAGATATTGACGGCGGTTTGATTGGCGGTGCATCGTTGGATGCCGACGCCTTTATTTCAATCTGCCAAAAAGCGTAAAAGGGCGGGCAATAATCCGCTGTAATGAAACATATATCGCAAGGTATAAAAAGGATAAAGGAATGAGTTTATTTGCAATTGTTTTATCAGTGCATGTATTAATCGCGGCGTTGATGATCGGGCTAATTTTAATCCAACACGGTAAAGGGGCGGATGCCGGGGCTGCTTTTGGTAGCGGTGCTTCTGGAACAGTGTTTGGGTCGAAAGGTTCAGCCTCTTTTTTAAGTCGTTCTACGGCTATTTTAGCGGCCTTGTTTTTTTCAACGAGTTTAGCGCTGGCCTATTTAGGCGGTAATAGAGCTGAACCCGATGATATTATTGATGGCATTTCCGTTACACAGCCTGCAGAATCGACCGAAACAACGCCGGTAGATCTTATTAATAATCTGAGTACGCCCAGTGAAGGAGCTACTCAAGAAGAAGGCATGAAACCGGCTGATGTGCCTATTCCTGATTAATCGATAAGCCGAGGTGGTGGAATTGGTAGACACGCTACCTTGAGGTGGTAGTGCTTTCGGGCGTGGGGGTTCAAGTCCCTCCAGCCGCACCATTTAAAAGACAAATATACTAGTAAAGAAGAAGAATACTCCCATGCAGGTTAAACAGCTTAAAGAAGATGGTTTGAATTATGAACTCGAGATCACGGTTGGTTCCGATGAAATTGACCAACAAGTTGATAAGAGATTGGCGGAATTACAAAAGACTGTAAAAATCCAAGGCTTCCGTCCCGGTAAAGTGCCGATGACCATGATGAAGCAAAAATACGGTAAAGCTGTTATGGGTGAAGTACTAGAGGCAGCGGTTAATGAATCAACACAAAAAGCTTTGTCGGAAAAAGATTTAACGCCAGCTATTCAGCCAAAAATCGAAGTAAAATCTTTCGAAGAAGGCAAAGATCTTATTTATACAATGAATATTGAGGTTTTGCCGAAGATTAAGCTAAAGGACCATAAAGGCCTTAAGCTTGAGAAGTTAGTTGCTAAAGCAGGTGATAAAGAAATTGATGATGCGCTTGAGCGTATTGCGTCTGCCCAGAAGGCAAGCGAGCCTGTAAAGGATGACCGCGCGACGAAGAAAGGCGATATTGTTGTTATTGATTTCCATGGCCGTACAGCTGATGATAATAAGGCGCATGATGGTATGCATGCGCATGGTCATCATCTGGAGATTGGTGGTGGTCAGTTTATTCCGGGATTTGAAGATCAGTTGATCGATAAAAAGGTTGGTGATAGCGTTGAAGTTAAAGTAACTTTCCCAGAGGAATATGGTGCGGCTGAACTTGCCGGACGTGAAGCAATCTTTGATGTTGATATCAATGAAGTGCGCGAGCCTAAAGAAGCCGAAATTAATGACGAGTTTGCCAAGTCTTTGGGGCTGGAAGACCTTGAAGCGCTTCGTAATGCAATTGCAGAGCAAACAAATAAAGAATTTGATAGCTTTTCCCGTATGAAGCTTAAAAAACAGCTTCTTGATGCACTGGACGAGACTTATGACTTTGATGTGCCTGAAGGGATGAAAGAATTGGAGATCAAGGCCGTTATGCAGCAAGTTGAAGCCGATAAGCAGCAACGCGGTATTGAGGAAGAAATTTCCGATGAAGAAAAAGGCGAGTTAGAGGCGATTGCCTTGCGCCGTGTGCGCCTTGGTCTTGTTCTTTCCGAAATTGGCAAGGGTCAGAAAATCTCAGTTGCGGATGCAGAATTACAGCGTGCTGTGATTGAAGAGGCCCAGAAATATCCGGGTCAGGAAAAGCAGGTTTTTGATTATTACTCCAAGAATCGTCAGGCTTTGGAATCTCTTCGTGCGCCTCTTTATGAGGAAAAAGTTGTCGACTTTATCCTTGAGCTTGCAGAAGTGACAGAGAAAGAAGTTACGCCGGAAGAGCTGACTGCTGATGATGAAGATGAGCAGGCAGAAACAAAGAAAAAAGCACCAGCCAAGAAAAAGTCTTCACCGAAGAAAAAAGATGGTGGTGAAAAGGCCGAAAAGAAATCCGAGAAAAAGGATGACGATAAGCCAAAAGCCAAAAAGGCACCTGCTAAGAAAAAAGCATCTTAATAAAAATACAAATCTTGTAATATTCGACTTGAACAAACCGTGGCACATCGTTACGGTTTGTCTTATATAGCCCTTATACTTTATTAACCTCAAATAACAAGGCGTGAAAAGATTATGACCGAGCGTGATCCCTTAGAAGTCTATGATAATTATCTTGTACCAACTGTGATTGAATCGACAAATCGCGGAGAGCGTGCTTTTGATATTTATTCAAGGTTGCTCAAGGAGCGTATTATTTTCCTGACTGGTGAAGTCAATGATAATGTTTCGAGCTTGATTTGTGCGCAGCTTTTGTTTCTTGAGTCGGAAAATCCGAGCAAGGAAATCTCTTTTTATATTAATTCACCAGGCGGCGTGGTGACATCCGGTTTGGCCATGTATGACACGATGCAATATATTAAGCCCAAGGTTTCTACTGTGTGTATTGGTCAAGCTGCCTCAATGGGGTCTTTTTTGCTGATGGCGGGTGAAAAGGGCATGCGGTATTCCTTGCCGAATTCCCGTATTATGATCCACCAGCCTTCTGGTGGTGCGCGTGGTCAGGCAACCGATATTGAAATTCATGCAAGAGAAATCCTGCGCTTGCGTCAGATGCTCAATGAGACTTATGTTAAGCACACAGGTCAGACGCTTAAGGCTGTTGAAACAGCGATGGAGCGTGATAATTTCATGAGTGCACAAGAAGCTAAAGATTGGGGGCTTGTCGATCATGTTGTTGAGTCTCATGAATTGCCAAAAGATGGTGACGATAAAAAAGGCGACACTAAGAAAAAATAAAGGATTTCAGGTCATAATATTAAAATTATGTATCAAAAATCCGGGGGTGCGATTTTTTTTGGTTTTTTGCCTGTTTTAAAGTGCCAAAACACGCTAAAATGTAAGACATAAGAAAAACTTAGGTTTTTAAAGTAACCGGATATTGTGACGGATACATATTCTATGATGAGGATCCCGTGTAATGACAGAATTTAGTGATGACAGCCTAGCCGTATTGCCTTTGCGCGATATTGTGGTGTTCCCGCATATGATTGTGCCACTATTTGTGGGGCGTGAAAAATCGGTTAGTGCGCTTGAGCATGTGATGCATGATGACAAAAAAGTTATCCTTGTTACTCAGAAATCGCCTTCACTGGATGATCCTGGCCCAAAAGACTTATTCGAAATAGGTGTTGTCGGCACTATTCTCCAACTTTTGAAACTGCCGGATGGTACTGTGAAGGTCCTTGTTGAGGGCGGTGAGCGCGTTCGTGTTGACAAGTTTAAAGATGATAGCGGCTTTTGGAAAGCTCATGCGACTGAAATCCCTGATACAAGTGTGATTAATGAAGAGCTTGAAGCGCTAGGGCGTACGGTAATGACACAGTTCGAGCAATATGTGAAGCTGAACCGTAAAATTCCGCCTGAGGTTATTGTTTCGGTTAATCAGATTGAAGAACCTTCCAAGATGGCGGATACAGTCGCATCTCATTTGGCTCTTAAAATCGAACAAAAGCAGGATTTACTTGAGAAAACCAATACGGCAGACCGCTTGGAGGCTATTTTTAGCTTTATGGATAGCGAAATTGGTGTTTTACAGGTGGAAAAGCGTGTTCGTAGCCGCGTCAAGCGCCAAATGGAAAAAACCCAGCGTGAATATTATCTGAATGAGCAAATGAAGGCGATTCAAAAAGAGCTGGGTGAGGGTGAAGACGGCGTTGACGAGATTGGTGAAATTGAACAAAAGGTCGAGGAAACCAAACTATCCAAAGAAGCCAAAGAGCGCGCTAAGGCCGAGATTAAGAAATTGCGTCAGATGAGCCCGATGTCGGCGGAGGCCACAGTTGTTCGCAACTATCTGGACTGGATTTTGGGCGTGCCATGGCATAAGCGCTCACGCGTGAAAAAGGATATTAAAGAAGCCAAGAAGGTGCTGGATAAGGATCATTATGGTCTTGAGAAGGTCAAAGAACGCATTTTGGAGTATTTGGCCGTTCAGCAACGTACTAAAAAGGTTAAGGGACCAATTTTGTGTCTGGCTGGGCCACCAGGGGTCGGTAAAACATCTTTGGGTAAATCTGTTGCCAAGGCTACAAACCGGAACTTTGTGCGCATATCTTTGGGTGGTGTGCGTGATGAAAGTGAGATCCGAGGTCATAGACGGACTTATATTGGTGCGATGCCGGGTAAAATCATTAAGGGTATGAAAAAGGCCCAGACCAGCAATCCGCTGTTCTTGCTTGACGAGATTGACAAGCTTGGCTCTGATTGGCGCGGTGATCCGAGCTCTGCCTTGTTGGAAGTGCTTGATCCCGAGCAAAATGACAAGTTTCAGGATCATTATTTAGAGCTGGATTATGATTTGTCTGATGTAATGTTTGTTTGTACGGCCAATAATATTGCCGAATTGCCACGTCCTTTGATGGACAGGATGGAAGTCATCAGAATCTCCGGTTATACAGAAGATGAGAAGCTGGAGATTGTTAAGAAGCACTTGCTGAAGAAACAAATGAAGGCGGCTGGTTTAAAGACTAAAGAATTCAAGATTAGTGATCCAGCCATCAGGGATTTGATCCGTTACTATACGCGTGAGGCCGGTGTCAGGAATCTTGAGCGTGAAGTAGCCAATCTGTGCCGTAAAGCGATCAAAGAGATTTTGATGAAGGGTAAGGATTCAATTTCGATTACGCCTCGTAATCTCGAGAAATTTGCTGGCGTGAAGAAGTTCCGCTATGGCGAGATTGAGGAAAAACATCGCATTGGCGTGGTTACAGGTCTAGCTTATACAGAAAGTGGTGGTGATTTGCTTTCGATTGAGGCTGTGACGATGCCCGGTAAGGATGGTAAAGTTAGTACAACAGGTAACTTGAAGGATGTCATGAAGGAATCCATTACAGTGGCCGAAATGCTCACGAAATCGCGCGCGGCTATGTATGGTCTGGATTTTGAAGATTTGAAAGAAAAGCAAATACACGTCCATGTTCCTGAAGGCGCTACGCCTAAAGATGGGCCATCTGCCGGTGCTGCGATGGTGACGGCAATTGTTTCTGCGCTTACAGGTATTGAAATCCACAAAGATATTGCCATGACCGGTGAGGTTAACCTTCGTGGTAATGTAACGGCAATTGGTGGATTGAAGGAAAAGCTTCTTGCCGCGCTTCGTGGTGGCATTAAAAAGGTTCTTATCCCTGAGGATAATGAAAAAGATCTGGCAGAGATTCCAAAAAATGTGATCAAAAAGCTTGATATTGTGCCTGTTCGCACGATCGATGAGGTGCTTTCTCATGCACTTTTACACATGCCATCGCCCTTAGAATCTATAAAAAATAGCGAAATTGAACAAATTTCGTCGAAATCTGCAGAAAATAAGGGGGAAGAGGTAATTCACCATTGAGTTTCCTTTAAAAAAAGCTTAAAAATGATTCTACTTAAAGCTTCTGGATGCCTTGGTATATAAGGCTTCCGTGATGTTTTAGATGATATTTGATCTTGTGATTTTTGTAAGTTAATGAGATCAGATTTTTTCTTTCACTCTAACACAAGGGGGTTCCTGTGAATAAACAAGACCTTGTATCAAAAGTAGCTGAAACAGCTGACATTTCTAAACAAAAAGCAGCTTTGGCTGTAGATGCTGTGATTGACGCAATCCGCGGCAGTCTTGCAAAAGGTGATGATGTTCGCCTTGTTGGCTTCGGCACATTTTCTGTTGCCAAGCGTGCAGCTACAACTGGCCGTAATCCACGTACAGGTGAGCCGATTAAAATTCCAGCTTCCAAGCAGCCTAAGTTCAAGCCAGGTAAGGAATTGAAGGAAGCTGTTAACAAGAAGTAAGCTTCTTGTTGCTTTTTTTTAAGATCCGGTTGCATACAGATATGGTGCAGCCGGTTTTTTTATAGAATAACGCTTGATTTTTTTTGCGCTCTTGATTAGAAATACGCAGTCCTAAGGTATTGGGTGATTAGCTCAGCTGGTTAGAGCACTTCGTTTACACCGAAGGGGTCGGGAGTTCGAATCTCTCATCACCCACCATTTTCCTGTAATATAGACATAAGCTATTATATTTTTCGGTCAGCATTGATTTTTTCGATATAAAATTCATGGAAAATCAATTTGCTATAGCTGAGGTTCTTACCTATCTTTTTTTTGAACAAAACAGAAAACTTTGTTTTTCCGAAAAAGGATATTTAGATCATGAAAAAACGTACTTTGCTTTTCTCGGCGACTGCAATAGGTCTTATTGCTGCATGCGCTTACCCAATGCCTGCTTTTTCCAAAATGAAGACGGCTGAAACACAGGCTAGGTCAAATCAGTTCTGGTGGCCTGAGCAATTAGACCTTTCGCCATTGCGTGATCATGATGCTCGATCAAACCCCTATGGTGAAGATTTTGATTATACGGAAGCGTTTAAAAAGCTTGATCTTGCAGCAGTTAAAAAAGACATTGATTCTGTTTTAACCACATCACAAGATTGGTGGCCTGCAGATTTTGGTAATTATGGTCCATTCTTTATCCGCATGGCGTGGCACAGTGCAGGTACATATAGAACATTAGATGGTCGTGGCGGTGCAGGTGGTGGTCAGCAGCGATTTGACCCTCTGAATAGCTGGCCGGATAATGCCAGTCTTGATAAAGCCCGCCGTTTACTTTGGCCAGTTAAGCAAAAATACGGCAAATCTCTTTCTTGGGCTGATTTGATGGTTTTGGCAGGTAATGTGGCTCTTGAAAATATGGGCTTTGAGACATATGGCTTTGCCGGTGGTCGTGCCGATGACTGGGAGCCGGACATTGTATATTGGGGGCCAGAGGTTGAAATGCTTGCAAGTGATCGCCTTGAAAAGGATGGCAAGCTGCAACGTCCCTTAGGTGCAACACATATGGGGTTGATCTATGTGAACCCCGAGGGTCCGATGGGTAAGCCTGATCCTGTGGGGTCTGCAAAAAATATTCGTGAAGCATTCGCCCGTATGGCTATGAATGATGAGGAAGTTGTTGCCTTGGTGGCTGGTGGTCATACATTTGGGAAAATGCATGGTGCGCATAAGCCTACTGATTGTTTGGGGCCAGAGCCGGGTGCTGCCCCTATAGAAGAGCAAGGTTTTGGCTGGAAAAGTAAATGTGGCAAAGGGCATTCAGAAGATACGATTACAAGCGGCCTAGAAGGAGCATGGACGCAATCGCCAACTCAATGGTCGACTTTATACCTTGAAAATCTTTTGAACCTAGAATGGAAGCAAGCACGCAGTCCTGCAGGAGCAATTCAGTGGATACCTGCGGATGAGCTTATGCATCAAACTGTGCCCGATGCTCACGTCGAGGGTAAGTTTAATCCGCCTGTTATGACGACGGCTGACCTCGCTTTGAAGTTTGATCCTGAGTATAAGAAAATCGCGGAGCGTTTTCTTAAAAATCCAGATGAATATCAAAAGGCTTTTGCTAAGGCATGGTTCAAGTTGACTCATCGTGATATGGGGCCAAGCACTAGATATCTTGGCGCGGAAGTGCCAAAAGGAGACCTTATTTGGCAAGACCCTGTGCCAAAACCGGATTATGACCTAATTGGCGCGGCAGATGTTGAAACGCTGAAGCAAAAAATTATAGCCAGTGGCCTTAGCATTCCTGAGCTGGTGCGTACTGCATGGGCGTCGGCTTCGACATTCCGTGCATCCGATATGCGTGGCGGTGCAAATGGTGCGCGCATAGCGCTTGAGCCGGAAAAGAGCTGGGCTGTGAATAATCCTGCGGAAGTGGATAAGGTTATTGCCACTCTTAAGAAAGTTCAGGCTGATTTCGGCAAGAAAGTATCACTGGCTGATATGATTGTCCTTGCTGGAGCTGCTGGTCTTGAAAAAGCAGCCAAAGATGCAGGCTTTGATGTTGATGTGCCATTCACGGCGGGGCGCGGTGATGCAACGCAAGAGATGACAGATGTTCAATCCTTTGCTTTGTTGGAGCCAAAGGCTGATGCTTTCCGTAATTATTTTGATGCGCAGGGAAGCTATAAATCGCCAACAGAAATGATGGTTGATAAAGCAGATCAACTTAACTTAACAGTGCCTGAAATGGTTGTTTTGTTGGGCGGTATGCGTGCTTTGGGGGCGAATGCCGATGGATCAAAGCATGGTGTCTTTACCGATAAGCCGGGCGTTTTGACAAATGATTATTTTGTTAATTTGCTGGATATGTCGACACAGTGGAAAAAAGCCGAGGCAGAAGGTCTATATGAAGGTGTTGATCGCAAAAGTGGCGCGGTTAAATATACGGCTACTCCGGTTGATCTGATCTTTGGATCGAATTCTGAATTGAGAGCTGTTGCTGAAGTTTATGCTTCTGATGACTCGAAAGAACAATTCGTTAAAGACTTTATCAAGGCATGGACCAAAGTGATGACACTTGATCGTTTTGATTTGTAAGCAATTATTTCTTTAAAAGGCTGCCCGATCTTTGTTATCAGGCAGCCTTTTTCATTGTATCGTCTGATATATTAAAAACTTTTCTTTTTCGGTTGAATGATATTACTATGCCACTTGGTTAGGGTATTAAAAATATTAGAAATCGGATTATGACTTTAAAGACTGTCTTTGTTTTCTTCCTTGTTACATGTCTCTTATTTGCAAATAGTGCTTTTGCGCAGAACATAGAAGATTATGTTTCTGTAGGGCAGCCAGATACCCATTGGGTTGAGCAATACGAACTTGCGCCTGAAGATATGGAATATGATCAGGGGCAAGAAATTTCCTATATTTTAGTCGATGAGCAATTTAGGGTTACGGATAAGGACCGTGAAAAATATAGTCGCTTTGTCGAGTTGTTAAAAACCTCTCAGGGGGTAGAGGATAATGCAACTTTGACGCTCAATTTTGATCCCGAATTTCAAACAGTCAAACTCCATCATTTAAATATCATTAGAAATGGGGAGGTTCTTGATCGGCTTGATTTGTCCGGTTTCCAAATTTATCGCTATGAAACTGATAGATATAGATTGATGTATAATGGAGAGCTTGAGCTTTCCTATGTAATACCGGATGTGCGTGTCGGTGATATACTGGATTATGCGTATACGATTTCAGGTAAAAATCCAGCTTTTGGGGAGCATATATTTGCGGCGTACAGGCATCAATATGCTGTTCCGGTGAATAAAATCCACCAGCGTCTATCCATTCCAAAAGATAGAGATGTTTTACAGAAGACATTCCATGATGTGCGCGCAGCAGATGAGAACTATTCAGATGATTACAAAGTTTATAGCTGGCTTTTGGAAGATTTGGATACATTGATACTGGATGGTGATCATCCATCTTGGTATCGGGTGTTGCCTCAGACACATTTTAGCAGCTTTAAGGACTGGTCTGAGGTGGGACAGCATTTTGCACCATTCTATGCCTTTGACGAAGAAAGCGATCGAGTCAAAGAGATAGCCGCTAAAATTGCTGCTGAAAATGACAATAAAAAAGACCAAGTCAGGCAGGCTTTGGCTTATATTCAGCGCGAAATCCGGTATCTGGGAATAGAGATTGGCAGTGGCGGGTATATACCAAGGCCGGCTTCAAAAACATTGGCCCAAAGATTTGGTGATTGCAAGGATATGACTGTGCTATTGATTGCGCTTTTGAAGGAACTGGGTGTCGAGGCTTATCCTTTGCTGGTTGATACACGCGACCTTGGTATGGTGGAGCAATATGTTCCAAGTTATGTGGCGTTTGACCATGTAATAGTGTTTGCAAAAGTTGATGGAGCTGATTATTTCCTTGATCCAACAATGGGGGAGCAAATAGGCAAGACGCTTGATGTGATTCAGCAAGGTGACTATGAGAAAGGCCTTGTTATTTCAAGTGATAGTGAGGGATTGATTTCTGTTAATCCTCCACGGCCAGAATTCTATACTGATGTTATTGATGTTTTTACTGTTGGGCAGGCGAAAGAAAATGCACATGTTATGCTGGAGGGGAGCTTTACCTATTATAAGGGTGAGGCGGATAATATGCTGGATTGGTATAAAAGCAAAAGCCATGAGGAGATCGAGAAATCTTTTCGGGAATATTATCAGGATTATTTCCCGACAATAGAACATGGCGTTTTGTCACTGGAGGAGTTTCCAGACGAGGCAAAGATTAAATTTACCACTAAATACAAAATTCCTAATGCGTGGGAGCGGGATGATGAAAAGAAGCGTATGATTTTTTATGCGACGCCGCAAAACTTGCGCAGTGATGTGCCTATTTTTAGCGGTGCAAAAAGAAATGAACCATTCTCGTTAAGCTATCCGGTCAGAACGCGTCATACTTTGAAATTCCTTTTGGATGATAGTTGGAATCTGGATGAAGAGGAGTACGATTTCTCTTTCCCTTCTTTTGATTTTAAGAAAATTGCCACCTATGATGATTCTATCTACACAGAAACTTATACTTTCATCACCAAAGAGGATCATATAAAATCTGAAGATTTTTCTACTACTATGTCAGGCATCAAGAAGATGAGAGAAGATGTGATTGGGATATCTTTATATGATGATACGCATTATGGGGCAAAAGTGAGTGCTGGGGAGGATAGTGTTGAGGATGAGGATGAGGATGATATTAGCTCAATATTCGAATATATTGCTAATAATGCAGAAATCATTGTTGGTATATGGGGCGTTGGAGCATTTTTCTTAACGGCCGTTATTTGGATGTTCCTTCCAAGTAATGATGCTGAATATCGGGATCAGTTGATATTTTATCCTGTGGCTATGAAAAAATTTATTCCAATGTTATTTCTTACGTTAGGGGTATATCAACTTCACTGGTTTTTTAAGAACTGGAGCTGGCTGAAAAATGTACGGAACGAGAAAATATCGCCAGGATTAAGGTCATTTTTTTATGTTTTTACCAGTTTCTTTTTATTCTCTAGATTTGCTAAAATGGAGGTGTCAGGATATTCATGGTTTAGATATGCGGCATTCCCATTGGCGCTTTTGGTTCTACTTGGAACATTTTTGGGTGATATATCAGAGGAGAATGAGGATATTCCAATTTGGTTTGATATGGCTTTATATATCGTTAGCTGGATTGCCGTTACAATAGCGGCCATGCAAGTCAATAAAATGAATGAAGGTAATGAAGATCTTATTGCTAAAAATTCGTGTTATGGATGGCCTGCAATAGGCATGATTATTTTATTCTTGCCGATTACTACGGTGATTATATGGGGTATGTTTCTTATTTAAAGAGATTATATATCAAATGAAATCGTTCTGTAGTTTACATTTGATATGAAGTTGGTGTAAAAGATGTGACGTTATAGGGGTATAGCTCAGTTGGTAGAGCAACGGATTCCAAATCCGTAGGTCCCGGGTTCGAGTCCTGGTGCCCCTGCCATTCTTTATTTGATGTTGTTAATGGCGACACTTTATATTCACTAAAATTATAAATTTCTCCCCTTATTTTAAAATATCTGCTAATTCGTAGTTATGAGCGAAACTAAGAAACCTAAAAAAGCCCCTAAAGAGCAACATGTCTATAACCGGATTAATGCGCATCGGTTTTTAAAGAAGTTAAAAGATTTGGATACACCTCAGGAGCAATTTTACTATCTGAGAGGTTTAGATGCATTCGTCTTTGAGGAAATGATATTAACATCGTTAAAGCGTAAAGGTTTTATTATTGTGCGTAATGATGGCTATACGGGTGATGGAGGTGTTGACGGCAGAGCATATTTCAATGATCAACATTTTTTGATCCAAGCTAAACGTTATAAAGGGCATATAAAGGCTAATGACATAGAAGAATTTTCCAAAATTTGTGAACGCCGTAAAGGTAGGGGGCTATTTGTGCATACTGGCAAGACTGGTGATAAAGCTAAGACTTTGGCCAAAGATAAGAAGATGGAAATTGTCAGTGGTGCTCGCTTGTTGGCTCTTTTGTTGAGTGAAGAAGTACGTAATGATGGTCTGAAATCTTTGAGTAAATATGCGAATGATGTTTTTACATTTTAATTCTTGATCACGTTAGTGATCATAATTCTAAAAATTGAAATAAAAATTTAAAAATTAAAAAACTAAAGAAGGTTTATCGTAAGAAATAGCGGTTGGCTAATTTCTCGATCGTCCTCCATTCATCGCTTAGATACATTGCTTAGGCAATGTGCTCTTCTTTCCGGACAATCAAGAAATTAGCCAACCGCTATTTCAGCAAAGAGCGTGCCAATTCAACGAATTTTTTTAGATTTTTTAGTCATTAAGAGTTTTTGTTATATGGAAACTTGTTCTTGCTAATTTAAAGCATAAATTTTTTGAGATGTTAAACTTAGAAATGCGGGGAAATTCTTTCCCGTTTTTATTAACTAATCAAATGGGTGATTTATGTATAGAAAGAGTATGGCGGTATTATTACTGCTTTGTTCGTCTTGGGCGGTTGCGGAAGTAACGCAGCCTAATATTGATTACGCTATGAATGGTAATGAGCGTCACTTAGTAGCTGCTGCTGCTGAGGGTAGTACTAGCCGCGTCAATACGTATATTGGCAGGCTTAAGGCTCAGAGCAATCAAAGCGCTACTATCGAGGGTTATATTCTGGGTATTAATGCAGCTCTCGAACGGGGTGATCAGCGTGGGCTTGACCTGGCATCTTTGATTATCACAGAGGCAAATAATAATGCGGCCTTTTCTGCGCTTTATTATTCTTTTCCGAATGAGCTGGGTTCGATTTTTGTTAAGCTCGCGGATTATTCGGATGATCC
>DCKO01000109.1 GCA_002320665.1 Micavibrio sp. UBA1672
CGAAAATAAATCCCAGAGACTGAATGGCTTTTTCTAGATTTGCCTCAACCTGACTTGTAACGCGCTGATGTGCTCCAGCCAGAACCTCTTTAGAGAAGCACGTCCCTTTTCCATCAAACTCATCTTCAAGAAATTCTACAAAACGATCAGAGAACGCATCGCTAAGCTTCTTGCCATTTTGAACAAATAATTCAACCATATTCACTTTTTATTGTGATCACGTACAACCCGAAGAATACCATAAAAATTCTAATTCCACAGCGAAATTAGCTTCTCCATTGCTATTCCTTGCGGATTAAGGCATAACTTTGTCTCTAAAACAATAATGAAGTTGATTTTATTACGATTATAAATAGATAAACATGACTAAAAACTGGACACCACAAAGCTGGAGAGATAAGCCAGCACTGCAACTTCCAAATTATCCGGATAAGGATGCATTAAAGGAAACAGAAGCGGAGTTAGGGAAACTCCCTCCCCTCGTTTTTGCAGGCGAAGCGCGCTCATTACAAGCCTCATTGGGTGACGTAGCTTTAGGAAATGGCTTTCTTTTACAAGGTGGAGATTGCGCCGAAAGCTTTGCAGAATTTAACGCTAATAAGATACGCGACACTTTCCGTGTAATTCTGCAAATGGCGGTTGTAATGACCTATGCAGGATCATTGCCGATCATTAAAGTCGGACGCATTGCCGGACAATTTGCAAAACCTCGCTCCAGCGACACAGAAACACAAGGTGACGTAACCTTGCCAAGCTATCGCGGCGATAATGTTAATGCTCTGGACTTCACCGAAGAATCCCGTGTACCTGATCCACAGCGCATGATCAAAGCCTATCATCAGGCCTCTGCTACACTGAACCTAATCCGCGCTTTTGCCAAAGGCGGCTATGCCGATTTGAACAAAGTCCATAACTGGAATCTTGGCTTCGTTTCAGACAGTCCATTGGGCGAGCGCTACGAACAGCTTGCCAATCATATCACCGACGCCCTGCGCTTTATGAAGGCCTGCGGAATTACATCAGATAATGTACCAACCCTAAAGGAAACAAGCTTCTATACATCGCACGAAGCCTTGCTCCTGCCCTATGAAGAAGCCTTAACCCGTGAAGACAGCCTGACCGGTGATTGGTATGATACCTCGGCCCATATGTTATGGATCGGCGCGCGCACGCATCAAACGGAAAACGCACAAATCGAATTTGCACGGGGCATTAATAATCCGATTGGACTGAAATGCTCTCCAGCGATGAGCACTGACGAGCTCCTGCAACTGGTTGATATCCTGAACCCCGACAATATCCCAGGCCGTCTGACTTTGATTGCCCGCATGGGACATGAACACGTCATCGAGAAACTTACCCCGCTGGTACAAGCCATCAAGAAGGAAGGCCGCCATGTGGTCTGGTCCTGTGATCCGATGCACGGCAATACTATTAAATCCTCTTCCGGTTTCAAAACCCGTCCGTTTGATCGCATTCTGGGCGAAGTTAAAGGTTTCTTCCAAGTGCATAAAAACGAAGGCACACATCCGGGTGGTATCCATATTGAGATGACCGGACAGGATGTCACAGAATGTGTCGGCGGCGCGCACGCCATTGGCGATGAAGACCTCTCCAGCCGATACCACACACATTGTGATCCACGCTTGAATGCTAATCAGGCACTGGAACTGGCCTTCCTGATCTCGGACGAGCTTCGCTCTTTACGCAAAGATGAAAGCTTCGCACATGACTCCCTGACCGCAGCGGAGTAAACCGCCGTGGATGCCAACATCACAATAACATTGGCACAGCTTAACCCCACTGTCGGGGATATTGACGGGAATGCACGCAAAATGCTGCAAGTCTGGCAAGACCATGACGAAAACAGCCATTTAGTGATATTCCCGGAGCTATTCCTTTGCGGTTATCAACCCGAAGATTTGATCCTGAACCATGCATTTTTATGCGAGATTGAAGCATCTATAAAATCCATTCAGGAAAAATCCAAAGATTTCAAAAGCGCTGCGCTTATCCCTGCCCCGCACCGAAAAGACGGCAAGACTTACAATGCGATCTACCTGATAGAAGGCGGTGAAATTCAGCACATCCAGAGCAAACACCTCCTGCCAACATACAGCGTTTTTGACGAAGACCGGATTTTCGCCCGCGGCACTCTACCATCCCCTATCGAATTCAAAGGCTTAAAGCTCGGCATCCTGATCTGCGAGGATATCTGGTTTGATGATATCCCCGCGCACTTCGGACGCCATAATATAGATCTCATGCTCTCCATCCACGGTAGCCCCTATGATGAAACCAAAATGAGTGAGCGCCTGCGCGTTAGCAAGCGCGCGACTGAACTAGCCCAAGCACCGCTAATCTACCTCAATATGATCGGCGGACAGGATGAGCTTGCCTTTGACGGGCGAAGCTTTGTCATGAACAGCTTCGGCGATATCATCAGCCAAGCCCCGGCTTTCAAAGATCACATCCTGCAAGTAGAAACCGCAGAAATTCAGCACCTAGCCCCGATTGAAACATCTGAGGACAGGTTTGGACTCATCTACGAAGCCTTGATAACAGGGCTAAAAGATTACATCCGCAAAAGTGGTTTTAAGTCCGTCATTCTCGGCCTGTCCGGCGGCATAGACAGCGCCCTCAGCGCCGCCATAGCCGTTGATGCTTTGGGGAAAAAGAACGTTGAATGCGTGATGCTACCTTCTGAATTCACCTCCAAGGACTCTCTGGAGGATGCCAAAGAATGCGCCGAACTTCTCGGCACCTCTTATGAAATCATCGAAATCAAAGACGCCGTTAAAACCTTTGAGAAAATCATCCCTGACCTCAAAGATTTAGCCCATGAAAATATGCAATCCAGAACACGCGGCCTGATCCTGATGGCACTATCCAATGCACGCGGGTGCATGCTCCTGACAACAGGTAATAAATCCGAAATGGCTGTGGGCTATGCCACAATTTACGGCGATATGAATGGCGGCTGGAACGCCATCAAAGACATTTATAAAACCGATGTTTACCGCCTTGCTGAGTGGCGCAATAAAAAGAAAAAGGTCATCCCCGAGCGCATCCTGACCAAAGCCCCCTCTGCCGAACTCCGCGAAGACCAAACCGATCAGGACAGTTTGCCACCTTATGATATGCTCGATACAATTTTGCAGGTTCTTATAGAACACGCCCATCTGGATTGGTCGAAAATCACAGATGAAAACCTTCTAGCCAAAAAGAAACTCTGCGATGAAAACCCCGAAATTGTAACTAAAGTCGCCAAACTGCTCAAAAATTCGGAATATAAGCGCAGGCAATCCCCACCGGGCACAAAAATCACCACCTGCGCCTTTACCAAAGAACGGCGCTACCCGATTGCCAATAGCTATATCAATAAAGTGAAGGAGTAAGAATGCTAGCCCTTGTTTCACCGGCCAAAAAACTGGATTTCGAAAGCGAATGGCTGGGCGGCAAACACAGCCAGCCCCAGCTTCTGGATCAAACACAAGAGCTGGTTGATATCCTGAAAGACAAATCAATAGGCGAAATCCAAAGCTTGATGAGCCTATCTGATAAACTCGGCAAGCTAAACTTTGACCGCTACCAAAGCTTCTCCGCGCCATTTACCCCTGCAAATGCGCGGCCTGCCGTTCTGGCCTTTCGCGGTGATACCTATATCGGCCTTGATGCGGATAGTTTAAGTAAAGACGATCTGGATTTCGCGCAAGATCATCTCGGCCTTTTATCCGGTCTCTACGGCCTACTAAAACCCCTCGATCTCATCCAGCCCTACCGCCTTGAAATGGGCACAAAGCTCGGCAACCCGAAAGGTGAGGATCTCTATGATTTCTGGGGCGATATATTGACCAATTCCTGCAACGAAAACACGAAAGACCACAAAGACCGCACAATCATTTGCTTGGCCTCGAATGAATATATCAAGGCGATCAAGCCTAAAAAGCTGGAAGGCGATTTCATCACCTGCCACTTCAAGGAAATCAAGGACGGCACACCCAAAACCATCGGCCTGTTCGCCAAGCGTGCCCGCGGCGCTATGGCGCGCTATATGATCCAAAACCGCATTGAAACACCGGAACAGTTAAAAAGCTTTAACACAGATGGCTATGAATTCGCGCCCGATTTATCGGATAAGAAAAACTACACCTTCACCCGCAATCAGGGGAAGTAAAAATGCATAAAGTTTTAACCTTTGTATTTTTAGGACTATGGCTAACGCTAAATAGTAATTTGGCAATAGCAGAAAATAAAACTTGTAACTCTTTTGTGAAATGCATGCCTTTGGCAAAACAAGGAGATGCTTTTGCCCAGTTTTTCATTGGCTATTCGTATCACTACGGAAAAGAGACGGAACAAAATTTTTCTTTAGCCCAGCAATGGTATAAAAAAGCGGCACATCAAAACCATATAGGCGCACAAATTAATGGTGGCCAAACATGCATTGTTAATAAAGGACAAAATATGTTTACCACATGGACAGAAGAAGCAAATAGCGGTGACACATTTTCACAAAACTGTCTGGCAAATCTGTATCATAACGGATATGGCGTGTCTGTAGACAACGAACAAGCCGCCATATGGTACCAAAAAGCAGCAAAGCAAGGCTACGCGGACGCTCAATACAATCTTGCTCATATGTACTACAGTGGCCTCGGTATAGAACAGAATATAGATATTGCACGTAAATGGATGCAAAAAGCTGTAGATCAAGGCCATATAAAGGCAATCGATGATATACATAAACTTGATTAAGATCTCTTAATTTCAAAAATAGTTATAAGTAATAACACAATGTTTTCATTGAAAACTCATGCTCAACGCGCTATAGCAAAGAACATTTAGGATTAGAAAGAAAAGTTATGAAACTCCGCTTCGCGCCATCACCCACAGGTTACCTTCATATCGGGAACGCCAGAACCGCCCTGATTACGTGGCTCTTTACCCGCAGCCACAATGGCGAGTTTATCCTGCGCATTGACGATACCGACCAAGAGCGCTCGAAAACCGAATATGAACTAGCCATCGAAGATGGCCTTGTCTGGCTTGGCATGGATTGGGATGAAAAAGCCCGCCAACGCGACCGCCTTGATATCTATGAGGCCAAAATCGAGAAACTTAAAAGCGATGGCCGCCTTTATGCGTGTTACGAAACCGCCGATGAGCTTGCCCTGAAACGCAAAAGCCAGCTCTCCCGTGGCCTACCGCCGATTTATGACCGTGAAGCACTCAAACTCACCGAAGAACAAATCACAAAATTCGAAAGCCAAGGCCGCAAGCCTCACTGGCGTTTTAAGCTGGAACACACACCTATTGAATGGACAGACCTTGTGCGCGGCGATGTCAAATTCAAGGGAGAGGATTTATCCGACCCAGTCCTGATCCGCGAAGACGGCAGCCCGCTTTATCACCTTTGCTCGGTCATTGACGATATAGAATACGGCATCACCCATGTTGTTCGCGGCGAAGACCACGTCTCCA
>DCKO01000088.1:0-190 GCA_002320665.1 Micavibrio sp. UBA1672
GGTTGGTGCATGGTTCAGTCCAGATGGAGAAGGCACACTCTCCAAGTTCTGGCCATGGGGTCTAGGGGTAGCTCGGAGGCTCCCCAAGTGGCGATCAAACGGCCAGTCGTTTGTGCATGGGTATGGTGCAGGCGGGAGAGGCATATCTCCCGTACCCTGCGAGAGGTTAATCGGCGATACGATTTCTGGC
>DCKO01000088.1:497-22590 GCA_002320665.1 Micavibrio sp. UBA1672
TAATCGGCGATACGATTTCTGGCTGGTATAAGGCTCAATGCCTGGAGACCAGCCACAGCCGGATGGGATGCAACGGGAAACGCGCAGCGGGTTTCCCTTGCCAAGATTGTGATGTAATACAGCACACATCTTGCCTTTCGCACTAAACATCAGATTGCCAATACCGGAACTATTTTGCGCCGAGGGTTCGATTGACTCCGTTAAGGTGGTAGCCCCTTTCCGCGATGGTGGCAGGATAATCACTGGGATTGCCGCCGGGGTTCGGGCTTGCCGGTTTGGGCCGCCCAGCGAGGCGGCCTCCAAACCCCGCAAGTCCGGATGGCTTGAAAAGCCATAGGGCGGGGTTCGCGGCCAGACGGATTTCCGATAAGCCGACAGGCTTTGAGTATGAAATTCGGCTGGGGGCTTTGATTTGCCCTACCGAAAGCAGCCGCCATTATGAGTTATAAAATAAGCCCCGCACCAAGTAAGATATGGTACGGGGCTAAGTGGTCAATCTATGAAGCGCATAATTTTTGAGGCTTCGATATGCTCTGATGCAAACTCCTTTAAAGTGCGGTAATAGTGGATGAGATCACTATCACGCGTCTCTTCCAATAATGCATACATTGCAAAGATGTTTACACCGACACTCATAGCTTCGCTGGACATGGCGTCCGTAAAGAAATTCATGTCATTGACCACCTTGTGGCAGCTCTCACTACTGAGAACCATAAGCGGACAACTATTCGAGAGATGATAAAAGTCCCAATAACCGCCGTGATATTCATCGCAGAATTTGTCTGCGAAGAGGAAAACAAGCAGTTCATATCTGAGATAATTCTCTCCGAAATAGTGCGGCAAAAAATTAAGCCTGTCTTTTTCTTCGACTAATGATTTGGTAATCATGATCTTATCCTTTCCTTGGGTAAGGGGCGGCCTATTGGCCAGCCCCGTTTTCGTCCTTGTTGATCGGAAAGGCGTAAAATCCGCCCTCGATGATTTGTGTGCCGTGAAGCTTGATATACAAACCGCCATCATCTCTGCTCCAGGCTGCGCCGATAGTCTCAAGGCTTGAATTCTTGCCATGTCCTACGCTTTTGCAGATATTATGGGTTGGCTTGGTATTGCCTTTGTTTTGAGTGTTGTTTTCAGTTGTCATGGTTTTTTCCTTTTCGAGTGTTTAGGGCCGGATGAATTTCCAGCCTGTGACACGGGAAAAACCGATTCAGGAATAAGGGCAGTGTCAAATCAGGGGGAACCACCCGATCTGCACGGAGCGAAGCGAAGGAAGATTGGGGGATGATTTGATGATGACCGCCTGATCGGTAGTGTCACAACAAGGCTGGAGATTTTTGTTTCCGGCGCGCTTTCGAAAAAGAGATATGGCGTGACTGAACATCACACAAGACAAGGATATGAAGAAAAGTTGGTATCGTGCTAAAAATGCACTGACTAAAGGTTAAAGTCTTAATCTTGTGGGGAAGGAAGAAGAAAATCAGGTATGGCTGGCGACGTCGATGCGCTGGCTAATTTTTTCGCTTCTTTTATGTAGACTTGCTCGACCTTCGAGAAGGGATGTCTATAAAAATGCTCGTCAAACATTTTTAGAACAGATTTTGGCTTTATGGACTTGATGTGATCCCGAACGGCCTGACCGTCTTTATAACCGATATAATAGCGTTTCGTTTTTTTGGATAAATCATCTAAATATGCTTTAGCCTCTGGCGTAAATGTACCGCACGTCCAGAATTCAAAATGAAATCGGCTTTCCCGAAATCGATGTTCTTTTCGCATTATTCTATAAAGTGGTGCCACGCGCTGCGTACACCAGTATTCCACATCTTCTAGTTTTACCTGCTCGGTTGGCTGATGTGCTTTACATTCATATATCCAGACATCTCCGTTTTCCTTGTAGCGAAACACATCAATTTCATATTCCTTGCCCGTTTCAAGATCATAAACAGTCTTGCCGATATCTATGAGGCCATCATCAAGCTTCTTGACACAATGACCGACCAGAAGCTCGAACATTGCGCCGCGTATGTTACTGGCCGCCCCCTCGATATGACCTAGTTTTTTGAATAATTCATCAACAACTTCGGGGCGATGTACAGCCATTTCTGCCAGACGGGTGAGCGTAGAGATTAATGAAGAAAGTCCCTCTGCCACATCTTTCCCGAATAGATTTTCGGTCGTGCAGGCCATGATCCCCTCGGATCGTGCTAGCTTGAATGCTTCGGGCGTAAAACCACGAGCCACAAGGCAGAACAAAATGGGGGAAAGCTTCTTAAGATATGAGGTCAACTTACACTTTCTGATATAGGCTTTTATAGATTTTTCGTCCAGAACCGTATCTACCATGACATCGCAGACGAAAAACCCTCCGGAAACCTTTCCGCCAGCAGATTGCCGCATGAACGGTCTTATGTAGCTGGGGCCAGTTAAATCCCAGTTAAACGTTCCGACGCGCGGCAATTCGGGTTTATCATCCCTGCATTGAACGGCGTTATAACTGACCAGATTGACCTTTTTAGCCCAGTCACGAACAGCAGATAAGAGGATATTATCTGCAAGCGCTCTGGCTCTGAACTCCATTTCTGAAATGCGGGGGGAAAAGGCAACACCCGAATTGAACGTGATGCACTCTCCGAACTCGGCATACTCTCTGGTCTTTAACAGGTCGATAGCCTCAAGCCTTTCCAATACTGCATCCGAGGAAATCTGTCCTGATTGGGCAATCGGCGAGCCGGAAATGATCGGGAAATGACGGGTCTTAACAATACCACCAGTGGCCCTTAAAGCATGTATGGCGGTAGAATATGCAGGACACTCATTATCAATCACCTGCATCAATACATCCCAAAATTCGGGCGTATTGAATGTTGATTCCAGATAAAGGAAGCTGGCCTGTTTGGGAAAGCTTATTCCCCGCAAGCGCCTGACCTGCCCGCTGCCAACAGCTCTTGATATACGTTTTCTGGCAGTGGACTTACTACAACCACTTGCTTCAAGCAGGCGGATGAGTTGTGGGGAATAGCAGGCTCCATGCTCTTTAAGGTATTCTACAATGTCCATTTAATCTCGCAGCAACAGGGATGTCACACAGCGCTATTTATAACATTTTACTACTCTATGCGAGTCTTTTTTTAATTTCCCTCTTAATTATCAAATAATACCCATATAAATCAATAGGTTAAAAAATCCAAAAACCGGAAGACTTTGAAGCCTATGTCACACGTAGTCTGGTCTTGCCTTTGAACTTCTTGCCGAATAGCGGGTTTATGCCGACTTGAGCCTTCCAAGGGGCAATTTCGTGATAGCCGATAGGATCGAGTAAAGCGGCCTTGGCTTTGCGGTAGATCAGGACGGATTTGACTTCGCGGCGCATCTCATCAGGGGTTTTAAGCTTGCGGGATTGTTCATGGACGCTGCGATTGATCGGATCAAGAATGGATGCACCGATTGAGTAGTTCTTGGTTTTGATGGATTCCTCCCCGAGTAATTCGGATGCCATGCGGCAGGCACTTGGCGAGCGCAGGCCCATCAGTAACTTGGCCTCGCTTTGAGATTGCAGGGTTTCCAGAGCTTCCGGCCCATAGAGAAACCGCCACATTTCCAGCTCTTGCAGGATCAGCCACATGATCAGCCTGTATTCCCGCGCCATAGTTAAAAGAGAGGGTAAGCCTTCAATGCGAAAATTCGTGGCTTCATCACAGAGCAGACAGACTTCCTCCCCCGCAGGGTTTCTAATGAGTTCCGTGATCGCACACCAGAACAGCAAGCCGAGCCACGGCGCATAGACACTTTGACGCGTAGGATCGGCAATTAAATAGATGGTTAATTTCTTAAGGCGCAACTCCGAGAAGCGGAAATCGCATTGATCAGTGACCTTCGCCAGTGTGCCGCTTGGAGAATAGATTTCCAGTGCTTGTACAGCGCCTTCACGGAAAGATTCAAGCTGCTCGGCCTTGCCTTTTTCCTTCTTGGTTAGAATATCCTTGGCCAGAAGGGAAAGATCGCCATTAAGGGCACGGCTATTCTTAGATGCTTCCAGCGCAGCATTTAAGGCTTCTTCATCACTGAGTAAAGCAAGGCACTCCGTGAGGGTTTTCTTCTCTTTGAAAATCACCACATAGAGAAAAGCAAAGACCAGATATTTACGCGCACCATTGCGGAAATATTGATTGCCATCTTTATGGGGCGGGTCAGGCGAGATTTGCTTTGCCATGGCCCGCGCATCATCCATCACATAGATATGACGCGCCGGATCATTCCAGCTCTCGATTAAAATGATCAGCGGGTTATAGGACACGCCATTACCCAGAATATCTTGATGCAACCCGGCGGGGTTGATGGTAAGGCAATTATGTTTGAATTTTTTCTTGCGGTATTTCGCCGTCATTACCGCCAGAGTGCCTTTAAAATCCGGCACAATCATAGACATGGCAATCCAGCACAGCGCCGGAATAACAAAGCCTATGGTCTTGCCGCCTCCGGCTGGGGATAGCACATAGCCACTGGATTCAATTTCGGCAAAAACTGGTTTTTTACGCTCATCCAGACCAACCAGAAAGCCCTGATTTTCATGCAGTCCTGTTTTTTCAAGCTCTTTGGAATTGGCAAAGCTTGCTGTACCGCCATAGCCTTTGGGCCGGAATAAAAACCAGTAGCGCACGCCTTTATAGATGAGATGAAGAATAAGAAGCAGGATTTGCAAAAACGCACAAGCCAGAAAGAAGGCCAACATGTACGGGATTGGATACCAGTCACTATCCCGCCAGCCCCATGTGTAGTTTGTGGCATAGCTCAGCAGGATGGTAACCAGTATCAGGCGAAAAGGGTTTGGACGCTGGCGCATGGGCCTTAAAACCACTCATCGGGCTTTGTCACGATTTCTACCGGATCAAAGAGCCGGATATAGCGGTTCGCAGCTTTCCTACTCTCAAAACTCTCGAGAATACCTTCGCTAGAATAGCCTTTCTTGCCTTCGATATAGAATTCTCTGGCATAGACTTCACTATTGACGGCAAGTCGGATTTCACCTTTGACTGGCGTTCTTGTCTGACCACCAAAATAATTGATCAGGATTTCCAGCTTTGTAAGATCAACGGGCACGTCAAATGTAATGATCTCGAAAGCCAGCTCTGCCTTGTCGGAAATCACATGCTCTTTGTAATGGCGGCCTTGCGGTGTTTTCGAGTTATAAAAAGACAGGATGGGCGCGCCTTTAAAGGGCCGCGCATAAAGGTCAATATCGCACATGCAATCCCACTTGATGCCGATCATAACCTTACGGGCATTCGTGATATCAGCCCCGCGCTGATAGATGGTATCGAGCTTGCGGTCAAAGATTGAGGAATGACGCGCACCACTCATGAAGTAGATCATTTCAAGCTTTGGTGTAGGATCAAGCTCATATGCATGAGACTTTGGCGCGGTGTTGTTTTCCAGTGCATAAATAATACTAGGCCAATCATGGGTGAAGCTGATCAGCGTGCCGCCTAGTTTTTCAACATAAAGCGTCCAGAAGCGCTCCAGATAAAATCTGTAGCGGCTTTCTTTATGAATGAATTTTTCCGGCACAAGAAAATGTACCCGCATATGTTGCAGCAAATCCGGCTGGTCAGCCGTGCCATAGGGCGATACGGCCCGCGAGACATTCAAGTGACCATCAGAGGGAATGCGCCCCTCTTTCATGGAGAAATTATAATCACTTGAAGTCAGATAAAGCGGCGAACCAATCAGGATAATATCTACCGCGTCATTATCCTTTCGGTTCCCGGCAGCCAAGCGCAGGGCTTGCGGGATATTTAAGCTGCCGTAATCCTCATCATTTTTATCCAGCCAGACTGTCGATGTCGCATTGGCAAAATCCATCAGGGATTTGACGGCCTTGCCATTGATCTTCAATCGCGCTTTGGGGCTGTTATAGGCAGATTTTTCGGGGTTTTTGTAAGCCCCTAGCGTTTTCAGCTTGGAGCCATCAATGAATAGCGCCTCATAGCCCGCTTGCTGTCTTGTTAGATATTGGAGCACTGCTTTGACTTGCGCGGCAGCCTCTTCCTGTGACTGTCTCTTGGAAAACACAAACACCGCATCATAGGCCATAGCGGGTGTGCAGGAGATCAGGAGAAAAATCGTTAACACATTAAGAATTGAAAGTTTCATGGGGTATTCCTCCGGCTTTAAAAATTATTCATCGCATTGAGTTTTGATCGCAGGGCAAAGAACTCAGCTAAGGCTTCATTAATGAAAGCCTGACGGGATTTTTCGAGGGCGATGATTTTGGAATGGGTGGTGTTGCGCTGTTCTTGAAGAATGCGATGCTCTTTTAAATGCGCTTCATAGACTCTGGCAGCTTCGATATATTCGGGACTACGGATAAAGTGATCCGGCGCATATTTATGATGGATTTCTTCGGCGGCCATAAACAGCGCACCAGCCACGGCAATTTCTGTTGCGAGTTGCAGCCAGACCAGAATTGGGCCTTTACCACTATCACCTTCACCGAAACTATCCCAGTCAATCTCTCCGGCCACGCCTGTGAAGTTTTGGGCGAAGAAAATACTCCAGAGGCAAAACAGCGTTGTCGCCAAGACATAAATGAAAAGCGCATAGCGTTTTTTTCCCTTGCTGTGCTCGAAAATACCAGAGATGAATTTAAGGGCCGTGCTGCCTGCTGGCATGAGCATGGATAAAGAGATAGCGAGCCAGGGTTGCTCGATGAAAATACTGGTGCCGCTTGCCATGAGATTGGCATAGATATTTGCCGCCCCCATGATTAGAACAGCGATAAGCACCAGATAGATCAAAATGGCCGAAAACTGGTCAATGGATTTCCAGTGCAAAAATCCTTCTCGCTTTCCTTCGCTGCCGGATTTGATGTATTCCTTGCTGGCGTTGCGCTTGGCCTCCAGCACATTCAGACGGTCCAGCGAGGACTTATAGCGCTTATCCAGCTCTGTTTGATCGAGCTTGAGGGTTTCAATATCCGCGCCGTCCTTGATATCAAATTGCAATCCGGCTTGTTCGGCCAAAATTTTTGCGCCTTCTGCAACATCTGGGTAATGCAAAATGATGCGGATGAATTTGGATGATGTGTCCGGCAAGAGCGGTTTTGGAACATTTTTGGTGGCCGCCACCAGCTTTGTGGCGGCCCCCTTTGGGATGGTGGACTTACCCATAAGCCTGATCTCCTCGTGAATGTATTACATGAGAAGTCAGGCTATGAAAGTTTTAAGGTGAAGGTGGGAAACAGGATGGGGCCGGATATTAATGGAGTGTATCGGTCGGGGCCGGATGCAGGTTCATCAGCACATCCCTGATATCAAGGGCCAGTCTGGAAATCACAATCCGGTATGGATGGCGGCTGATCCGACGCGGCAGACCGCCTTCCTCCTGACGGAAATTAGTAACATTCCGGCGATCCCCCCAAACCTCGTGTACACAGGGTTTGGGTACTTCGAAATCACCATGCGGGGATAATATCTTGCCAGGGAAGTAGTAGATCATGGCCTCTTGAAAGTTCAGGACGCCATTAGACGATAACCCCATATCCCTATAATCCTGCCAGATTGAGGTATAAGTTTCCGGCTTCATGACTTCCTGACTATCCAATAACCGGATGGTCAGATCAGAGCCTTTGACACTCGCCCAGAGGCTTTCCCAGTACTGGCACCCTGTTTGGGGCGAACCTCCGGCCTTAATGACATTTTCTATGCGTGGTATCATGACTAAACTCCTATGGACAATAAGACTTCGCTATAACCGCTTCTTATTGTCCAAAAACCAGCCAATCCCGCTCAGTAGGTATACCGCAGGTTTCCCTAGGAACTCCCTAATCTCATGTAAAGTTGACAAGCTCTAAATGACCAAGACTGGTGAACCAGAACAATCCAAGAGGCTGAGCCAAAAGTCTTTGGATTTTTATAAGAGATACTCGACTAAATATCGAATTGCAGTATTAAAGATATTTATAGAGTTTATTAATTTAGCCGAAACGGAATTAGGAAAGCCAAAGAGAATAATCGAAGAATTTTATTCATCTTCCAGCCATTCATATGACGACATTTACGAGCGATTCTACAAAAAAATAGAGAATATAAAATCAGGGAAGTCAAAAGGAATTGACGATCCGGATTTATTCATTCTCATAGAAAGCTTTGTCCTTAAAAACTGTCACGAATCATTAGCAAAAATATCATTTAAAGAAAACATAAGAATTCTAGAGAGCGCACTAGATATTTTTTTCTCAGGAAGCATATCCAAAATTCTTTCCGGATCAGAAATAATTTCGAACAATTCGATGAAGAGCTTAGACACTCTAGACTCTATAGATGAAAAAACACTCTATAAGATAAATTTTAATCCAAGCAAATCTATTAACCGCCACACGTCATCAGAAATGAATCAATATTCTGATTACAATTTTTATCTGGCGGTTAAATCACGGGGAGACTGGTCATCACAAATAGCTATACTTTTCTCTGACGCAGAGAAAACCCACTTACATTTCGGAACTTATTCTCTTAAGAATAAGTTTGTTTTTATGCAACATTGGAAAAGCTCTACTCCGTTATTCATAAGCTTTTCTTTAAACTCTAACAAAATAATAGGTCTGACAGATCAATTTTTGGTAAACTCGAATATGTTTTTTTCCGAAAATGGATTTTACGATGTAGACGATTTTTCAGACGAATCTGAATTTCACACTTCACTATATGGCTCATTAATCAGGATAAAAAAAGACAAAGAAAATCATTTGATATTTAGCAAGGCAAACACAATATTCTCAAATTTTTTAAGTGGTTGACTAAGTAATCAATATGCTAGATAAAGATCAATCAAGTAACTCTAATAGAAACGGGGAATGGATGCCCTCAGACTTGATCACTGCCGTTGAAAATGGTGATTTACCAAAAGTTAAATCACTCCTTCACGAAGACCCTTCTTGTATCAAAGATAAAAATGAACTTCTTCAAAATGCACTTCAAGTCGCAATTATTACCCTACATGAAGATATAGCTAATTTTCTTCTAGATAATACAGATATCTCTGTTCGACATAGAGATAGCCTAGGAAGAGATTCTTTAGACTTAGTTCTTATCGGGGGAAGCGAACGTTTAAGTGAGCGTATAAATGATCGTTGGCACACAGAAGCTCCGATAGAACTAGGTGCGTCTAAATTAGATTTAGATGACGGCCCATAATTTTTTTCTGGACAAAACAAGAACATTTCTGTATTTCCTATAGTCATAAACGCGATAGTTGTGCCTGCACTAAGGCGGTTAGAAGAAGAATAAATATCTGCCAACGCGTTTATCTGTTTCCCACGTTCATGATGCGTGGATGATAAAAATTCCCTTACCTATTACTAAAGAAAGGCGAATGTGCCTTG
Source organism: Micavibrio sp. UBA1672 (assembly GCA_002320665.1). GTDB lineage: Bacteria > Pseudomonadota > Alphaproteobacteria > Micavibrionales > Micavibrionaceae > UBA1672. Next base: position 9,877 of record DCKO01000088.1, read on the forward strand.
GCGTTTTGCCGTGCATTCGAAATATGCCCATGAGACCGGATATTGAAGAACACCTGCCGCTCCTTGATGAGTTTGATATGAGTGTCGAGGAAAAGCGCGAAATGCTTGAGACTCTACTGCTCTTCATAGAAAACCATATTGATCAGGCTTTTGGAAAACACCCGGTACAACAAGCTTGTGGAGAAGATGAAGAAAAGCTTTTGCCTGCCAGCCACAGATGGATAGAATCAGAGAGACGTAAAAATAAAGCAATGCTTAACAAAGTCTCTGATGGCAACAAACATGTATAGAGAGGCACTATGGAACAACAAAAAGCCGTTATATATTGCAGGGTTTCCGACCCGACGCAACTGACCAGAGGATCGGGGCTTGCCTCTCAAGAAACCAGATGCCGAGACTACGCCAAGTATCGTGGCTATGAGGTTGTAGAGGTTTTCCATGAGAAGGGATTAACCGGTGCTTTGTTGAACCGCATTCAGATGCAAAATATGTTGCGGTATTTGAGTAAGCAAAAGCAGGAGCATGTTGTCATTATTGATGATATTAGCCGCCTTGCACGGGATGTTGAATCCCATATCAAGCTCCGTATGGCGATCAAGAATGCCAGAGGTAAACTGGAATCTCCTTCTATAGAGTTTGGCGAAGATTCAGACTCTATTCTTGTGGAAAATATGCTCGCCAGTGTGTCCCAGCATCAGCGCCAGAAGAATGCCGAGCAAACCAAAAACAGGATGATGGCCAGAACCAAAAACGGCTATTGGTGCTTTGATGCGCCTGTAGGCTATCGCTATGACCGCGTATCAGGGCATTCCGGTAAGGTTCTGGTTCTTGATGAGCCTGTGGCCTCCGTGGTGCGGGAAGCTCTTGAGGGGTTTGCCTCGGGCCGTCTGTCCACGCAAAGCGAAGTGAAGCGGTTCTTGGAAGCCTCCCCCCATTACCCCAGAGGCCGTGATGGGCTAGTCCATTTCCAGCGCGTGACCAATCTCTTGCGCAGGTCTGTCTATGCAGGCTTTATTGATGCGCCTAAATGGGGGATTTCGCTCCAGAAAGGCAAACACGAAGCTCTGATCAGTTTCGAGACCTACAGGAAAATTCAGGAGAGGCTAGATGGTAAGCAGCCCAAAGTGGTGGTTCGCAAGGATAGCCGTGAAGACTTTCCGCTTAGAGGCGTTGTGACATGCGGAAGCTGCGATCACCCGATGACCTCTTGCTGGTCAAAGGGTAAAAGCCGCAAATACCCCTATTACATGTGCTTCAAGAAAGGCTGCCCCGATTACCGGAAATCTATCCCGAGGGAAAAGCTAGAAGGTGAATTTGCAGAGCTTATCAAAAGCGCCAGACCTACCGAGGCGCTATTCAAGGCTGTTCTTACGCTTTTCCGGAAGGTTTGGGATGATCGCGCCTCTATGCAGTTCAAGGATAAGAAAGCCATTGAGAGCCAAATTACGGCGGTCTCAGGCAAGATCGATAATCTGCTGGAGCGGATTGTAGATGCCGAGAATGGCACTGTGATCAAAGCCTATGAGGCTAAGATTCAAAAGCTGGAACATGAGAAGATTGAATTGGGTGAAAAACTGGAGCGTTTTGACCAAGCCCAGCCGGACTTCGATAAAACTTTTCGAACCTCTTTTGAATATCTTGGAAACCCTTACAAACTCTGGGCTTCGAGGAAGCTCAGTGACCGGAGAACTGCCCTCAAACTCCTTTTCAAGGGGAATGTTCCGTATCACCGTAATATGGGTTTTCGAACCCCTGATTTCACCTTACCGTTCAAGGTGTTAGGGGCAATCTGCGACCCAGATTATGATATGGCGCGCCCGAGAGGATTCGAACCCCTGACCTCCTGATCCGTAGTCAGGCGCTCTATCCAGCTGAGCTACGGGCGCGTAATAGAGTTTTAAGGTGAAGCGGAACATACGTGATCATCCGGCCTTTTTCAAGAGAAAATTATCCTTTTATCTATATGATTAGATATAATTTGACAGTCAAAAGCTAAGTAGCCTAAAATTACTATACAGAAGCGGGATAAAAATAATGAGTGATACGCAGGACGAAAAACCGGAAAGTCCAGAAATTTATATTATGGGTCTTACTGTTAAGGGCAGTAACGAAGACCATAGTTACGAGTTTTGCTCGGCGCATGAGCAAATGCTTTTATCTCTTAGAAACTTTATACACGACCTTCATCAAAGTGATGTATATTTGCCGCGCAAGGTTTTTTATAATCTTTTAGATGATATGGAATGCTTTGTCTTTGAGCCAGATAAACATGATAAAGAGAAAATCCGCTTTGAAACTATAGAAAAAGATCAGGATGTTCCACCGCCTTCTATTGCAATAGCCGTTAAAAATTTGACACATGATATGGCCGGTGTTGGTTTAGAACTACAACCCAAAACAAGCAGAAGTCTTAAAAAGCTCTTCAGGCAAAATCTAAGTAAAGCTTTTGATACATCTGCGATTGACCAGGTTCCGGAGGAAACGGCCAAGTTATTGGAAAGACAGCAAGCCAAAAGACGGATAGCCAAGGCTTCTAGTCAGGATAAAGCAAGCCTTCAAATTGGCAAACATATTACAGGTAAGGAAGCGCACAGGCTACTAAAGCGTGCTATGATGCATTACTGGGATAATATTGGATCCGCCCTGAAAGCAGGACTTTATGAAGGCGCATCTAATGCCCCTACGTTTTATATGGCCGCTGAGACTCCTAACCCTAATATTATCCAATCAGCCATTGGTGGCGGCGGTCTGGTTGTTAGCTTTGCTGGTGAAGCAGGTTTAAATTTCATGCGTTTTATGAAGCTCTTGAGTATGGAGGATAAATATCAGCAGCTTTCTGAAACTGCCGGGGAAGAAGAAGCCCTCAAGACGCTTGAAAACAAGATGCATGGGCAAGGTCTTTTATTTGAAAATCTATCCGAACAAGACTTAAGAGCTTATCCTGAGGATTTATTTAATAATATCATAGAAACACGCCGTATTTTTACCAAGCAAGGACATTTTAAACAACGCGTTGAAGATGTAAGTGATTACCTTAAAAGCAACAAAGTTGAGGCTGCAAAAAAAATAGCCTTATCACCGATCAAGCTTTTGGATGCTACTAGAAAATTAGCGCTCAACACCGTTGATCTTACATTTAATCTAGGAAAAGACTCTATTAAAAACCCCTTCAAGCCGGAATTCTGGCATCATATTGGCGTTGGGGCTGTTAGAATTGTTCAGGCTCCCTTTACATACAAAATATTCAATAATGAAGTCCGACACAGAAATAAACAAAGACCGCATTTTCATGAATTATCACTTGGTAAAGATAAAACATCATTAATTGCAAAGTCCGATGAAGAATTTACACATGAGCTTCGCCAGACACGCCAATCTATTAGAAAAAATATTGCCGGATCTAAATTTGAAATTGGACGATATGGCATGGAAACCATGTTTATTAGTGGACATGCTGTTGAAGCAGCACATCTCTTTGACCCTGAAAGCCTTATGCAAGGCGAAATGAGTCCGGATAACATAAAATTTGCTGTTAGCGCCCTATCGATATCTCTGGCGTTAGAGCCTTGGGCACATTTAGGTCATAATCTTGATTCCTTACATAAAAAAATAACAGGTAAGCGAAGTAAGCAAGCCTATCAATATGATAGGTATCTACAACTTGAAGACACGGTTGCAAGAAAACAAGCTGTAGAGACAGATTCAGAAATTGAGGAAGAAGAGGAAGAGGATAACTCTCCTAACCAACCTAGTCCCTAAATAATACCTATACCCTCCGTCAATTTTGATCTATAAGAAAAATCATGAAGACCAGAGAACATTACACATTGGATGATCTGATTGAGGTTATGGCAGCGCTGCGCGATCCTGAAGGTGGTTGCCCTTGGGATCTAGAACAGGATTTCAAATCCATAGCCCCCTACACGTTAGAAGAAGCCTATGAGGTGGCTGATGCTATTGACCGTGACGATATAAGAGACCTGCGCGAAGAACTTGGAGACTTACTGTTCCAGCCAATATACCATGCGCAAATGGCCAGTGAGATTGGCGCATTTGATATTCATAATGTTATCCATGACGTAACGTCCAAAATGATTTCTCGTCACCCACATGTTTTTGGTGATAAAGATGCCGCGAGTGCCTCGGACGTCAATCAAATCTGGGAGCAGCAAAAAAAGGCAGAGAAAAAACCTACGGACAGCGCTCTGGATGGTGTGACGACCACCCTGCCCGCTTTGCTAAAGGCACAAAAACTTCAGAAAAAAGCAGCGAAGGTTGGTTTTGAATGGACGGAATTATCTGATGTTTTTACCAAGCTTGAAGAAGAATTATCAGAACTTAAAGAGGCTTGTGCAAAAAGAGATGAAAACCATATTTTTGAAGAGCTTGGCGATGTGTTGTTTGTGATTGCAAATATCGGACGTGTTTTGGGTTTAAATGCCGAGGAATCCTTGCGACAATGTAACAATAAATTTGAAACACGCTTTAAAGGCATGGAACATGACTTAAGGATACAAGGCAAATCCTTTGGTGATATGACCTTGAATGAAATGCTGAAGCTTTGGAGTAAACAAAAAGAAAAGGCCGTAAACAATGCCGCTTAAACTTCCTAAAATTATTGGCCACCGAGGGTGTGCGGCTTATGCACCAGAAAATACATTAGAAGGCATTCATACCGCTGCGGATATGGATATTGACTGGGTGGAACTGGATGTAAAGCTAACCAAGGATGAAGTACCCATCATCTTCCATGACGATACGCTTGACCGGACAACGAATGGCACAGGCAACATGGCAGATCGCACCTATAAAGAGCTAAAAGACCTTGAATGCGGAAGCTGGTTTGGTGAGAGTTTTATTGGAATTCAAATACCAACCCTTGAAGAAGCCTTAGAAGTTCTGATTGATCGTGATATGGGCCTAAATCTTGAAATCAAGCCTTGTCCAGGGCGTGAGAAGGAAACTGCCGAAGTCGCTCTGGATTTACTTTCTACGATTTGGGATGATCATGATCGTTTACTGATCTCCTCCTTCCAGCATGTCAGTCTGGAAGTAGCCCATGATATTGCCAATGATTGGCATCGCGGACTATTATTGCCCGAGGAATGGCCAGAGAACTGGGCAGAGCTTGCAGATTACCTACAAGTATCTAGCGTCAATGTGAACGCGGAACATGTCACCCGTGAGCAAGTTGAAACCATTATGGATATGGAAAAACTTGTTTTAGCCTATACGGTAAACAACCCCGATCAAGCGCGCATTCTCCAAAGCTGGGGCGTGGACGGGTTCTTTAGTGACTGCCCCGATGCCCTGCAAGAAGGCGTTTTCTCCGTGCATTAAAAAAAGCGGCGAAAAGGAACGCCGCTTTTGATTATTTTTATATTTTCACGTCTTAAACGATAATTGTACCGTTATCGACAAGATCATTAAGATCAACAGAAGAGAAATCTGTGTCTTCAAAAATTGCGATCTTCTGGAAACCATTGCCTATACCATCATGATTGACCTTCATAATGGTATCATCGCCATAATCAACAAACTTAACGAAATCTGTGATAGCGTCTGTCAATGCATCGAAGCCTGATAGCAGATCAGAGATGTCAATCTTATCGCCTTCTTCAAAGCTGAAGTCTGTGACAGTGTCAAAGCCGGGTCTGCAACCAAATGCAAAAGTATCTGCGCCATCGCCACCAGTTAGCGTATCACAACCATGACCACCGTTCAGATAATCATCACCTGTGTTTGATGTTTCATAGTCATAACCGCCATATAGCGTGTCATTACCATGACCACCATAGAGTATATCTTCACCTGAACTTCCCATAAGGATATCACGGCCATGTTCACCGTATAGTGTGTCATTGCCTGTATTTCCTACGATTGTGTCATTGCCTTTTCCACCGCAAAGGATATCATCACCTTGACCACCGGAAATGTAATCATTGCCTTTACCGCCCAGAACATGGTCGTCATCGGAACCACCATGAAGGTCATCATCACCTTTGCCGCCGAAAACATAATCTTCACCGGGGCCAGCTTGAACATAATCGTTACCTTTACCGCCAAAGATAATATCATCATCGGAGCCACCGCGGATTTCATCATCACCTTTGCCGCCGAACAAAATGTCATTGCCTGGGCCTGGCTCAATGAGGTCATCACCACGACCACCAAATACGATGTCATCGCCCGAACCACCGCTCAGGATGTCATTGCCAGAACCTCCAAAAATCAGATCATTGCCAACAAATGTCTTAATAATATCATCACCAGAACCACCAGATGCTACATCGTCACCTGTAGTACCTTCGATAAGATCACTACCAGATGTTCCTAGAAGCGTAACAGGTGCTAATGCCCCCCAAACTGTTGTAAATACATTTACAAACACGTCTTTATATTGTTCGTGCTTATGTTCGTGCTTTGATCTACAAGGATTAAAGTGTCTGTGTCCGCCACAGCCATGTCTTGAAAAAAATGTTATAATTACTCTCTTTTACTCGATAATGTTATACTTAATTCTCTAGGCTGAGGAACACTATCGAAAATATAAAAAAGATGCAATTTTTTTATGAAAACTTTTTTGAGCTTATAGCTGCGAGTTCCATTCTTGATCTTTTACCTGAAACTCACCCTTGACCCATAACTTGGCAAATTCAATAGTTGTATCATGAGTACCATCTGTTTTCATAAGAATATCGCTATCAACCATACTATCTTCGTAATGGAATCTTAAAAAATGAAATAGTGATGTTTGATAGGACATAATATCAATTTTCTGTGGCTTATTCATACGTCCGTTTGTTCCAATTATAATCCGTTTGCCAGTGGGCACATGATGCTCGAGAAGAGACACGCTGCATATTATTATGGGTATTAATTGCTGGTATTCAGCAACTTTGTAAAAGAAAGTTTTTCTTTGATTTTCTCTTCCTTGTATGTTTTCTTCTATGGCATAAGCCCAGCCACACGACATTGACCATCCTGTCTTATACCTAAGCCATGTTCTAAAATGCTCTGTCAATGGTGGTACATTTTCAACAATTTTTTTCATTTGAAGGGCTGTATAGTAACCAGAAATTGTACATTCCAAATCCCCAAGTGATTGGAAAAACATATCCGGGCGTTCTTTTACTTTTTCCAGCCAAGTATAAATTGTATTATTATCTGATTTTTTTGATGCGCTGACCATAATATTTTAGACTAAGTTTTTAATCTCATCATGTGGGATCATACCCACAGCATTATAACCGCAATCTACATAATGGATTTCTCCGGTGACGGCAGATGACATATCAGACAGCAAATATAGTCCTGTCTTTCCTAGCTCATCTAGTTCAACGGGGCGGCGTAAAGGCGCAGTCAATTTGTTATATTTATATGTTGTGCGTGATCCGCCAATAACCGCACCTGCCAGCGTCCGCATTGGCCCAGCCGAAATAGCATTAACGCGTATACCCTCAGGGCCGAGATCAGCCGCCAGATATCGTACAGATGCCTCGAGCGCTGCTTTGGCGACGCCCATGACGTTATAATTCGGCATAACTTTTTCTGCGCCATAATAACTTAGCGTTATGCCTGTGCCGCCCTCCTCGGGCATAAGCTCCTTGGCGCGACGCATGATCGAAGTAAAAGAATAGCAGGATATATGCATGGTCTTGAGGAAGTTATCGAGACTTGTATCAACATAGCGACCTTGTAGCTCATCCTTATTGGAATAGGCTATCGCATGAACCACAAAATCCAGACGTCCCCATTCTTTCTTCAAAGTTTCAAACAAGCTGTCGAGATTATCTTCTTTAGAAACATCGCAATCAATGACAATCTTGGAGCCAATGCTTTCGGCTAATGGCTTTACGCGCTTGCCAAAGGCTTCGCCCTGATAGGTAAAAGCTAGCTCTGCACCTGCGTCGTGCAATGCGCTGGCCATACCCCATGCAATAGAATGGTCATTGGCCACACCCATTATCAGTCCGCGCTTGCCCTTCATAAGATCACTCATAGTTTTTTTCCTTCGTATTAAAATAAGCGTCCGCCCAGAGGTATGTCCTGATCCGGTGAGATCAATACAACTTCGTTATCCTGATCCGGCACGCCTAGTGTTAGAACCTCGGACATAAATGGCCCAATTTGACGTGGTTCAAAATTCACAACCGCCAGAACTGTTTTTCCCAATAATTTATCTTTTGAATAATGTTTTGTAATCTGTGCTGAGGATTTCTTTTGTCCAATTTCCTTACCAAAATCGATAAAAAGCTTGATAGCAGGTTTTCTAGCCTCGGGGAAATCCTGCACATCAATAATTTTTCCGGCTCTGATATCGACTTTTAGAAAATCATCAAAACTAATCGTCACAAATTTAATCCTTATAACGGCTCATCGCCAATGTGCAGTTCGTACCGCCAAAGCCGAAGCTATTTGATATTACGGTTTCATGCTGCACGTCATCAATTCGGGTTGTGGCAATTGGCACATCCTTGGCGCCTTCATCCCTATCTTCAACATTAATGCTTGGCGCGACAAAGTTGTTTTCCATCATCAAAAGACTGTATATGGCTTCTTGCACGCCTGTTGCACCTAGGGAGTGCCCCGTCATGGATTTTGTTGCACTGATATGCGGGATATCCCGATCCATAGATCCAAAAACTTCCTTGATGGCGTTCACTTCTGTGATATCTCCGACAGGTGTCGAAGTACCATGCGAATTGATATAGGTCACAGGTGTTTTCACGGTCGCAAGCGCTTGCTTCATACAGCGCACTGCGCCTTCGCCACTTGGGGCGACCATGTCATGCCCATCACTTGTTGCACCATATCCGGTCACTTCACCATAAATTTTTGCGCCTCTGGCCTTGGCATGTTCAAGCTCTTCCAGAACAACTACGCCACCGCCGCCAGCAATTACAAAGCCGTCACGATTAGCATCATAGGCTCTGGCTGCGCGATCAGGTGTATCATTGTAATTAGACGACATAGCGCCCATCGCATCGAAGAGCACAGAAAGCGACCAGTCTAGCTCTTCTGCCCCTCCTGCAAAAACAATATCCTGCTTACCCCACTGGATTTGCTCTGTGGCATTACCGATACAATGTGCCGAGGTAGAGCAAGCTGAAGAAATTGAATAATTAATGCCTTTGATTTTAAAATTTGTTGCTATCGTCGCCGAGCATGTTGAACTCATACATTTTGGCACAGCAAAAGGCCCAACGCGCTTTGGTCCCTTATCGCGCGCAATATCTGCGGCTTGTACTTGTGATCTGGTTGACGGACCGCCAGAGCCCATAATGATCCCTGTGAGCTCGTGACTGATTTCACTTTCTTCAAGGCCAGAGTCCGCAATAGCTTGTTCCATTGCCAAGTGATTATAAGCCGCCGTATCCCCCATAAAGCGCAATAAACGCTTATCAATATGATCGGAAAAGACAATATCAGGCTTGCCGTGCACTTGTGATCGGAAGCCCATTTCGGCATATTCCGGCGAGAAAGTAATACCGGATTTTCCAGCTTTTAGTGATGAAAGAACTTCTTCTTTGTTATTCCCAATACAGGAAACAATCCCTAGCCCTGTGATGACTACTCGTCTTTGCATAACAAACTCCTAATTCCCGACCCTGACAATAGCCCATTTTGAAAACATTTCATCCATTTTTGTGCCTTTATTTCTTGCTTTACTAACTTCTTCTTTGTCAATGTCCATAAATTTCTTTGGCTTCACAAGCATACTATCAACTAAGCGCTGCATCTTCTCTCCCAAGTCCGAACTTACTGCGAAGGCATAAACTCGATCAGCTAGCTTCGATGTGTATTCAATCTCACGATCAAGAAAAGCCATTACAACATAACTATTATCTTCGGTAAAAAGTACAATATATGTATTGGGACGTAAATACGGTTTCTTCTGAGGATCAACTGGAAGAGCAATATCTTGTTTTAAACAGTTCTCAAGCGCATCAATCAAAACCACAGCCGCATGAACACCCATACTATTTCTAAAAGGAAATTTCTTTTTTGGCCATTCTTCCTCTGGCTGCGCAAGCATAACCGCCATAGGCACTCTGACATAACCTTTTCCCGGCTCCTCACGTAATTCATTTACGAATGGATACACACCTTGCTTTGACTTACAGTCCTCCAAAAGCTGGGCAATTTCATAAACATCACTAACACGTTTAGCTGTAGCATCACGTTGATACTTGTCCTCTTGTTTCTGAAAAACATCTGCGTTTACACTAGCCCCGCATAAACCGATAAAAAACAAAGATACAAGGACAATAAATAAAAAATGCTTCATAAAGATGCTTAAATAATTAGCTATTATTGAGCTGAGGGGTTTTCGAATAATCCGACTTTAAGTCCTTTGGCTTCGTATATTTTTTCGCCGTCTGCATACATTGTGCCATCGCCAATACCCAAAACCAGCTTGCCTTTCATAACGCGCTTGATGTCCACCACATATTTTACAAGCTTGGTTTCAGGCTGGACCTGACCAGTTAGCTTAAGCTCACCAAGACCAAGGGCACGGCCAGAACCGGGAGATCCTGTCCAGCCAAGATAAAATCCTAGAAGCTGCCATAGCGCATCTAGGCCAAGACAACCCGGCATGACTGGATCACCTTCAAAGTGGCACTCAAAGAACCAAAGGTCAGGCTTAATATCAAATTCAGCCTCAATAACACCTTTACCATTCGCACCGCCAGCATCAGATACATTAGTGATACGATCAAACATTAGCATTGGCGGCAAAGGTAATTTGGCATTACCGGGACCAAAAAGGTTTCCATGTCCGCAAGAAATAATATCTTCATAAGTATAGCTGGATTTTGGTGTAAAAGTCATAACTTCCCAAGTGTTTTATTATATACCTGTGCTTTATACGAGTTTATAGCTTTACGGGCAAGGGAAGATTACAGGCAAATTGTTATAAAATTGCCCCTTTAATAAGAGACTTAATACGAGACCATTTCAAAATCCACGCAGACATATTTATAGCTCTCTGTCATGGCTGACATGGCAAGCGGCTTTGCGATAGCAGGCTCTATTTCAGGCAACTCCCCACCAGCAGCAACAGCCAACATTCTTCCTGCGGCCTTCGCGCAGCACACAGATTGTTCATAAGGCCCGCTTACACCGATAGCACGAAAGAAGCGCAAGCACCAAGGCTCCATATCACGCACCAAATCAACAGGTGCGTTAATCGGCATATCATTTGCCGCCAAACCAAAGCGCCAGTCACTACCAGCCGGAACGCCATAGCGCACAGCCTCTTGCGTCATGCTAATCGCAACATCGCCAAGTGTATCCGGCATATCCGGCCCTCTGAAGATAGAGCACATATCTGTTCCTGACATGGATATTGCCAAACGGCGACCAGCAACGCCGCTCAGGGCAGCGATACAATCGCCAATCATCCAGCCTTTCATGCCGACTTGCTTTTCAATAGCCACATCACAAAGTTCTTGCGCAGCAATCTCAAAAGCCATAGCTTTTTTGGCACATTCGATAATCAAGCGGAAAGTTTCTTCTCTGGGCACGCCCATATCTTCCCAGCCGATAATAACGGGCTGAAACACGGACAGGATCAAATCATGCACCTCGAAGTGACAATCCATCCAGTCTTCCAGAAAATTACGAGCAGCCTGACGGCCCTTTTCAGTTTCCTGATCTATAATATGTGCTGGCGGCAGAGCATAAGGCGCTAAAATGCCGCGTGCAGGATGGCATTGCAAAAGCCCCGAAAGCTTACGGAATCCAGATTGCATGGCTATATCAGGATCATCAAAGAGCAAAGAAAACTCAACCAGAACACCAGCCATATGCATGATCACTTTCATGCCATCAACGCCGCGCTCGTGGTCAGCCGCTAATTGAATCAAAGATGAATAGAAATGGGAACCCATTTCCGGTTTATTCGTCAAAGTCAACATTTTGATTTTCTCTAACCCAAGAACAGGGTCGATTTTTAGTGAAGAGTATTAAAGGTGGGTGTAACTCAAGGCTACGTGTATGATTCTAATCAAAATTTTCGTCTTCGTAAACACCCCAAATCATTTTTCTTTCAATCCATCCCGAAAATTGCGTATTTTTTTCAAGTGTTTTAACGTAACACCATTGATTTTCGCACTCTTCCACGGATAGCAAAACAAAAGGCTTTAGATATGCGACCATATCTTTTTCAGAGAGCGGCTCACTGTTTTTGACACTTTTATAGATGGGAACTATATCTTCGCCCTGCACCAGTGCTGTTCTTTCACCTGATAAGAGCGCATGATGCACCCAGCCTTCTTGCCCTTCATGGTCCTTGATTTTGCGCCAAGTCTCATATTCCAGAATAATTTCCACTGGCAAGTGTTTACGTTGTAACACCCATTTGATTGGAAATTTCTTGGTTGGTCCGGCGCGGACATAGACTTTATCTTTGGCTAGAGACACAAAACGCGGCAAAGGATATCCGGTGGAGCGGAAGCGCTTTTCCTTTTGTTTCTGGATATCTTGCGCGAGGGCTGTGCCCGAGAAAACCAGACACAGAAGCAATAGAACAGGCTTAGCAAAATAATTTTGACTCCACATAGGTTCTTTATGATAAAGAATGCGCGATGTTGCAAGATAAAGAAGATAAGAATTTTTAATAAACTACAAACCCTTAGTATTGCTGATATGTTAAAGCCCAGCACTTTCAAATTCTTTAAAAAGCATTTTAGATAGCTCTGGTGGTAT
>DCKO01000021.1 GCA_002320665.1 Micavibrio sp. UBA1672
AGGATGAAAACCATCAACGTCTTTGTGGGGGTGGATGCGCTCAAGAATTTGTTCGGCATCGAGTCCGGCAGGCAGCGGTAATTGAACCAGAATGCCGTCGATAGCCGGGTCTTCATTTAATTCATCGACAAGGTCGAGCAACTGTTGTTGTGAAGTATCTGCCGGTAAATCATAAGAACGGGAATTAAAACCCACCTCGTCACAGGCTTTACGTTTATTAGAAACATAAACCTGTGAAGCTGGATCGCTGCCAACCAGCACCACTGCCAAACCGGGCTCCCTTTTGCCTGCTTGCTTTAGTGAATCAACATATAAAGCGACGTCTCGTCGCACTTGTTTGGCAATAAGTTTGCCGTCAATCAAATGGGCGGTCATAGTTACTGGCTGCTTAATGAAGTAATTAATTAAAAACGATAGCACGTATATTTTCCCACAAGTATAGCGGCTAAGGCAAAACAACAAACGTGAATTGTTGGTCAGGAGCGCAAATTTGACTAATTTTAGATCGAGTTGTCGACTTTGTGAGCATACGATAATTTTAGGGTAAAAAAGTGTTTGACGAGGTAGGGGCAAGCCGGTAGTATGCGCACCCCGTAGCGGTGATGAAGTTCACGCCGATACGCAGGTTCGGTGAGTGGCGCAGCTTGGTAGCGCACTTGTTTTGGGTACAAGGGGTCGCAGGTTCAAATCCTGTCTCACCGACCACTTTTTTGCTAGCGAAGATTCGCCAAGCGTCCGTAGCTCAGCTGGATAGAGCAACGGCCTTCTAAGCCGTGGGTCGCAGGTTCGAATCCTGCCGGGCGCGCCATTATTCACATAACAATATATTTGATGGTATTTTTCTTGCTCTCATCAAAAAGTTTGGAGTAACATTCAGAGTTAGCATCTTGCCAAAAAAACAAAAATTTTAAGGACATTACCATGAGTTTAGTTTCATTGATTCAGTTTCCAGATTTGAGTGCTGCTGATGCAAAAAAGGACAGCGAACTTTTACAGGAAATATTTGCAGACAAAAGTTTTCAAAGTAGCGCTTATCCAGTGTTTGAGGAAAATTATGCAAGTGCTGTTGTCAGTTTTGAAGATGGGCCAGATATAGAAGAAGCTCAACAAGTAATTAGAGAAAATGCGACCCGTTTATCATCTAGAGATGTGTTACTAAAAACTGATGATGATCAGGAAGTGACTTTAAACCTTTAAAGGGTTAATAATACACGTCCCCATTCCTCTAGAATCTCAAATAAAAGGTTAGCATCAATTCGTAGGTTGTGAGCCATCATCGCTATATTTTCAATTTTTGCTGCAAAGCAATAAAATAAGTACATTATTTTATTTTTTGTGTCTTTACGTTTTATGCGTTATATTTTAATTATAAAATAAATTTTGAGTACGAAATAATATTAGTGGTGACTTATGGGTTTATCTGACTGCTTTCAAGCAAGTTCCGGCGTCGAGCGTATCTGTAATCTGGGGTGGGAAGACCTGTCCGAAAATCAGGTTAAACGCGCTCTGCATGGGTTTTATTTTTTCTCACAGAAATTTGTCGATAATCTGAGAACGGCAAGTAATCTATATCCCGAGGATGATGGTATTAAATCCTTGATGCAAGAAGAATTAAATACAGATAATCTATCACCTTATAATGGCGTCGCTGATGAGGGGGAGGCCATGGATCATGATGTTTTTCTGCGGCGTGTAATACAAATTAGTGGCTTATCCGAAGAAGAAAACGAAGAACTTTTTACCAAAGGTAAGCAATATCTTGAGGCTATGGACCAGATGCCGCCCGAGGCGCAGCTACAATGTCTTGTAAGTTGTGAAGATGGTGGTGCGATACAAATGTATAGTTCTGTACTAAAGGCGCAAGTTCTCGATTCCGAAGATCCGGCTTTACAGGCTTTTAAGCACTTTTTGCAAAAACATGTAGAATTCGACAATGAAGAGGGCGCCGAAGCGGGGCATGGTACGTTGGTCAGGAAGTTTGAAATGGAAGACAAGCATATCGGACCGTTCTGGAATCATTTTGCCGATTTCCTCGAAACTCTGGTTTATGGGGAAAAGGCAGAAGAACCGGCGCAGGCAACAGTCAGTTTTTAATTCGCTTTGCTCTTATCAATCTTATATTCCGGTGTAAGCGCATTGATCTCATCCAGCTTGGCAAGGATTTTCTCTAAAACAGCCAGTGTCGGAAGCACTTTTTTGTCGTACTTTTTATGCGTGCTCAAGGTCTGTTGCAAAAATCTGTATGGCTGGGTGACCATGCCAAAGAAATCGCTCTTATCGCCAGAAAGAAAATGCGGGTTATGATATCCAAACTTGATAATATACTCCATGTTCATCAAAAACAGATAAGATGAATTATTGATATGATCCAATCTGAAATCCATCTCATCATTCAGTATCTTTTTAACTTTTTCTCTTTCCATGTAATAGGAAAGGCTCTTGAAATCACAAAATGAAATCATGTGCTTTAAAGACATTGAAGCGCCTATATCAAAAAGCCAACTGGTTTTTTTTGGAAATTTCTTTTTGATCTCTTCGGCACTATATTTTTCATAAGGTGCCATAATCTTTTCAATCGGTTCTAGAGCCTTATCTATTTGACCAATTTCTTTTCGGCCTAAAATAATTGGCAACTCAGTCGCCACAGGTAAATTATGTGCCGCTTTCCTGAAGGCGAAATAATGCCGCCATGTACGAGGAGATGATCTGGTCAACCCATCATAGATAGATTCAATATTGATCTTATTGGTTTCGGCGCGAAGGAATGTAAAACCATATACCCCTCGAAGCTTATCTTTATCATTGCTGATATTATTTTCAAATTGGATCTGAAGGCTATCGGCCTCAGTGCCTATATTCTGTCTGAAGAAAAGAACTTCCGCAAAAAGCCATTCCGCAGGTGTTACCTTTGATTTATTCGGAAGCTCTATTGATTTAGTATAAAGAAAATCATGCGCTGCTTTTTTGCATTCACCACTATTATCTTCGGCTGCAAATTTTTCTGCCTGTTCCATATCTAACCCCATATTCTTTTCTTATTGTTTTTTCAAATATATGATAGCAGATTATACTGCAAGAATTGTACTGGGCGCAATATCATCTCGATAAGCAAAAACTATTGCCGGATTGTCCCTGAAGGGTAAAGCCTAATGCCTTGATTTGTTCCAACACAACTTCTGGCGTTTCTTTACGTCCCGTTAGGGATGGTTCATGTAATTCAATCATAATTTGATCACAATTTTTAAGAGCATCGGGTTCATTTTGAATAAGGTCAATTTCTGCCCCCTCTATATCGGCAATTAATGAATACCGACCATTTACCTTTTCAAGAATTTCACTTAAGGATTTTACAGTTACCTCAATAGGCGTATCAGGTTGATTGCGGTTCAAATGTTGTGCAAGGCCGGATGACAAATTATTTCGAGCCAAAAATTCTGCTCTATTTTGACCATTTGCGGTGTAACCAATAGCTGCTCTCTCAAAAAGCACCATTTTATTAAATTTACCCTCCAAACCGCGGGTCATATTTATTTGAAGAGGTTCAAAAGAATTTGGATTAGGCTCAACGCATATGATTTTCCCATTCGTAGAAAGCTTTTCTTCTAAAGCAATGCGGCTTACAACACCAATATTTGATCCCAGATCTACAATACAATCAGTTTCCTTAAAATGCTCTCTAAGCATTTTGATTTCATGAGATTCATATGTACCTCTTAGCAAAGATAATATATCACCTCTGTGCATTGTTTTAGAAAGAGAAAATTCATGACCTTCAGGTGTTTTAATATTTTGAAGAAGACCTGAATGTAACAAAAATCGGCTGACTCTATCCAGAATTGGACGTACAAGATGTGCTTTTACAGGCTCTATAGCAGGGTAGTCTAACATTATATCCTTGTACAGTATTGTTCATCTTATGTCAAAAAACGTGCTGCAAAGCGCATGGCCTCACAGCACGTTTATTTCAGGGAGTATCGATTAGACTAACAGATTATCATCCGCTAGCAGGGTATTCACATCCAGACCTGTAACATCTGTAAGTGTTGCGATCTGAACAAAATTATCCGCGCCGCCGTCACTATCTACGGCAACTGAGGTATCAACGCCATTATCTGTAACTTGGACAAAATCGGCTATTGCATCGCTTAGAGGGTCAAAGCCACTAAGCAGATCGGCAATATCCAGCGCATCACCTTCGGCAGGGACAAAGCCGTCAATAACCTCGACTGTGCTAAAGGCTGTGGCGCTGTCAAAGTCATAAATATCGGCAACAGGATCAATCGTCAGATTAACCATGGCCGATGCAAAGGCACCATTGCCGTCTGTCACTTCGTAATAGAAGCTCTCGGAACCATAGAAGTCCTGATCGGCTTCGAAAGTGATGGTGTTATCAGCATTGATTGTGGCTGTGCCGTTATCAACTTTCCAAACGCGGGTGATTTCAAGGCTGTCGCCATCCAGATCACTATCATTCGACAAGACATCCAGAATATTGATGGTGTCTTCATCGAATGTGAAGTTATCTTTATTGGCATCCGGTCCTCTATTATCGACTGGCGCTGTCGAAGCAGTCGCAGTGTTTTCTTCGACAACCACAGTGGCACGCGCAGAAGATACCCCGCCGCGTCCATCGGAAACCTCGTAATAGAAGCTTTCCTCACCGATAAAGCCAATCGCAGAAGTAAAGGTAAGCGTATTATCGGCATTGATCACGACATTACCATTATCCACCTTCCATACGCGGGTAACCATCAAGGCATCACCATCAGGATCGCTATCATTACCCAGCACATTCATCACAAGTGCTGTATCCTGATCCATGGTAAAGCTATCCTTCACAGCCATTGGATCAGTATTCGGACCTGTTGGCGCCGGAGGAGTTGGATCTGTTACTGGAGGTGTTGTAGGCATTGGAGTAGTGCCAACCTCTTGTTCCGGTAGCAATAGCGGCGTTATGGCCTCGCGGTACTCGTCAATTGTCTCGACAATACCGTAATGAACTTTGGAGTTGACCGTAAAGTCGTCACGATCAAGAAGGTTATCAAGAACCGTAATCGTGCCAAGTAAGTCCTTATTATGCGCTCCGGCATTACCTTGATCAGACCACAAGTGAAGTACTGTATCGAGTGTTCCATCCAGATTAGCATCGGTATACTCAATGCGGTAGACTTTTGTTGTGTGGCCTTCAATCGCCAAGGTATCACCTTCGGCAGCATTAAAGTCATGCACAACATCATCACCAATACCATCAACCCAGTGATCATGAACATATTTGTTTTCTCCGGCAACACCGGCCCAGTTGATTGTTCTGTCGTCATTCACATGACGGTTGATAATGCGTTCTTTGGCATTGATCAGGGTCTGGAACAAGAACTGGTCTGCACCTTCTCCGCCAAACAGATCATCATTAGAAGGCATATCGGCCTGTGATGGGTAGAGCATCCGGTCTTCAAAGCTGACCTCGAAATAGGGGTCGTCACTATGATCGAAGAGCTGGGCAATTTCCGGCTCACGGTCATCAGCGCGGCTGATAAGGACATCATCTCCTGCGCCGCCATCAAGCATATCTTCACCATGACCGCCATCGAGAACATCATTGCCCTCATCACCGTTCAAGGTGTCATTGCCGTAGCCGCCAAGCAACGTATCATCGTCATTGCCGCCATTAAGCTCGTCATCTCCTGCGCCGCCATCAAGCATATCATTACCGTCTTCACCATTCAGCACATCATCACTGACTGTATAGACAGGGCTTTCCGGTGCGTCCAGATCATCCAGATCACCAATACCATTCAGGTAAAGCTCTTGAATTTGATCGGCATTAAGCGCATCCGCAGGCGTATCACCACCCCAGAAACCGACATCGGAAATGCCGCCTTCAAAGAAATGCTTCAAGCGTTCGCTGACACCTAAATCTTCTGCTGTATCAGTATAGTCTGAGTAATAGGCATTCGCACCGATAATGAATGGATTTTCATTCCCGATCATATAAGCGCCAACAAAATCACTCAGGTTATTGGATACGTCAGGGTTATCTAGGCCGGAACCTGCAATTTTGGTGAAGGCACCATCAGCCAGAGCTTGGCCATTCAGGTAAATACTTACGCCATCTGCACCAAATGTCGCGGCAATATGTTGCCATTGACCTTCACTGACCAAAGGCTCGTTACTCACCCATTCATGATTATAACCACTATCTTGACGATTTTCACCTTCGGCAAAGCGGACATAAAGCTTGCCGTCTTCCTTGACCATCAGGAAGAAATGACCGCCACCTTGCGGGCCGCTGCCATCCTTGGAGACAATGGTCTGATACCCGCCAAGGTCAACCGGATTAAACCATGCTGTGATTGTCCCATTAAGAACTTCAAAGCTTTCTTCATGGGCGATATAGGCAAAGCTGTCATCGAGAACGCCAAACAGAGCAGCCGGCTCGCCATCATGGCCCGGAATGCTCAGGATTTCACCTGCGCCATCACGGATCGAGGCCTCTCCATTATCCTGCAAGTAATACATCGCATTGGAATTACCTTGCGCATCATCAAATACGCCGCCATCCGAGCTATCCAGATTCCAATAGGAAATAGGCGCGTTCAGGGCAGAAGATGTCGGCGTCATAGGATCACCAAACAGCATATCATCACCGCCCGTACCGCTCAGGATATCATCCGTACCATCAATAATATCGGATAGATACAGATTTTCCTCGAAAGTTGTATTCGGTGCGTCGTCCGCATCGCGTGTTTCAATCGCATCCAGATAAGGGTTTTCACTTTGCGTGGACATGATATCTGTGTCTTTGACACCTGTCGGATAAACCGCATCCATCAATTCCTGAATGGTTTCCACAACGCCATAAGTCTCTCCATTTTTGATATGGCAAAGGTCTTCCTCAAGGAAAAGATCACCATGAATAATCACCTGCCCAAGGAAGTCATCATCATGAGCACCACCATTGGCCTGATTGGAATAAATCTTCATGATCGTTTCCAGATCACCATCACCATCAACATCTTCATAAGAAAACTCTGGCGTGACCGTGTGACCATAAAGCTTGATCACATCGCCATCGGCTTTGCTGTAATCTGCAATTACGTCTGTTCCGATACTATCCACCCAGTGATCATGAACATTGTTGTTTTCTCCGGCAACTTTGGCCCAGTTAATACGACCATCACTGCCTGTATGTTTCAGGATAATATCCAGCTTCGCATTAATCTGTGGCTTAATCAGGAACGTATCTGCACCCGATCCACCAACCATAACATCATCGGCTACAAATGGCTGATCCGGATATAGCGTATTCGTAAGGGGATTAATCTCGTCATTACGACCAGCCGTAGGATCATATGTCTGACCGATTACTGGCTCACCAGCATCAGAATCGGCAATCAAAGTATCATTGCCTGCGCCGCCGATCATAAGGTCTGATCCGCGCCCGCCATCAAGAATGTCATTACCAGCCCCGCCTAACAGGATGTCATCACCAAAATCACCCATCAGATTATCCGCGCCATCATTCCCGACGAGAACTTCGGATAGAGGTGTGCCTGATGACGTGCCACCATCTTCATCCATAATTTCAGTAAATAAAACAGGAATAGGGGTTACTGGAGGCAGAGCCGCCACAAGAGCACTATAGCTGACAGTATCTTCTAAAAGAAGGTTAGGGTCATCTGTACGATTAATAGTAATAAGATCAAGATTTACTTTAGTCATGGTTTTTCTCCACAAATTTACACAAGTTTACACAAGGGTTTTTTAATGATTTTAAGATTTTAGATTTTTCTAGATTTTGTTTTGTGCGCTGGTTTTAGATTTATAGTTCTTGGTTGTTTATGATTTCGGGCACAAGTTTTCTTTCCTAACTCAACAGTATCACTCAAAAAGTTAACAGATTCTTAATGTCCTCATGCGGTTTTGTAAACCCAGACATGCCAATTTTTCATGAGGTTTTTACAGGCATTTTATGAATTTTGAATCTATAAAACGCAAATCATTATGCACTGCGGCATTCAACCGTCTGATATTGCTTAAGATAATCCTGATAGGCCAAAGCAAGCCCATCTTTTAGGGCAATCTTGGGTTGCCAATTTTTTTTCATCAAATTTGAACTATCCATCACTTTTCGCATCGTACCATCAGGTTTCGATGCATCAAAAACCAGTTTTCCATCATAACCAACAACTTCACAAATGGTCTTTGCCAGATCACCAATCGAGATTTCTTCGCCCGAGCCGACATTAATATGATCTGGCCCTGCATAGTTTTTAAGCAAATACACGAGTGCATCAGTCAGATCATCAACATAGAGGAATTCCCGCAAGGGTTTTCCGCTTCCCCAGATCGTGAGGGTCGGGCTATGCGTTATCTTGGCCTCATGCGCCTTCATGATCAGGGCGGGAATCACATGGGAGTTTTGGATATTATAAGTATCGCCTAATCCATATAAATTACAGGGCATCGCTGAAATATAGCGCATATCATGATGCCTAGAATAATATTTAGCCAATTTTAGCCCAATTATCTTGGCCAGAGCATAGGCCTCATTGGTCGGCTCAAGCGCGCTGGTTAAAAGTTGGTCTTCTGTAATGGGCTGCTTGGCTTCCTTAGGGTAAATACACGATGATCCAAGGTTTAAAACATGTTTTACCCCGCATTCATAGGCACTGTGCAGGATATTGAGGGTTATCATCGCATTATCATAGAGGAAATCAGCCGGATAAGTATCATTGGCAAGGATGCCTCCGACCTTTGCGGCGGCAATCACAATCATATCCGGCTGGTGACGGCTAATCCATCGATGTGTGGTAGCTTGATCCCGCAAATCCAGTTCTTGGCGCGCGGCGGTTATGATCCTGCAACCCTCATCCGCAAGGGTGCGGCACATGGCTTGACCGACCATGCCATTATGACCTGCTACCCAGATACGCTTATCATGCAGAGATAGGGGATTTTTTAGCCAAAATTGGCTCATTATACTCTTCCAAAGCCTTTTCTATTCTAAGTTCCGTGCGATCAGTCTTGATCATATCCTTTAGCACCAGAGGAATCGTATATTGCGGCCTCCAGCCCAAAACCTCCCGCGCCTTAGTCGAATTCCCCAACAAATAATGAACTTCCTTCGGACGAAATAGGGCGGGATCAACACTCACCAGCACCTTGCCCGTCTCGCGATCAACGCCTTTTTCCTTGATGCCCGCACCCTTCCAGATAATAGTAATACCGATCTCACGAAAGGCCAGCTCCACAAATTCCCGCACCGTACAGGATTGCCCCGTCGCCAGCACAAAATCATCAGGGCTATCGTGATGCATCATCATCCACATGCCGCGCACATAATCCATCGCATGCCCCCAATCGCGCCGCGCATCGAGATTGCCGAGCTTTAATGTGTCTTGCATACCGGCCTCTATGGCGGCGACGCCTCTTGTGATTTTGCGTGTGACGAAATCATCGCCCCGCAGAGGGCTTTCATGGTTGAATAGTATCCCATTAACCCCGAACACCCCGTAAGCACTTCTATACGTCTTTATGAGCCAATATGAGGCTAATTTAGCCACGCCATAGGGGCTGCATGGGGCAAAGGGGGTGTTTTCATTCTGTGGCGGCGGGGAGCTACCGAACATTTCCGAGGAGCTGGCTTGGTATATTTTGGCCGTTTTTTGCATTTCCAGCAGTTTTACAGCTTCTAAAATGGCTAGAGTGCCTTTTGTATTGATGTCCATCACCGAGGCCGGAGTCTCGAAGCTGACCCCCACATGTGAGAGGGCGGCAAGGTTATAAATCTCATCGGGCTTTGTTTTCGCAATCAGGCTGGTGATATTCTGCGCATCGGTTAGGTCACCATAATGCAAGATGATATCATCTTTTTCGATACCAAGGCTTTTCAGGCGCATGAGGTTTTCGGCTGAATCCACATAACTGTCCCAGCGCACAAGGCCGTGCACACGATAGCCCTTATCCAGCAGAAACCGTGCCAGATAAGCGCCATCTTGGCCTGTAATGCCCGTAATAAAAGCTGTTTTCTTGCTCATGAGGACTCACGAGGGTTTGGGAGAGTGTTAGTACCTACGGTAGTATGCCAGAGCTTTAGGGGAAATAAAAGCCCTTATGAAGCGGCTTTGTCGGCTTCTTCGATGGCGGATTTTCTTTTTTGGTCAATAAATGGCCAAATTAGCTGATGGCGGAATCGGCGGGGCATATGCTCTGTGATACCAATATTCTGTGGTGGGCGGCGCTTTTCATTGAAATAGGTGCGAAAGAGAATATCCCAGATCATGATATTCTCGCCGTAATTCGTATTCCCCTCACGCAGCTTCTTGCTGTGATGCCAGCGATGCACACCGGGCGTATTAAAGATATAAGATATGGGGCCAAAGCGCATCTCGACATTGCAATGGGTCAGCATGCCGATAAAGGCCGTAATCGCCCCGACCCATGTAATGACCACCATAGGCGCACCCAATAGCAGAAGCGGGAATATGCCCAAAACAATGCTGTAAAGGCTATCGATAAAATGAAAACGGCCAGTATTGACGATCCAAAGCTTTTGTACGCTATGATGGACCGCATGAAAGCGCCATATAAATGGCACTTCATGGGCGGTACGATGTGCCCAATACAGCATAAACTCGGATGCCACCACAGCCAGCACAACTTGTGCATAAAGTGGCCACTCAGAAGGCCAGATTTGCAGGCCGGATATAAGGGCTTGATCATTCGTTACCATATTCACCCCGATCAGGGTGTTAACGTATAAAATGGCTTGGGTTGTGCCTTTGCTGGTTAATGTGTGTCCAATATCGGCCAATATTTGCCCATCTGGTGAGCGCCATTTCTGCTCGTGTGGCATAAAGCGTTCCAGTAATAAAAGGCTGACGATCAAAAACAAATAGGCAGAATTGAAAAAGAGGTAAGGGCGATCAATGCTAAAGCCATAGGCGGTGATCCCGATACAGGCAGTCAGCAAAAACGGCCAGCTTAGCCATGAAAGAGCCATTTTAAGCCCGTGATGTGAACGGTTATCCCAAACGCCTGTGATATTTTGATCCAATGTTGCCTCCCTGTTAAATCTTAAAATAAAATTTAGTAAGACCACTGGAACTTGGCAAGAATTTATTGCCTAATAGCATCATGAAAAAGATTATTCACTGGTTCAGACAGGATTTACGGGTAAGTGATAATCCTGCGCTCTATGAGGCTACGAGGAACGGGCAGGTCATGCCCGTTTATATTCTTGATGATGAGAATGCGGGAGCCAATAAAATGGGAGCGGCAAGCCGTGTCTGGCTGCATCATAGCCTTGAATCCTTGAATAAATCGCTGGATAATAACTTAGCCGTATTTAAGGGTAATCCTTGTGAGTTATTATCTAAATTGGCCAAAGATCATGAAATTGATGCCGTCCATTGGAATAGATGCTACGAGCCTTGGCGTATAGCGCGTGATAAAGCCATCAAAGAGCAGCTAAAAGAGCAGGGCGTCGACGTGCAGAGCTTTAACGGCTCGCTTTTATGGGAGCCATGGGATATCTCCAAGCAAGATGGCGGGGCGTATAAAGTCTTCACGCCATTTTACAGAAAAGGATGCTTGCAAAGCACATCGCCACGTGAGCCATTACCCGCACCCGAAAATATGGAATATATAAAAAATGGCGGAATTCCAATTGCCGAACTTGGTCTTTTGCCGGAAATTGACTGGAATTCATCCATGGAAAAACACTGGTCATTCGGTGAGCAGGCAGCGCAGAAAAGACTTGATGATTTCTTGGAGGAAGGATTAAAGGGCTATAAGGAAGGCCGGAATTTTCCATCCCAAAATAATGTCTCGCGCCTCTCTCCATATTTACACTTCGGGGAAATCTCTCCCCATCAGGTTTGGTGTGCGGCGATCAATTCTGCCCTAGCCAAAAAGAGCGAGAATGATCTCGATTGTTTCCAGAGCGAACTTGGCTGGCGGGAGTTCTCCTATCATCTGCTCTATCATTTCCCAGATCTACCTGAAAAGAACATGAATGAGAAATTCGATGCCTTCCCATGGGTTAAAAACGATAGCGCCGTAGAAGCATGGCAAAAGGGGCAAACAGGATTTCCGCTCATTGATGCAGGCATGCGCGAACTTTGGCAGACAGGCTACATGCATAATCGCGTGCGCATGGTGGTGGCCTCGTTTCTGGTAAAGAACCTGCTGATCCATTGGAAAGAAGGGGAGCGCTGGTTCTGGGATTGTCTTTTGGATGCTGATTTAGCCAATAATATTATGTCTTGGCAATGGGTTGCGGGGTGCGGCGCGGATGCTGCGCCATATTTCCGTATCTTCAACCCCATCACACAAAGTCAGAGATTCGACCCCGAAGGCACCTATATCCGAAAATTTGTACCCGAGATAAAAGGCTTGCCCGATAAGCATATCCACGCCCCGTGGGATGCCCCGAAAGAAATATTGGAGAAGGCTGGTATAACGCTAGGGCAGGATTATCCAAAACCGATCACAGACATAAAAGCCTCCCGCGAGCGTGCACTGGAGGCTTATAATGAAATTAAGGGGTGATGTGGCTTTTATTGGCCTGTACCAGAAGGTTCAATTTCAATGATGGTACGACGACTGGCGCTTTTATCTTCCTGACCATTCGCACCGTGAATAAGCTGTGTTTCCCCATAACCCACAGCCTGAAGACGTGAACCATCAATGCCATCTTGTGCATCCAGATAGTTCTTTACATTATTGGCACGATCTTGTGACAATTTCATATTATAATTACTAGGACCATCACTATCTGTATGTCCCTCAATTGTAATATCAAGGTCATCATATTCCGCTAAAATTTTTGCCACAGAATTAAGAATCTCATAGAAATCAGCTTTGATGTCGCTACTGCCCGAATCAAAAACGACATTGCCAGGCGTGATCAGTTCCAAGCTATTATTTTCTGCATTTCTTTTTAACTGAACACCAACACTTCGCAGTTCTTCGCCAAGCTCGTTTTCTATTCGGTCAAAAGCAAAATGCCCAGCTGCACAACCTGCTGCACCAGCACCGATGCTTTTTAGCAATTTGTTGTCATCTGATAACAAAGCAGTCCCAATAGCAGCAGCGCCCCCAAACATAGCGCATTTGCTAATCTTTGTTTCTCCTGTATGGGCATCTTTGGTTGTTAATATCGGTATATCAGGTAATGGAGGTAAGTTCTGACAGGCAGTAATCGTCATTAAAAGCGCTGTACCAGCTGCGCGTTTTACGCCTTTTCCAAATTCTTCAATCATAATCATAGTTCCATTCTGTTTTTTGATGGGAGGTTTTTACCATAATATTAAAAAAGCTGCAAATTATAAAGTACAAAAATCGAAAAATCATTCAAACAAAATCCGCCTTAAAATTCCCGGTGTAATCACAGAAAGCGGGTTAAAGCCGATTACTGGTTCATCCGATGGGCCTTTGACGCTATAGGTTGCGGCGAAAACCCCGCCTGATCCACCAGTCAGCAAATCACCCACCAATGGTATTTTCCCGATCAGGCTATTCACCTCGGACATCGGGATAATCGTGCCTTTAACATCTATGTATCGCTTGTCATTATCAAATGTGCCATCAAAGGTCAGGCCGATAGAATTCCCTGATGTTGTGCCGTTTTGCAGGACAAGCAAGCTGCCATTCTGGCGGTAAAGCCAGCTAAATCCGGCTTCAAGACGCTCGAAATGAAGTCCGTCATTGGCCAAAATCTCTGCAATCCCCGTCAGGGACATAATCCCGAGCAAATTCGCCAGAACAGGGGCATTCACAACCTTGAAATTGGTCAATTCAGCCTCGCCTTTAATGCTACGGTCAAAGACACCGCGAATAGGCTCACCATAAATCACCAGCTTGCCGCCAATAATATCATTATAGACCTGAAACGCCTTCAGGAAAGCGCCCGCATCCTCGGTTTGCAGGCGGAAAATACGTTTGCCTTGCTCATCGGGCTTATAGCGCACATAAAGATCACTCTTACCGACCCGCGCATCCATCTCCATCTGGTTAAAACGTCCCTTATCATCCACATCCATATAAATCGTGGCATTGGTGATGATTTCCTCTGGCGCGGTGCGCATGGATTTGGCGGTCACCGAAATCTTCATAGGCGGCTCGTCATAGGCCGTATCCTTATCCCGCGGCAGGTAAAAGGGCTGCGCATCCAGAAAATCTGTTTCGATCATCAGTTTCGCCGAGCCATCTTTTGCAAACTGAAAATCCAATTTACCCTTGGTCTCTTCGATTTTGAAGGCTTTGAAAGCGCCACTATCCAGCGCCGTGCCATCTTTGTTCGTGATGAATTTCAAGCTGCCGCCGGAAAGGGAAAAATTATCACCCGAGGCTTTAAGCCCTGTGATTTTCTGCAATTTATTCTTCTTGAAATGCGCGGTAAAGCTCGATGATCCTTTTGCGCCTGCCGGCTTGGCAAAGTGATAGGGCTCGACAAAAAACAGCGCGGAAGCCGCATCAACCTTGACCTCGGCCTTGGCCGTATCATCGGCAAAGGATGTGTATTCAAGCTCTGTATTCACAGGCCCTTCGATAAAATCGCTCAGATCAATCCCCAACATGGAGCGGATATTCGGATCAGCTGTAATCTTGGCCGATACTTTGCTCTTATAGGGCTTTCCTTCACTTTTCAGGAATTCTTCCCACGCGAAATCCATCGCGCGTTTCTCCAGCATCCCCTTGCCCGAAACCTTGATCAAGCCATCTTTGAATTCCAGCATTAGCGGTCCGCCACTTAAATCAAGGTTCTGTACGACATCAGGGATAAACGTATCGGTTAGCATGCCGGAAATATCAATGTCAAAGTCTTCGAGCTTCACACCGGGCTGGGTCGGGAATTTCAAACGCAGATCAAGATCGGCATCGCCTTTGATCTGAGTGATATCCTTATCAATGCGATCACCCAGATTAATCGGATCTTTGCTGATATAGGTCAGGACATCACGGATTTTGCCCGCCAGATTGATCTGCAAATCCGCACCGCCTTCACCCACAGCCACAACTTTGTCAAAGATCAGCTTGCTATTTGTGGCCTTCATAGGCCCGATCATACCTTCCTCAATCGTGACATCCAGAATATCTGTCTCCAGATCAAACCCGCCAGTACCGCTTGCCTTGGTAACCTTATCCAGCGGCGCGCGGTAATCAACACTCATATCCTTAAAGCGAAATCCGGCCTTTACACTAGGCGCATCGAAATCAAAACCCTCATCGCTTTTGGATGCAATAATATGCGCCGTAGCCCATAGATCATGAAATGTCCCGTCCGACATTCTGGTGACAACCCAGTCTTCGCTATTATCCCCGCGTAAAGGCTTGGGCCAAAGCGCATCAATCTTTTCCTGTAAAACCTTATCGATCTTAAGCGTGAACTCACCATTAAGAAGATTGCTTTGATCTTCTAAATCCAAATTCAGCAAGGATTCCAGTGATAATGTGATATCCTCATTCAGCGTTATAGATGTATCCGTCAAAGCCAACTGGTTTTGCTTGCCGTTATAATGAGCCTCTAGGGATAAATCCTTATAGGCGATCGGCGCATCGAAAATCTCGTCATAGGCAATCACGCCATCATCCGACCAGATCGCCAGCTTGGCCATTTCCGGCATAAAGACCTCATCCAGCAGCGTTTCGAATTGTAAATCCAAAATCATATTCCGGTCTTTATAGGGCGTAAGCAGTGGCACATGCTCGGCTATCATAGAAATCTGGAATTTCTTCAAATCGCCTTCGATGAAAATATTTTGACTGTCCCAGATATAGGAAAGATTGGCAAAAATACCGGATTCATTGCCATTAACCTCCGGCAAGGGCAGGGAAATCTTGGCATTCATGCCGTTATCCGTGCTGACCATTTCGGCGCTGAAATCCGGCAAAGTATAGGTCATACCAAGCGCATCATCCGCCACAAAAAGGCGGGCATGCTTAATCTCCAGCCCCTCTAGTCTTGCAATAAGGGAATCATGCGTTGCTTCCTTACCGGGCCGCGCAATATAGCCTAAAATCCGCGCAATCATCTCGCTTTGGCTTTCATCGGATGGCTCTTCAGGTTTGTCTTTCTCGGGCGATGTAAACCCGAAAGTAACCGAGCCATCCGCACGGCGTTTCAGCTGTATGCCCGGCTCTTCGACAATAATATGCTTGGGCATCAAGCGCCCGCGCAATAAGCCGCCGCGTGAAAAACTCATGGCAATTTTGCTGGCTGAAAAGATGCTATCGCCCTCGGGCGAGATCACGGCGCTATCGCCCAGACGCAAAAACAGGGCATCAGATAAATCCGGCCAGTATAAATCAACCGTATCCAAACGCACATGATTGCCGGTTGCCGAGTCATGCAAGGCGGATTGGATAAACCCTTTGGCAAAGCTCAAATCAAGGGGGCTTTGATGAACGCGCCAGACAAAAAATGCACCCAAAATCAGGCCCGTCAGCCCAAGGATAATGGCGATTTTGACGCTCCAATATCCGGTTTTCAAACAAAAATGCAGGTGTTTCTTGGCCAAAACCTTCATCCGCTAAAATGAATTAATGCACCGATTATAGCAGCAATAAGTAACGCTATTCTACAGCGGACAATAGGAATTGTAACATTGATCCAGAAGAATCCTCAAAGCTTTAGGCGGATTTCTGATCGGGTAACGCCTTGGCCAGACGTAGGCCGTGCAAGGTCATCGTGTAATGTCTGTTTTTATTTTCAACAGGCTTTAGCAAGCCCATCTCGACCATCTCTTCAACCACATAAATCCATCTCAGGCGCTCATTCCGGTCCCCCGCATCTTTGCCGGAGGCTCTAACCTCTGCGGGGGTGCGCTCCCAGCCCCATTGCATATCCATGATATATCCCGGCACCCATAAACAGTCATATTCCCCCTTGGCACTGCCAATCATACAATCACCTTGATGATCAAAGAGATGTTTGAGTAACGCTTTATGATCCTCATGCAGATCATCTATTTTTAGGTTTTCCGGCTTAGGCTTATGATCCTCTTCCACAAACTTGGTAATTAGCCGGATAATCAGCTCCAAATGATCCATCATAGTCTGGTTACGCATAGCATCATCTGTATTACAGGCCCGTTTAAGACGCTCTGCTAAATCCTTTAGGTAAGGCTCCGCCTTCTCTTCCTCTAGTTGGAACAGGGCCTGCGCATCATCTTTTAAGGTCTTCTTCACATAGCGCCATTGCTCGATCAAGGCTCCGAACCATTCTTCTTCGGTTGGAATCTGCTTGGCCTTAAAGCGATCCTGCAAGGCTTTTCTAGCCTTAGAGTCCTCGTCTTTTCGTGCGGGCGGGTTATTCGGAAACAGGGCATAAGAGGAAGAAATGCTTGCTTCTTGCGGCAGTTCCTTTTTCCATTCATCAATGGCTTTGTGAAGCTTCTGGAATAATGTGTCTTCCCGCAAAAGCTTTAATAACGTATCGGATATTTTCCCTGCCGCATATCCGGTTAACCATGTTTCAAAACCTGTTGCCATTTCTGATGCCCTCCTGATTATGTACTGCTACAACCATAGCAAGATGGGGGAGGTAATAGCCAGTATTTGATTGGTGTTATCAAGATTGATCCAAAGGAAATACAGTTAGAATGAATGTGTTATTTGATCGCTTGAATCATAAAATTGAATAATGTCAGGGTATTTTTCATTTATACCAATAGTCGCGCTACTAAATTCACATACAGGGCCATATGCAACGTTTCCAGAGGATAATACATGTGCTGGTTTTCCTTGTTTATATTTATAGCTTAATGCCAATAGGGCCAGATCATGATTATGTTTTAACGTTGGGCTTAAATAAATGCCAAAGAATGACGTTCCTTCATATCGCCCTTTAATAACAAACTCGTTACACATGAAGCGCTGGGATTTTTCTAATGGTTTTAGAATGACCACATAGGCATCATCCTCGATTTCCAGATTTATAATTTGTGCTTTCCAATCAACACCACCAGCAAGAGCTATTTGAGGTAGTAAGACAAAGATAGGAAAGAGCACTATAAGCTTATAATTTTTCACTTTTATAATCCTGTTTTTCTGCTGTTATCATTAGCAAAACAAGTTTTGAAGAGCAATTTATTTGACTTTTCTGGGCCTGTTTCCCCGCTCGTCACCCCCGCGTAGGCGGGGGTCTGGCAAAACCGGATGCCCGCCTACGCGGGCATGACGGGTATAGGATTTTGTATCTATTCTGGGTAAAAATAAAGCCTTGCTTCTTGCCTTTGTCTTTCATAGCCTAAGCCCACATCAACATGACTGTGAAGGAGATCAAGAATGCCGGACCTTAAAGAAGGCGATAAAGCCCCCGATTTTACCCTGCCCACCGATGGTGGCGGCGAGATAACGCTATCCAGCCTCAAGGGCAAGAAGGTTGTTTTATATTTCTACCCCAAGGATGACACACCGGGCTGTACGACCGAATCTTGTGCTTTTCGTGATGCACTTCCTGATTTCGAAGGGTTAAATGCGCAAATTATCGGCTTGTCGAAATGCAGCGTTAAAAAGCACGATAAATTCAAGGAAAAATACGAGCTGAATTTCCCGCTTGCCTCTGATGAAGAAGGAAGTACGTGCGAGGATTATGGCACATGGGTCGAAAAAAGCATGTATGGCCGCAAATATATGGGCATAGAGCGCTCGACCTTCCTGATTGATGAAAATGGCACAATTGCCAAAATCTGGCGCAAGGTCAAAGTCACTGGACACGTCGAAGAGGTCAAAAAGGCTCTGGATGAATTAGCCCAGAAATCCGCCGCTTAAAGCTTATCATCCTCGTTACCCTCCCATGTCACCCCCGCGTAGGCGGGGGACTGGCGATAAAACTACCGGATGCCCGCCGGAGTTTATCCCGTACTTGATATGGGGCGGGCATGACAACTATTTAAAAAAAATGTAATTTTACGCCCAAACCTGTCATCGCCTGAATTGATTTATCAATTCTAAGGCGATCCATAAGTTGAATGGATTCCCTTAGAATTATCTGACGATAATTCAGGGAATGACGTTTAAGTATGATTATGGCACTGTATGCGCTGTGATTTCGTCTGTGATCGCTGTGGTTTAAAAAATATATCCACTACGACAAAAACAAAAAACGAGCCATCACAGCCCGCTTTTTATTGAAGTATAGCTTTGAAAAAAAACCTTATGCGGCTTCTTTCAGGTCTACCGGAATTTCCACGCCAGCGCGTCCAGCCTTGTTCATATGGTCATGAACATTGCTAATCAGCTCATCTGTGCGGTCATGGAAGAAGTGGTTCGCACCTTCGACTTCGCGGTAATCAATCTCGATACCTTTTTGCTCGTGCAATACGCCGACAAGCTCTTTCACGGATTCACCGGAAACAACATCATCGCGCGCGCCATGCAGGAATAAACCTGATGTCGGGCAGGGCGCAAGGAACGTAAAGTCCTTGGTATCTGCCGGTAATGCCACAGAAATAAAGCCTTCAACTTCAGGACGGCGCATCAAGAGCTGCATACCGATCCATGCACCAAAGGAAAAACCACACACCCAAACATAAGGGGCATTCGGGTTAATCTCCTGCATCCAGTCCAGCGCAGAAGCAGCATCACTCAGCTCTCCTTCACCTTCATCGAACATACCTTGCGAGCGGCCAACACCGCGGAAATTAAACCGCAGAGTAGAAAAACCACGCTCTTCCATCGCCTTGAACAAGGCAAAGGTGATTTTATTATTCATCGTACCGCCATGTTGCGGGTTAGGATGTAAAATCAACGCAAGGGGCGCATTTTTAATTTTTGAATGGGAATAACGACCTTCAAGACGACCCGCAGGGCCATTGAGGATAACTTCAGGCATAAAAACCTCATCAATCTAAGTAAGTAGTGTTTATAAAAAGTTTAGCGCTCATGTATCTTTTATTACGCATAAAGAGATGATACGCAGTAAACTAACGACCAGTTTATATTAGAGAAGAATGATTATGTCTACAAATTTCTGATAAGTGATTGAAATTGCTGTGGATAATAGGGTATTAAGACAGAATTATGAATAAAAATGCACAAAAAATATACTTGGATTACAGCGCAAGCGCTCCCCTAAGGCCCGAAGCCAGAGACGCCATGATGGAGGTTTTATCGCTGGAAGGCGCGGCCCTCAACGCGTCCTCCATCCATACCTATGGCCAGCAAGGGCGAAAAATCGTCGAACGAGCCCGCGATCAGGTCGCTAGGCTCATGGGATGCGATCGTAACCAGATCACCTTCACCAGCGGCGCTACGGAGAGCAATAACGCCGTCTTGCGTCACTTCATGGAAAAATTTCCCGAAGATAAAATTCTGATCAGCGCCACCGAGCACCCCTCTATCCTCGAATTCCATAAGCGTTACCCCGATCAAGTCAAACTGATCCCCGTTGATGAAAACGGGCTGGTCACGCCGGAAGCTTTGGAGCAAACCTGCAAAGAACACGGCAAAATATCGTTGGTTTCGGTGATGCTGTGCAATAATGAAAGCGGCATTATCCAAGACATTCCGGCGCTCGCAGAAATAGCCCACAAACATGGCGCGCTCTTTCATTGTGACGCCACCCAAATAGCTGGCTGCTTGCCAATCGAAGAATTAGGCGCGGACTTCGTGACCATCTCCTCCCACAAGCTTGGCGGGCCGCAAGGCGCAGGCGCTCTGATCACCAAAATATGCGGACAAGAGCCTGTCTCTCAACTTGGCGGCGGACAGGAAAAGGGCCTGCGCGCAGGCACGGAAAACATCGCCGCCATAGCCGGATTTGGCGCAGCCCTAGAAGCCACAGCCAAAGATATGGCGCGAAACGAAACCTTGCGCAGGTGGCGCGACGACATGGAAAGCGCCTTAAAGGAAATATCCCCCGAAATCATCATCCACGGGGAAAACGTTAAACGCTGCGCCACGATCAGCTTCTTCAGCCTCACCAGCATCAAGGCGCAAAATATGCTCATGGCGCTGGATATCGAAGGCATCTGCATCAGCAACGGCTCGGCCTGCTCCAGCGGTACCGTCAAACCAAGCGCAGTCCTCAAGGCGATGGGATGCAGCGATGACATCGCCTCCAGTGCCTTGCGCGTATCCATGGGCTGGGCCACGCAAAAAAGTGATATTGATACTTTCCTCAAAGTGTGGGAAAACCTCATTGAGCGTCAAAACAGGAAATAGGAATACATATATGTCGGAAATCACAGTGATCTTGAAAAGCGGAGAAGAAAAGCTACTCGAAGCCGAAGAGGGCTGGTCCTTGATGGAAATCCTACGCGATGCAGGGATCGAGGAAATCGAAGGAGCCTGCGGCGGCTCTATGGCTTGTGCGACCTGTCATATGTATATCCACCCCGATTGGGAAGAACGCGTCCACGCGCAAGACGACAATGAAAAATCAGACGAAGAAGAAGACATCCTTGATCTGGCCTTTGATGTGCGCGCAGAATCAAGGTTAGGGTGTCAAATCCGCATGAGTAAAGATCTGGAAGGGCTGGTCGTGGCCGTTCCGGGCGCAAAAACAAGGTGGTAGATGTATCGTCTTGGAAGCCTTTAAAGCCTGATATGTCTAAGTGTTTGATTAAGAAACTTGTTTTTAGTGTTTTGCTTTTGATAATCGGGGCATCTCTACTTGCATTTCTTTCTATAGGATCATTTCAGGATATCCATGTTAAGAATATTGACCGTTTTTTATCTCTTTTCTTAGTTTATATATCCGGTCCATTAGGTGGATCCTATGTTTTGTTAACTGGTTCAAACAACAGTTTCATGTGGTCTTTGCTTTATACTGTTCCATGGGCTTTCATTTGCATTCTTATGTGGTTTAATGCTTTGAAAGAGGCAGATGGTTATCGCCATGTTTTAATTTTTATTTCGATTTTTTTCTGGTTTATTGGAAGCTTGTTTTCTATGGTTATTTTAGCTATCCAATCGATATAAATAAAAGTTATGGGGCAAAACATGATACGGCACATAGTTCTCTTCACGGCGAAAAAGCCCGAGGATATTGACGCGGTTTATAAGGGGCTGAAAACCCTTGAGGGGATCGAAGGCAATTGGAGCTTAAGTGTCACGAAAAACAATAAGATCGACCAGATTGCTAATGATGTCGACATTGTCGTTTATGGCGAATTTCCTGACGAAAAAGCCCTGAAAACCTATAAAGATCACCCGACATATGAAAACGCCATCAAAATCGTCCGCCCGCTTAGGGATAAGCGCATCGCCGTCGATATTCCGGCGTAAAGATCAGGAGGCATAATGCTTGCCGCGTTATTTTATCCGAAGGAATTAAAAGAGGTTATAGAAGACCTCCGCGAAAATAATGATTTAAATATGAAGGCACTAAACAACATTCATAGTCAGTTAGTGCCTATTCTTTTCTTTGGCTTAATCTGGGCAATAATACTGGTAAGTTTGGGGCTGTGGGGCTTAGTGGCTTTAATTCCTTTTTCAGTCCTGCTGGGCCTATTATTCATGTTTGTGCTACGAAACGCATATGAAAATAATTATGCACCCTATTTATTTGGACAAAAAAGGCAGGGAATTGTTGCAAAATCATATGATGTAAATCTTTGGCATCCAATGAGAATTATTGTTCTGAATGACAAGGAAACCTCGAAAGAGGTCAGAATTGCACCGGGTGCAATATGGAGCAAAAAAAGCGGAAATTCTGCGCCCGCACTTGGCGATGATATTACATATTTTTGCTATGATAGAAAAAAACACCGTCACATGCCTGATGATCCTATGGTTATGCAGTATTTCTGTTTATCGAAATCTTTGATTGAAGACTGCTCTTAAATCCAAAACGCTTGACAAATTAGGAATTATATCCTATAAATATTCTATTTTAATTTTAAATAGGAGTATGTGTCATGAGTAAACAAGATGAGTGGGATGCAATAGGTCGGCAGGCAGAGGCTATATGCATGAAGCCCACGAAAGAATCTGAACTCAAAGAAAAGATCAAGGAAGATATGCGCCGTCTAAGAGCCCAGATGAAGCCATTTCTTGATAATACGCCTTGTGACAATGAATTGGATAGACTCCAGAAACAGGCCACAGTTCTGGATCAACTCATATCCACGATGTTGCTGAATGTCACGAAGTTGGATCCCGAATCGGCGCTTACGCAATATGGCCTTGCCTTGAGAGCACAAAGCCAATATCGCCAGACCGTCCAAGTCGTAAATAGATTACAGCGTCAAAGAGAGCAAGATCACACTAAAAACAACCCTGATAATAATAATCAGGATGTACGTTGAAAAAAAAATGTGCAAAACGAACTGTACAAAAAGGAGTTGAAAACATGCCACGTTGGACCGAAGAATCCCGTGAAAAACAAAGGGAAGTCGCAAGAAAACATAAGCCTTGGGAAAACGCCAGCGGCCCGAAAACCAAAGAGGGCAAGGCCAAGGCATCACTTAATGCCATAAAACATGGCCTGAACACAGAAGAGGGCATAGAGTTAAAGAAAATCCTGCGCCAGCAAAACCAGTTCAGAAAAGCGGTTTTGGCTAAGGCGTGTCTCTCATCTCCGTCGCAAAATACTCCCAATGTCGTGCCATCCCCATCGTCGTCATTCCCTGAATTGTCATCAGACAATTCTAAGGGAATCCGTAAAATCCATGGATCGCCTTAGAATCTATTTCATAGATTCAGGCGATGACGGCTTAAGGTATCTGTGTATATTTGTGTTCTTAGTGTCTTCGCGGTAAGAAACCTAAGCCTTCAAAATCGCGTGTTTCTTCTTGCCCGATGAAATTTTGATCTGGTCCTGATCATTCAAATCGGAAGATGTAATTTTTGCGTCAATGTCGCCAACTGATACATCGTTGATGCGGGCGCCGCCCCCCTTGATCAGGCGCTTGGCCTCCCCCTTGGAGGCGCAAAATCCGGCCTCGACCAGCATATCAATCACATTCAGCCCGCCCTCAAGCGCGCCCTTCTCGATCTCGATCACAGGCAAATCACCGCCCAGCCCGCCTTGCTCGAACACGGTTTGTGCTGTGGCCTGCGCCTCGCTGGCGGCCTTCTCGCCATGACATATCTTGGTCGCCTCAAAGGCCAGTATCTTCTTGGCCTCATTTACTTCCGCGCCTTGAAGCTTCTCCAGCTTGGTAATCTCCTCCATTGGCATCGTGGTAAAGAGCTTCAGGAAACGCGCTACATCCGCATCCTCGGTATTGCGCCAGAACTGGTAATAATCATAAGGGCTGAGGTTCTTCTCATCCAGCCATACCGCGCCATCGGCAGTCTTGCCCATCTTCGCCCCCGAAGCCGTCGTCAGAAGAGGCGTAGTCAAAGCATAAAGCTGCGCGCTGGCCTTGCGGCGGCCAAGCTCCACCCCGTTAATGATATTGCCCCATTGATCCGATCCCCCCATCTGCAAGATGATCTCATGGCGTTTATACAGCTCCAGGAAATCATAAGCCTGCAAGAGCATGTAATTGAACTCTAGGAAGGTCAAAGGCTGTTCCCGATCAAGGCGCAGCTTCACAGATTCAAAAGTCAGCATACGGTTAATCGTGAAATGCGGACCGCAATCACGCAGGAACTCAATGTAATTCAAATCCTCCAGCCACTCCGCATTATTAACCATAATGGCTTTGTTATCACCGCTATCATAGTTCAGGAACTTGCCGATAATACCCTTAATGCCTTCGATATTCTCATTGATAATATCCTCGGTAAGCATCTTGCGGCTTTCATCTTTGCCTGACGGATCACCAACCTTGGTCGTCCCGCCCCCCATCAACGTATAGGGTTGATGGCCGCATTGCTGGAACCAGTAGAGCATCATTATCTGCACGAGGCTGCCCACATGAAGGCTATTGGCTGTTGCGTCAAATCCTATATACGCGCCTTGTTTGCTGCTGCTCAGTTTATTGTCCAATTCCTCGAAATCACTGCACTGGTGGATAAAGCCGCGCTGCTCTAGAATATTCAGGAAATCCGATTTATATTTATGTGTCATATCTTTAATAATTTTTAAGTGTCTAAATTCTATATTTTAACCCGTGATGATTGATATCGCTTTTGCCGTAACATAAACTCATATCTGCAAAAAAGGTTGCGCGGATGATACAACAAAAAACATTTCATGCAATAGGTCTCATGTCCGGTACATCTCTGGACGGAGTAGATATTGCACTGATCGAGACTGATGGTGAAAACCATGTGGAGCGTAAAGCTTTTGAAACTGCCTATTATACTTCTACCGAACGCAATACAATCCGCGCGGCGCTGGGCCATAAAGAGGACGATCTTGAGACGCGCATGGCCGAGAAGATTGTCACGGATAAGCATATCGCGCTGGTCCGCAATTTTATCAATAATCATGATCTGAAAGATAAGATCGATATCATCGGTTTTCATGGTCATACGATTTTCCATGATCCGAAGAACAAATTCACATGGCAGATCGGAGATTCACAAAATCTTGCCGATGCGTGCGGGATTGATGTTGTAGGGGATCTGCGTAAAAACGATGTAGAGCAAGGCGGACAGGGCGCGCCGCTTTTACCACTGTACCACAAGGCTCTGGCCCATGATAAGAACATGCCTGCGGCCTTTGTGAATATAGGCGGCGTCTCGAATATCACCTATATCAATGATGAGGAGCTTTTGGCCTTTGATTGCGGACCCGGCAATGCCTTGCTGGATGATTTCATGAAGGATCATTTCGAGAAAGATTGCGACGAAGGCGGCGCCTTGGCGCGCACAGGATCGCCGGATCTGGATATGGTCAGAAAATGGATGGAAAACCCGTATTTCAAAAACAAACCGCCCAAATCTTTGGACCGTGATGAATGGGACATACAGGAAATCCAGTATCTGCCCAATGCTGATGGCGCAGCAACTCTTACGCACTGGACGGTGGAATGCATCAAGAAGGCCGTATCCGTTTGCCCGAAGCAGCCTAAAATCTGCTATATCACAGGTGGTGGTCGCAAGAATGCCTATCTGATGGAGCTTCTTGAAAAGCATCTGCCTTGTGCGGTCGAACCCGTGGAGGAAGAGGGCTGGAACGGTGATGCCATAGAGGCCGAAGGTTTTGCCTATCTGGCGGTGCGCTCAAGGCTGGGCCTGCATATCACAGAGCCTGATACGACTGGCGCACCGAAGAAGTTAAAAGGCGGTAAGCTTTACACGGCCAGTTACATTTCAGCAGATAGCTGATTGTTGCCCTGATCTGCATCCATACGGGTAATGATGAGATACCTATTCAAAGAAACTGTTGTAGAATACGAAGGAATACTGCGCAGATTTTCTTGGGTCTTATCTGTAACCAAGGCCTGAAAAAACTCTTGAAGACTAGTCTCTTGATTTACTGGCATGCCGGATTTTTGGATAAGCTCACACATAGCAGCTTGGGCAAGTGCTTGTTTGTCTTCAGGAAGACTGTCTGGTGACAATGTTTGGGACCTTTTACTAAAATGTAGTTCCATTGCTCCTGATTGCGCAAATTCTGTGACAAGTTCTGCAATCTCGGCACTAAAAGCAATATCCTCTTTTTCTGGCATAATGATGTGTACTTTCTTAACTTTTGAAAAAATGTAATTTAAGTCCGCGTGTAGATAAATTATTTCTGGAGTTCTGTCAAACTTTGTGGCTTTTAGTAATCAAAACAATATGAAAGAAGATGGTAAGCATCATTGCATCAAATAGTAAATCTATCGAACAAGCCGCTAAAATCCTGAGGCAAGGCGGTCTTGTCGCCATGCCGACCGAAACCGTTTATGGCCTCGCCGCCGATGCCCGAAACGGGCAGGCTGTGGCTAAAATTTTTGAGGCCAAGGGCAGGCCGAGCTTTAACCCCCTGATTGTCCACGTAAACTCATTAGAGGACGCCGCCGAAATCGCTGAGCTATCGGAGCAAGAGCGCATAGCAGCGCGTGCTTTCTGGCCTGGCCCGCTGACGATGATCCTGAAACGTCGCACCGATAGCGGCCTGTCTGATCTTGTGACGGCGGGGCTAGAGACGGTGGCAGTGCGCGTGCCCGCCCATAAAACCGCAAGAGCTTTGATAGAGTCTTGCGGCTTCCCCATAGCCGCGCCCAGCGCCAATAAATCAGGCAGCCTTAGCCCGACCTCACCGGCACATGTCGCCAAAAGTCTGGGCGATAAAGTTGATCTTATTCTGGCCGATGGCTCTTGCAAAGTTGGCCTTGAATCCACGGTGCTGGATTGCACAGGGGACAAGCCCCTTGTCCTGCGCCCCGGTGGTATCTCGGCTGAGGAGATCAGCCGAATATTGGATGAGGAAGTCACCTATGATCTGGGGGATAAGGATAAACCAAAATCGCCGGGGCAGCTCTTGAAACATTACGCACCGGACACATTAGTGCGCTTGAACGCCATTGATCTGGAAGAGGGTGAAGCCCTGCTGGCCTTCGGTTCTATCAAGTTCATGGGGGTGAAGGGCAAGGGTGCAGCCTCCGATCTGCCGGACACAATGATCCGCAACCTCAGCGAACAAGGTGATCTCTATGATGCCGCCAGCAACCTCTTCGCCATGCTACGCGATCTGGACCGCCCAGAACATAAACGCATCGCCGTAATGTCCATCCCCGATAAAGGGATAGGTGTTGCTATTAATGATCGGTTGAGACGGGCTGCAAATTGTTAAAAAGGTGAAAATTCGATGATTTCGCACCCCATAAAATGTTCTTTTGAATTCCAAGTGTACAGATATTCATCTTCGTCTAGTACAGAACAAGAATTTAAACCAAGTATTTTGCCTTTTGGATTTGTAATAGTTTTTTTAGCAACATAATTCCAAAATGGGATATCTGTGTTAGGAGCTCTCTCAAAACGCGAAAGGTTAATAACGCCACAAGGGCCTGTAGGGCTGCTTATTACAACCCATGTACCTTCTCCAGAAACAGCATCATTTACAAATTGAAATGTTTGTTTATAGGTATTAGGGCCAACTTCACAGGTGAGAGTATCTCTTTTGTTTGCAGTCTTTATCACGTTAACTAGATTGTCTTCAGTTGGATTCTTGCAAAAGTCGAGTAAGCTGCTCATCGATTCTATAAGAAATTCTTTCTTTTTTTTACTTGAGCTTTTCATTTCTTTAATAAAAGTATCTTTATCAGAAATAAAACCCGACTTCGATGCTTCTTCAAGGCTTATATCGCCTCTTGTAGCTTTTATTAATAATTCAATGCTATGGCACTCCCCATCAGACATATCTTTCTTTGCAGCATCTAATTCTTTTTTTGCACGCTCTTTTATATCCTCAATACTCCTTGGATCGGCTTTTTTTCTAACGCTTGTTTGTGTAAATTGGCATTCTAAAAGGTTATTATCATTTTTTGTGCAGTAATAAACAAGAGAGCTAACCTCTTTAGTATTATATAATAAACCAGTTGTCGGGTAATCTTGAGCATAGGACTTGCCATGAAAAATAAATAAGAAAATTAAAAAATAGATTGCGAATTTCATAGCTTAACAATAGACCAAAACAAAACCTGCCTCAAGGCGGGTGATTGTAAATGGAAGAGACGGAAGATTTTTTTTGATGCGCGGCGAGGGGGTGATAAATTATCAAAAATACCAGAAAATCATAGAGCTAACGGGTATAAAATATATCGCCATTATGCTTGTAGTTTTTTATGCGGGGTCTTTATTGCCCCATATTTACTACCACTGGTTCTTGGATTTACTGAGTCATTTTAAACTGCAATATATGCTTGCCGGAGCGGTTTTAGGACTTGTCTTTTTAAGTACCAGAAAACTGGTTTTGGCGGTTTTGTGTTTCGTGGTTGCAATCTCGGCCCTTGCCGAAAGCCGACTTATCCTTGAAAAGCCTTTGCAATTCTCTACACAAAGCGTACAAAACACAGAACTCTATACTATCGCTTTATATAATCATCATTATACAAACCGGAATTTTGATGCCTTTGAAGCGTGGCTGGAGGACAAAAAAAGCCCTGACCTTGTAATCCTTCAAGAAGCAACCCAAGCAACATCGCAATTTGCTGATAGTCTCAAAAATATCTATCCATATCAAATCCATAAGCCTAGAAAACTGGCTTTTGGTATGGTCATTTTAAGCAAGCATCCTTTTGAAAAATACGAGCAGGTTTTTATCGACGGACCAGTTATTCAAAATTACTATATCAAGATAAGTATAAAGCATCCTGTCACTCAGAGTGCTATGACTATCTACGCTCTTCATACTCTGCCGCCTTTGGGAGGTAATTATGCGGCGCAACGTAATCATGAGCTTACGGTTACGGCAGATGAAATAGCCAAAGACAAGACGCTATCAAAAATACTGGTCGGGGATTTGAATGTCACTCCTTTTTCACCTGTTTTCAAAGAGGTGAAAGATAGGTCAGGCTTAAATTACCAATCATTTGGTGTGTTGCTTAATCCGACTTGGCCATCCAGAAACTTCTTTTTGCCGCTCCTGCAAATTCCGATTGATCACGTATTACATAGTGACGCCATAGAACTCTTGTCTAAGGAGGTTGGCCCTTCTTTTGGCTCGGACCATCATATGTTGATAACGACTTTGAGATTAAAGTAATGGCGGAGAAAGAGCGAATTCTTTCAAACGCCATTTTTGAAGAATTAGCAGATTGGGAAGAACAGCTCAAGCACTTAGATTTTGACTTTGATGGTGGGATTGGAGGGCCGGATTATGAGTAGTCCTTCTGATATTAATCTTACATCTGATTTCACAAAATCTGCTCAAGACAAGCCCAAGAATCGCAAGCGTGTTCCCCCGATTTCTGTTCGTGTGACAGAAGAAGAGAAAGCACGATTACAGGAAATGGCGGGTGCGATGGCGGTGAGTAGCTTTATTCGTCAAACGCTTCTTGGTGATAAGGTTGCCAAACGTCCAAAGCGTTACAGTAAAAAACAACGCCAGCCACATATTGATCACACAGAGATAGCGCGACTGCTCGGCATGTTCGGGCAATCAGAATTAGGCCGTTCTATGCTGGCCTTGTCGTTAGCGGCGCAGATGGGTGATTTAGATGTCACGCCCGAAGTATCCGATAAGCTGGAACAGGCTTGTGACGATATCCATGAGATTAAAGTCGCTTTGATTATGGCTTTGGGTATCAAGCCACAAGGAGAGCGTGAGTGATCTTAAACGGCAATCAACGCGGCGGTGCAAAAGATTTGGCGCTTCATCTGATGAAGACCGAGAATGAACGCGTTGAATTGCATGAGCTGCGCGGGTTTGTGTCGCAGGATTTAATGGGCGCATTGAATGAAATCTATGCTGTCAGTCGCGGCACGAAATGTAAACAGTTCATGTATTCGCTCTCACTCAATCCCCCCAAAGATGAAACGGTGTCCGTAGAGGAATTTGAACGCACTATAGAGGAAGCTGAACAACGCCTTGGCCTTATCGGGCAACCCCGCGCTATTGTGTTTCATGAAAAGATTGGCATGGATGGCACGTTGCGTCGCCATTGTCATGTTGTGTGGTCACGGATCAATCTTGAGCAGATGAAGGCCGTGAGCATGTATCAGGATCGTCACAAATTGACTGACCTCTCACGAGAGCTTTTTCTGGAACATGGTTGGGAAATGCCGGATGGCCTGAAAAAACGGGGTGACCGTGATCCTCTCAATTATACCCATGCGCAGCACCAACAAGCACAGCGCATTGGCAAAAACGCCGCAGAGATTAAGGCTAAAATTCAGAAAGCTTGGGCAATCTCCGATAACAGGCTATCATTCGAACATGCTTTATCAGAGCGAGGTTATTTTCTCGCGCAAGGTGATACAGGCCGCTTTGTTGTCGTTGATATGCACGGCGAGATTTACTCCCTGCCGAAACAACTGCCCAAAGGCATAAATACAAAACATGTTCGCGCAAAAATCGGTGATGAGAATGAACTTACGCCCGTTGCCGATATCCTCGCATTACTCGAAGCGCAACATGAGCCAGATGAACAACTTTATGATCATGAGGATGCGCTAAAACTGGTGACGCGTTATCATGCTGCCTTCACACCTGCCATGATGGAACGGACTTTAAAACAGGCAATCCCGCATGAATCTTTGCGTAAAAAGATCATCAACAACATCACTAACTCCGATAACGTGATTAAAATCGGTGAGCGTAACGGTGCATCCATTTACGCCACACAAGAGATGATTGATCTTGAGCAGAATATGATGGGCACGGCGCATGACATGGCGCAGAATAAAACACACGCCATGAACAAACATGCTGTGCATCGTGCGGTGTATAGTCTGAATGCCAAG
>DCKO01000040.1:0-164 GCA_002320665.1 Micavibrio sp. UBA1672
CTGATGACCGACCACCACCACGATAATCACGAATACCGTATTTCTTGGAGTACGTGAAAT
Source organism: Micavibrio sp. UBA1672 (assembly GCA_002320665.1). Taxonomy (GTDB): domain Bacteria; phylum Pseudomonadota; class Alphaproteobacteria; order Micavibrionales; family Micavibrionaceae; genus UBA1672. The sequence continues at coordinate 61 of DCKO01000040.1, forward strand.
CCGCATGACCGGGGCGAAACTTATCTTTGATATCGCCGTAATCTTTGGATTTCTGATCTTTATTCTCAATGAGCAACCCAATTGGCGTTCCTGTGGTTTTACCC
>DCKO01000040.1:470-20357 GCA_002320665.1 Micavibrio sp. UBA1672
ATTGGCGTTCCTGTGGTTTTACCCTCGAACACACCGGAAAGTATTTTCACCTCGTCTGGTTCGCGGCGCTGCGTTGTATGACGTGATGTGCCGGGCTTACGCGCATCAAGGAAGGTCTGGATATAGGCCTCATCCAGATCAATATTTGGTGGAACACCATCGACCACGCAGCCAATGGCTGGCCCGTGGCTCTCGCCAAAGCTTGTGTATTGAAAAATATTCCCGAAATGATTACCTGACATTGATGCCTTTATCCTATTTTTACTTTTTCTTTTTGAGCCGATAGTGTGCCTTGCTCGATAATAGCCACAGTCAGGCGGGAAATACAAACGCGTTTGCCTGTTTTTTCTTCCTCGATATCGGTTTGCCAGACTTGTATGCGGCGACCTGTTTGCATCGGCGTACAGCGCCCTATCACGTAGCCTTCCGTCACGGCGCGGATATGGTTGGCGTTGATTTCTATGCCTACGGCGCGGTGCGTATCCGGATTAATGGTCATCCATGCTGCGACGCTACCCAGTGTTTCCGAGAGTACGCAAGATGCGCCGCCATGCAAAATACCAAAGGGCTGCGTTGTTCTATTATCCACGGGCATACGGGCGCAAAGAAAATCCTCACCGATTTCAGTAAATTGAATGCCGATATGCTCTCCCATATTCGCATTGCGCAGACCTTCGAGATATTCAACTGTAAATTCTTTGTGCCAGATCATACGCTTTTAAACCTTAACACCTGCACTTCTTGATCTTAAATCTGAAAGACCATCTGCAGGCCACTTTAAACCTGCAGCATCTTTAATGGCATTCAAAATATCCAAAATATATTTTTGCACCTCTTCGGCATCTGTATCGTGCAAAGATTTCTCCCAGTCAGCTTCACCAAAAAATAAATTTGAACAATCCGCATCATATTCGTGAAAATCATCTAAAGGCATTTCTTGCATTTGCGGTCCATATTTATGCTCTTTGCCATGCGCTAAAGCATCTCTAAAACTTTTCAGTTTTTTAATTTCAGTTAAATCTTTTTGTAGATTGAATTTTTTAAGCAACATCTTACACTTTTCCAACGGAGGCTTTCTCTCCAATAAAGGATACTCCACATCATAAAGTTCGCTTAAAGCATAATTGAGGTAAGCCTCAAACCACAAAAACATAAACACAAGACCAGATGCCTTAAATTGCCTCCACCCCTCCACTTTTCGTGGATCAAATTCAGATGAGCTTTGGTCTCCGAAATTGTAACGACGTTCGGCCTCTTCAAGCTGCAATAAAAAAGCTTGTCGCAAAAACTGATAAGGCCACATTATCCTTTCTTCAGAGAACTCTGCACTTTTAGTCAAGCTGCTTCATCCTTACCCTTAGGCTTCATGCTTGCCAGTAATTCGGCTGTTTCAGCTACAGAATCAACGGCCAGCATCCCAACGGTGTGATAGCCGCTATCGACATGCATTACTTCGCCGGTTACGCCGCTACCGAGGTCAGAGAGCAAGAATAGCCCTGCGCGGCCGACATCTTCGGTTGTCACGTTACGTTTTAGCGGCGCGTTTAGCTCATTCCATTTCAGGATAAAGCGGAAATCTCCAATACCGCTGGCGGCAAGTGTTTTGATTGGACCAGCAGAAATCGCATTCACGCGGATATTATCCTTACCCAGATCAGCTGCCAAATAGCGTACAGAAGCCTCTAGCGCGGCCTTTGCCACGCCCATCACGTTATAATGCGGCATAACTTGCTCTGCGCCGTAATAGGTTAGCGTTAGAAGAGAACCACCTTCGCTCATCAACGGCACAGCGCGCTGTGCTACGGCGGTGAAGGAATAAACCGAGATATCCATTGTGCGCAAGAAATTATCGCGGCTGGTGTTCAGATACATGCCGTCGAGCTCGTTTTTGTCTGAAAATGCGATAGCATGAACAACGAAATCTATTTGTCCCCACTCTTCTTCCAGAGTTTTAAAGGCAGAATCAATGCTGTTTTCATCTGTAACATCACAAGGCACAACTATCTTGGACCCCACACGCTCAGCCAAAGGACGCACGCGTTTTTCCAAGGCTTCACCCTGATAGGTAAAGGCAAGCTCTGCTCCGTTTTGTGCGGCGGCCTCTGCAATTCCCCATGCTATCGAACGGTCATTTGCCACGCCCATTACAAGACCGCGCTTTCCTTTTAAAAAATCACTCTTCATATCCATCGTATTTTAATTTCCATTTTGGGGATTATTTTTATTACCAAGCTTCTATCCTACACATTTAAGGTCGTTCGTCTAGTATATAGCCTGTTTTTGAAATAGATTTTTTTTGTTATATTAATAACATTTCCTGTTGTGTTGCCTCGCATCTTTTAACAGTCCGGTTTTTATTTATGAGCATTGATAATAAAATTGCCAATCATACCTGTAATGTCATACGCAGATTGTTGGATCCTGTGATCTCGGATTTGACGATGTTGTTTATTGTGCATGGCGAGCATGAACGCCAAAAGCAATTTGCAAAACAAACGCATTTTATCCAAGAGCATCCATGCGGAGATCAAGTTATGCGATATTTTCAGGCCAATCCGGAGATCCTGAAAGCCAATAGATCTATGTTTTGTGGTCTAGCGAAAACAAAAACTCCGGGCTTTTTTGGTTTTTTAAAATCGGATGCTTCTTTGGCAGTTTGCTTTTTGAACTATGATCGGTTTTCTTCGGAAGAATATTTCAAAAACCATGTCTTGCACCTCACTTGGCATGCTTATGCTCTTTATAGTGATCTTAAAAACGAAGATGTTGCCTTATATGAGTATTCAAATCCTAAAAATAAAAACAGCCTTATTCTCCCTTCACTGGATAAGAATGAATTACAACACCGCAACTTGATGGCTGATATTTTTTCTGCCAGCATTCAAAACCTACAAGGGAAAAAAGTTGCCCCATCTACCTTAGCGGCGCAGAGACTGGAAAGCACGCTCAATAAGGTGGATGGTTATATAGCCGAAAACTTCCCTTTTATTATTGCACTTGAAACACTTGAACATGCTTTGGAGTCTTATAATCACGAAAAAGACAGAAAGAAGGGAAATACAGCCCTCAGATCAATTGAGATAACCAAGACGACAGGCAAAACCTTTTCCATACAATCTGCCGCACAATGGTCTGGTTTTAGCTATCCTGCACAACATATGGCATGGTGCAACTTTGATCCAGAAACGGTTCTTGGTGCTGCTATCTACACGAATGAAAACACTTATGTGCGATCCATTGCCGATATCGTGGCAGAGCGCATGAATATCAAGCCTAAAATGATCTCAAACTTTGGTGATTTTAATCCCTTTACAGAATTTGAGGTCAACCAAAGAACACATAAAAAGAATACTGATTCACAATTCGATACATTAATCAGAAAAATTCAAGCCCCCAGAGATTGCATGGTTTTATTAGAAGAAGCACGACTTCAGAATGAAAAAATTCTGACGGGCAACCCCGTTGGCTGGTGTGCTCATTCAATTATTTCAGTTGTTAAGGCTTTGCAGGCCAATGATACAGAAGAATTTGATGATGCACTTACTGAAAGGATGCTGGAATTATTCCAAGAGGAACAAATGACCCTTGATTTCCAGATTATCAATAATTTTGCAAAAAAATGTTTTGAAATCAGACGCACTGGAGAAACTATGCCTCTGGATAATATTGAAAATATCAAAGATAGGCATCCAGAATTCAGCAGCATCTGTAATTCTGTAATATATATCAGAGATTTGAATGATGATATCGATTCCGCCCTCAAGGAACAGAAAAAGGGTATTTCCTCTTTTACCAATACACACAACCTAAAAGGATAAACGGCTCGAATCTGCCTTCGAGCCGCTCATATAATTATAACTTTTTAATTAAGCCTAGCTGTTTACGATTTCCCAACTGCCATCCGGTCTTTGGCAAGCTTGTCCATAGCCGACTTCTTCTTTGCCATCAATGTAGATTGTTTGCTGGAATTCGCGGCAATATCTTCCGCTAGCGGAATAGCCATCACGCGTAGCCGTCACGCTGCCGTAATTTCCTGAATCTGGATTATTCCATGAAACAGGTTCGCCAATGGGTGCGGTTTGTGCCTGATAAGTTGCATTACCAAGGGCTGCACGGTCAGCTCTGTCCAGAGATTTACCGATTTCGCTACCGACCAAGGCACCGATCAGAACACCAGCGCCTGTCGCCCAAAGTTGACCGGATCCATCGCCGATTTTTGACCCCAATATACCGCCCAGAACAGCGCCACCGCCTGCTCCTATTAATTCTTTGTTTCCCCGACCTTGCGTCATTTGACAAGCCGTCAAGCCAAGTGTTGAAATCATCATTAATAATAATGCTATTTTTTTCATGTTATATACCTTTCACTTTTAAAAGTGATAAAACGAACATAGATCAAGCCGTTATATAAAGTTTTTTATATAAGACGACTTTCATAGATGGTATTCGACACCAAAGACACTATAATTACAAGCACAGAGTTTAAAAAATAGGATGATAATATTATGGATAGCCTTCCTGATGACCCGTTTGCTCTTTTTAATGAATGGTTTGAGCAAGCCAAAAAAAGTGAAATAAATGATCCAAATGCTATGGCTTTGGCGACATGCACGAAAGATGGCAAGCCCAGTGTCAGGATGATTTTGCTTAAAGATTTCGGAGAAAAAGGGTTTAAGTTTCATACAAATGCCGAAAGCCAAAAAGGCCATGAACTGGATGAAAATGCCCATGCTGCGCTGTGCTTTCATTGGAAGACTTTGCGTAAACAAGTCAGGATTGAAGGCCGCGTGATCATGGCCCCAATTGAAGAAGCAGATGAGTATTACAAAGACCGTCCTTATATGCGAAAAATCGGGGCGCATGCCTCGGCGCAATCGAGACCACTGGAAAGTCGTGAGCATCTTGAACAAAAACTTGAAGAGCTACAGAAGCAATATCCAGAAGGCTCTGATATTCCAAGGCCATCCTATTGGGTTGGCTATTATGTTGTGCCGGAGAAAATCGAGTTTTGGTGGGATAATCCAGATCGCCTGCATGATCGTATAGCCTACAGCAAAGCTCCTAATGGTGAATGGACACAAAAACGGCTCTACCCTTGAATTCTTGGCCATAAGTGCTATATATTTTCGCCTTGCAACTAATTGTATAAAGGAGTTTAGCCGATGAGCGCACAAGAAAAAGTACAGGATCAGGAAAAAAATTATGATCAGGGCTTCAGCGCGGATGTATCGCGTTTGCTGGATATTGTTGCGAATGCCCTTTATACAAACCACGATATTTTCTTGCGGGAGCTTATCTCCAATGCAGCTGATGCATGTGATCGTTTGCGCTATGATGCCATTACGAACCCCGATCTGACGAAAGATAATCCTGATTTTCGTATTTGCACATATAAAGACACAACAAATCGAACCGTGACTGTCGTTGATAACGGAATTGGTATGGATGATGCCGAATTGGCTGAAAACCTTGGTACCATTGCCAAATCCGGCACAGCAGCTCTGATGGAACAACTGAAGGCCTCAAAGTCTGAAACCGGTGATAAGCTTAAGCTGATCGGGCAATTTGGCGTTGGCTTTTATGCAGGCTTTATGGTGGCCCATAAAATTGAAGTGGTTAGCCGTAAAGCAGGTAGTGATAAAATCTTTACGTGGGAATCTGATGGCGCTAGCGGCTTTATCGTGCGTGAGGCTAGCGAGATTGAAGCAGCTAGACTGGATGGTGCGCGCGGCACAGCCATTACACTATATATAAAGGATGAAGCTTGCGAATTCCTGATTGATAAGAAAATCGAAGATACTGTAAAATTATATTCTGATCATATCGAAGTGCCGATTTATCTGGGCGCGCCCGCTATGGTTTCCCAAGATAGTGGGGCAGAGCCGCTAAATAATTCGGCAGCGCTTTGGATGCGCTCGCCTTCCGAGATTACGGATGAAGAATATACAAATTTCTATACGCATATCGGTCAAACAATTGATGAGCCGATCATGACCAGCCATTGGCATGCAGAAGGCAAGATTGATTTTACGTCCCTACTCTTTATTCCGACACTACGCCCTTGGGATTTATTTGACCCGTCCCGTAAACGTTTTGTAAAACTCTATATTCGCCGTGTCTTTATCACGGATGACCTAGAAGGTCTTATGTATCCTTGGCTGCGCTTTGTGCGCGGCATTATTGATAGTGAAGATTTGCCACTGAATATCAGCCGCGAGACCTTGCAATATAATCCGGTTGTTGAAAAAATCCGTAGCGCTGTTGCTCGTAAGATTTTGAGCGATCTGGATAAACTCTCCCGCAATGATGAGCCTGCGTTTATTACCTTTTGGGGACAATTTGGTGCGGCGATCAAGGAAGGACTTTATGATGCGGCGGAGCATCAGGCAGCCATTTTGAAAATATGCCGTTTTTATTCGACCCATGATAATGGCGACAAGTTGGTTTCGCTTGAACAATATGTCGAGCGTATGAAAGACGGGCAGGATAAGATTTATTATTTGAGCGGTGAAAACCTTGAAAACGTTAAAAACAGCCCGCAGCTTGAGGGATTCCGTTCCCGTGATATCGAGGTTTTATACTTCACCGATACGATTGATGATTTCTGGCTACAGAGTGTTTTGGATTATAAAGGCCATAAGTTTCAGTCTATCACACGTGGTGACGTTGATTTTGATAAATTCGATGATGATAAGGCGGACGCTGAATCTTCTGACAAGACGAAAGAGAAACAAGAAAAAGCCTCACCTGATGTTTCTGCCCTAATTACTTCTATGCAAGATATCTTGAAAGACAAGGTTCATAATGTCCGTAAATCAAAGCGTCTAAAGGATTCTGCTGTATGTTTGGTTGCACCGGATGAAGCCGTAGATATGCATATGGAGCGTGTTTTGAAGGTTAATCAGAAATATAATGCCAATACAAAACCCGTACTTGAAATAAATCCGAGCCACCCCTTGATCATAAAACTCTCGAAAAAAGCAGAAAACAAAGAAGATATAAAAGACCTTGCCTTTTTGCTGCTGGATCAAGCGCACATCATTCAGGGAAATGAACTAGAAAACCCTAGTGAGTTTGCACGCAGAATGTCTGATATCATGAAAAATATTTTGTAAAAGCCTGTTGTGCAGGCGTTAATTACGATTAAGGTTCGCAGGTTCCAGTACCAGCCAGTGTTGTTGGTGGGTCATACCAACACCCGGGCGGCGGGCAAACTGCGTCATAATATTCTATGACCCCTGTTGCAGGAGGCGCTTGGTTCACGCGAACAATCAATCCGGTTCTAACTGGTGTGATCGCATTACAATTTGTATTATCCAGTAAATCAAAATAATGCCAATACGGGTCAAGTGTACCCGGCGTTCCAGTGTCAAGATAAGTCCTTGCAAATAATTCCTGCCATAAGGTTGGCGCACTTGTATCTAAATTCCATGGCGTTGTCGGGTCAGGCGCAGCAGGATCTGGTGAATAACCGGGAATTGTAACATCAATATGATTTGCCAAGGCCATGGCAAGATCACCAAAACCGTAGCCGTGATTTGCCACGGCACAGGCCATATCAACTAAAATATCTGAGTTGCTACGCGTTTCACGCTGACACATACGTGGATAAACTCTAAAGTCACGCCCTGCTATTTCCTCATCTACATAGTCCTGATAAATATGGAATCTGTCATTAGGGTACATAGCTGTAAATTCATTACCCGCCGCAACTGTATCGTCATGCTGGAAGTTATCACAACGGACCTGATTCCAGACATTATTCATCATGGCACAACCGGAATAATTGTTAAGGTCAACCTCATCATTCCAATTTGGTTCAGTTTGCGGTACTAATGCCGCTCCGTTATAAAATCTAGATCGTCCACCAATTAAGGGGTGATCAAAATTTTCTTCTATATACTCATACTTGTCACAGCCCAAAAGATTAATTGCATCAAGAACGGAACCGATTGAACTTACGTCATCAACCAGAGTATCAAGAATTAACATTGCCAGAATATGCCGCATCTGACCGCCCTTCAGGCCAAAACGACCTGCCAGCCAAGGGTCAATATCTCCAATCAGCTCCCTGACCATAACAACAAAAGTATCAGTCCAGAAACCTTCAGGTGGTATCGGCAAACCGAAATCCCGTCCATCAGAAAATTGTGGATCTCCTGGGAAATATCTTTCTGCATAGCGAGCCATGTGCTCCATATGGTCTTCAAAACAACTTATCTCTAGAACACTATCAGGCTTTGGAATTAAATTGGCATTTTGGGTGATTTCACGCTGAGCAGCCATTTGCGACTTATAACGAACAACATCCCAAAAATCCTCGTCACATGTTTCAGGTATGTTATCACCAGTGCTAAGTGGATTATCAATAATTACTGGCACGCCTTGTGCTTGAGCGCTATCGACACTCAGAATCAATAATAAAGAGAAAATAATAAAACAATAACGCAACAAAATAATCTTTGCCTCTTTTTAGCGCTTAAACCTAGTCGTCCCTATAATGTAACACATGAAAAAACATTCTGCATAGTTTTGAATGCAGTTTTTTTAGAGCATACCCTGATAATGTCGTCTAATCATCTCCTGAATTTCTCTGTCGGAGAAATCAAAACACCGCCCAAGCTCTTCAATCATGACCTGTCTGATAATAACCGAGAGGTCATCGCACGTCTCACACCACATATCCAGAATCGAACGCCGATATAAAACCAGACAATCATCTTCAGACGAATCTTTCCGCTCGACACCCGGGGAAATTTCCTTGCCGCTTTTAAAAAGTGCTAGTAAATCAAAAGGATCATCCAGATCAAGTTCGCTCTCTGTCCCCTCATCAACCATTTCCTCAACCAGAAGCTCTATCTCGTCACAATATTCAGCAATTTCTTCGGGCAGGCTTTCGAACACAGATTTCGCCATAACCTCGAGATCTTCAATACTCGGCGGTACAGTGTAATTCATGATAATCTGATTACAATCCATGCGCGGCTACCCTCTTTTGCTACGTGTATTACAGTCGAATCCAAATCTTATTATGTTATGTCCGGATTGTAGCGTGAGTCGCGGATTTCGACAATCATTGAAATATTCCAATAGCATAAATACTCCAAGTCTGGATTTTCATGTTATTTTTACTAAAAAAGTGATATAATGATTCTCGAGTGTGTTATTTAATCCGTAGCCGGAGGTTTTTAAATGGAATTGCCCGCAGCTATTGCCGCAGAATCCGCGATAACAAGACAAAATGTAGCTTTGTCGGTTATTAAAGCCAATTCAGAGCAACAACAGGCTCTGGCCAAGATCATTGATGATTCCGCTAGAACTGCTGCGCCGAGTAAAACACACGGCACAAACGTTAATAAAAGCGTTTAATTTCTTTATTTTTTTAAAAAACTTTGTGATTACGCCACAGCTGCTCTGAGCAGGTGGTTGCATTCCCACAAGTCCTGCAATGTCTGGACAAGATAGTCAATATCTTCGAATGAGTGCGCGGCCGTCGCGGTCATACGCATACGCTCAGTACCTCTTGGGACTGTGGGGTAATTAATGGGCTGCACGTAAATATTGAAGTCAGATAGCAAAATATCCGTTACTTCTTTGCAACATGTTGGTTCACCGACGATCAGAGGTACAATATGGCTCTCGCCATGCAAATACGGTAATCTGGCAGCTTCCAAAAGCCCTTTGAAATGGGCAACATTATCACGCGATTTCTGGCGCTCGACATTTGATTCTTTCAAGTGCTCAACCGAAGCACGGCATGCTGCCAACGTTGCGGGTGTATGGCTAGTGGTAAAAATGAAGCCGGACGCATAACAGCGAACTGCATCAATAATCGAAGCTTTACCGGCAATATAACCGCCCATAACGCCATAGGCCTTTCCGAATGTGCCTTCGATGACATCAATGCGATCCATAAGCCCGCGCATTTCGGCAACGCCGCCACCTCTCGGCCCGTAAAGGCCCACAGCATGAACCTCATCCAGATAGGTCATAGCATTATATTTATCCGCCAGATCACAAATTTCCTTGATCGGGGCAATATCCCCTTCCATGGAATAAACGGATTCAAAGGCAATAATTTTTGGCCTTTTAATATCAACCGATTTCAGCAACTCTTCCAAATGTTCCAAATCATTGTGGCGATAAATGAACTTTTGCTGCTGACTGCCTCTGATTCCGTGGATCATAGAAGCGTGGTTCAATTCATCAGAAAAAACTGCCGCCTCAGGTAAAAGTTTACCCAATGTGCTCAGCGCGCCTTCATTGGCAACATAACCGGAGGAAAACACCAACGCGGCTTCTTTTTTGTGAAGATCCGCAACAGATTCTTCAAGCTCGACATGGTATTTCATGGTACCAGAGATATTCCGTGTACCGCCTGCTCCAGCGCCGCTTTTGTCCGAAGCTTCTTTTGCAGCTTGTATAACTTTGGGGTGCTGTCCCATACCGAGGTAATCATTACTGCACCAGACCGTTACTTCCTTGACAGAACCATCAGGCTGGTAATAATTGGCTTTAGGAAAATTCCCGACTATGCGCTCAAGCGTTGCAAAAATGCGATAACGTCCTTCATCTTTGACTTTATCGACACAAGATTGATAATGTTTGGCATAATTGATGCTCATAGCCCGGTCCTTTTCTTTGACTGCTTATTTATTCCTCTGTGGCGATGAAAGCAAGACTTTTACTCAAGTTTTTACACTATAACCCAATCAAAAGGATTATCAAATGCTCATTATTTACGGTTATGTCTGTATGGAGACTCATTTGCATCTTGTAAATGACATTGGTCAAGCGCATAAAATTGCCGATACTGGCTCATATGCTCCGGGCGGTAGTGCCGCAAATAAAGCAATTGCTGCGGCACGCAATGGTGCGCGCGTGACCTTTGTCGGCACAGTTGGCGATGATGTCTTTGGTAAAGCTGTTGAAAAGTTTTTTACCTTCGAAGGTATTCAGGTTACAGGCCTTGCAAAAAGCAACAAGGATACAGGCTTGCAAGTCTTTACGCATCAGGAAGGTGAGCCTCCTCAATCCATTTTATATAAAGGTGCCAATGAAGACAGCATTATTGGTCAAATTCCACTATCCCGTCTGGATGCCAAAGCCTTACTTTTGCTCGAATATGAAGATAATCCGATCTTTCATGATATGCTTGCTATGGCCAAAGAAAAGCTGACCACAACAATGTTATGTTGCACGCCGGAAAACTATAATTCTGTTGAGAATGCGGACTATATTATTATGGAGGCCACAGAGATCAAACCAAAATCAGACGTCAATATGGTTTCGATATCCCCGTGTCGGCATTATGCCTATGCGATTGATAAGGGAGGCGATATTTTTGCATCCGAACTAAAGGCTGAAATCCTTGGAGAAATTGCCGATGACACAGGCGTCTATGACAGCTTCGTCGGCAGCTTTGCCTCTTGCATTCAGGCAGGGTTTCCGCTTGATGGCGCTTTGCGCTATGCCCATGTTGCGGCATGGATTACCGGACAAAAATTCGGTGCAAATGCGGCTATTCCGCATCTTAATGCTGTTGAAAACACCCTCAAGATGTCATCAGCATAATTTTCAAAGCACAATATGGCACAATATTGAGCATAATAATTGCAATCTTGTAATTGGCAACATAGGTGAAATACATCTTTGGCAGGTCGTCAGGATTAACCCCGAACATCTGGCTATGGGTTTTTACGGCAAAGTTTCGCATAACCAAAAGTGCCAGCACGGTAAAGATCAATAAGCCTACATTAAGGACGCTGCACCAACCGAAAAACGCAGTCAAAGTTTCTATGGTCATGGTATTCTTCCTTCGTTTTTAAAACCCCAATGTATTCGCCACCTGTTCGGCACTGTTCAGAGATTTGTCCAGCGCCGCCATGGTTTTGGAGAGATCAGAGCTGTCATCCTTCATCCAGACCCGCAGGGTTTTCAGGTAAATGACGGTCAGGCCAGTAACCTTAATTGCACCTTTAATGCCTGAAGCAGGCTCGCCTGCGGCCTCCAGCATCCAATTCATAGAACGACACAAATGCGGCATGGAAATAATTAGCTCTTTGGGCTCGCATTTAAAATAATCAAGGATAGCAATGATACCTTCGCGGTGATCATTCAAAATCTCGAAACGATCCATCAAAATATCAAAAAGCCGATCACGGACGGGTTCATCCTCTGAGCCTTTTGTTAAGCCGTCCAGCACCTTGGCGTCAATCATACGGCTGATGGATTTCAGGATATCATCCTTATCATCAATCACACTATGGAGTTGTGCCATTGTAATCTCACAAGCCTCTGCGATATCCCTCAGGGATGTGTAGCCCCAGCCGCGCTGAGCAGCGAGCTCTAATGCGGCGGTTACAATTTCCAGCTTTAAATCGGTGGTTTTCGATTTTTTTGTTGCCATGGCCTTGCCTTTTTGAGGTTTTTCTATAAGAGATAAAACACGAATTTATGATGTAACTCAAGGAATGGATGTAAATTTATGGCCGAACCAAAATATGGCGTAGTCGCCGTTGGAAATGCTCTTGTTGATGTAATCTCCCAAGTTTCAGAAGATTTTATTGCCGAACAAAATGAAGCGCACGGCATGGAAAAAGGTGCCATGACTTTGGTTGATGAGGCCAGAGCAGTCGAGCTTTACAGCCTTATGCCGGCAGGCACAGAAACATCAGGTGGCTCGGCGGCCAATACTATGGCAGGTTTCGGCTCTTTTGGCGGTCAAGGCGCGTTTATCGGTAAAACGGCAGATGATCCACTAGGTCACATATTCCGCGAAGATATTCGTTCACTGGGTGTGAATTTTGATACGCAGCCACTTGTTTTAGGTGCAAAGACCGGACGTTGCATGATTTTGGTAACACCGGATGCGCAGCGCACGATGAATACCTTCCTTGGGGCAAGTGTCGAGCTTCGCGCAGAAGATGTTGAAAAAAGCCTGATTTATGATGCAAAAGTAACATATCTGGAAGGGTATCTATTTGACAAAGACACAGCCAAACAAGCCTTTATTATGGCCGCAGAATATGCGCATGAGGCTGGTCACCGCGTGGCGCTAACGCTCTCTGATCCGTTCTGTGTTGATCGTCACCGCCATGACTTCTTGCAACTTGTGGAAAACCATGTGGATATTCTGTTTGCAAATGAAGAGGAAATCAAATCCCTGTTCATGCAGGAAGACTTCGAAGATGCGATCAGTGCGATTAGTAAACATGTAGAGATTGCCGCGGTTACACGCAGTGAAAAAGGCGCAGTTGTGATCTCTGGTGATGAGCGCTTTGATGTCCCAGCAGCACCTGTGGAAAACGTTATCGACACAACCGGGGCTGGTGACCAATTCGCCGCCGGATTCCTCTATGGCTTCACCGAAGGAAAACCTCTGGAAGAATGCGCCAAGCTTGGCACGATTGCCGCCGCCGAAGTCATCAGCCATATCGGCCCAAGACCACTGGTTAAGCTTGCAGATTTGGCAAAAGCAGCTTAGCTTTTACGCTTATAAAACTCATTTTCCAATTGCTTGTATTGTTGTCCATTCAAGGCATACATGAATGATCCTTTGTATTTTTCAAATTGGTATGGCCTAAACCAATCTTGGAAAAATGGAAAATATTTTTCTCTAGCTATGTCTTCCATGAAGCCGCAATAAACTGCTTGTTGAGTTTGGCTATTCACATCCCCTGCCTCGTCACTAGTACACCAAAAGGCGTATTCTAAGATTTTTGAACACGAATCATTATTGTTTTTTTCAATGCCCTCTTTAAATGCAAATGATAACTTGAACCATAAATATACTACGTTATCCGCTGTTTCTATTATTTGTCTATACTCGGGCAATATCTCCAGAGCTTTCCTGCGCCATGCACTCATTAAAGCTCCTTTTCTCTTACTCTCTTGGCAAAGTTCTTCAGCAGATTATCGTAGCATCTATTGAGCGCGCTGATGAGGCCTTTTGAAACGGCGTCTTGATATGTTTTGGCCTCGGGCGTATTCATAAAATCCAGATATTTTTCTTTATCCTCTGCGTCAATCCCTTCATAGGTATAGGCAAAGGACAGCACTGCCATTTGTGTGGCCATATCTTCCGAGACCATAGATTTTAAATTCAGCTTCTTTTTGAAGTCCTCCGGTCCGCCAACACTCTCGGGGTGTTTGACCGTCTCCATGAAATACATCTGCGTGGTCAGTTGAATACCCATGGTTTTTGTGAAGACTTCCGTGCCGTTAATGGCTTCGTTTACACTTTTTGCAAATTCAACATTATCGGTATTTTGCAATATTTCCGGTATATGCATGAAGGGCTGATCCTCCATCATATTTTTAGTCGCATTGATTTCAGCCATAGTAAATTTCTTACCCAAATCACTTTCCAGCCATTCAATAACTTTGACGGCTTCGCTTTGCTGAATAGCGGCTTTTAGTTCTTCACGAATAACGGATAGCATGAAATCAGGCTTTATTTCTTCTTCAATGGCGGATTTATAGGCTTCGAACACTGCAACGTCTATCTCGGTTGCGCCTTTTACAGCAGGAAACGGCTCCATAGCAGCTTTTTCTGCCGCAGGGTAATCTGCAAATTGCTCCGGCAAGCCGGAGAGCATCAGTAATTTATCAAGAGTTTCATCTGTGACTGGTTCGGCCTTGGCTAATATCGGAAAAACAACGCATATAAACAAAAGAGGCAGAAGAATTTTGCGCATGAGATAACCTTTCGTGATTTACATCTGGTTAGCATAGGCATACTTATAGGGATTTGATCAAGGTTTTTTCCAGCCCAATACTTCAAGTTTGCGGTGGAAGGCATCAAATATTTCCTTTGAGGTACAAACGATGCGCACTTCCTCGAAGCTTTCTTCCAGACGGTCGACAATGCCGCTTGAGATCAGTCGGGCTGCCTTGGCCTTGGCGTAACCTTTTTTACCGGAATACAGCGCGGGAATAGCTATACGGCTCAAGAGCATACAACGCGCAAGCTCCATAATGCGCCGCGCTACGCTGGAGAGATATTTTTCTTCCATATCAAAATCGCTTTTGAAATGCGGCATGATCGCCACAAGGATGTGACGCACTGGCAAGTTGCCGGAGGGGATCGCGTATACCTCCCCTATTTTGGGTTTATAGATATTTTCTAGAATAAAATTATCAATGTCATATCCGGCAGCCTCTTGCACGGCCATGTTAATCCGCCCTTTAAAATCAAGGTTTTGCGGTATGGCAATGGCGATGGCGTCAACCTCTTGCTCAGTGATGTTACCACCGATAACGGTAATCCGGTCAAGAAACGGATTGGCGATATGTCCTGTTTTTGATATGACTAGTTCCATGTCTTACTATACACGTCAAAACCTTATCATATCGTTTATTTTCTGCCTTGTTATTGCGGGGCTTATATCTCCGCAGAAGGCCTTTGCCGAGAGCCAAAATACTGCGTCTTTCGGGCTGGCGATGCATGGCAATACCAAATATAGCGTAGAAGATACGCATCTGGCATATGTGAACCCTGATGCGCCTAAAGGCGGCATATTAAAGCTAGCCGCGCCAAGAGATAGTTATGACACACTCAACCCCTATACGATCAAGGGCACTGCCGCAGCAGGGCTTAATCTGGTTTATGACCGTCTGATGCAGCGCGTATGGGATGAGCCATTTACAATGTATCCGCTAATTGCCGAGCGCGTGGATGTGCCGGAAGACCGATCATGGATTACATTTCACCTCAACCCCAAAGCCGTGTTTCATGACGGATCACAAATCACAAGTGCGGACGTAGAATATAGTTTCAATATGTTCAAGGAATTTGGCCGTCCGAATATGCGCCGCGTTTACGGGCTGGTTGATAAAATCGAGATACTCTCCCCCTCTTCTATTAAATTTACGCTTGGTGAAGGCTATGACCGTGAAACCGTGATGATTTTAGCGATGATGCCCGTGATATCCAAGGCTTGGTGGTCGCAGCGCGAATTTGATCAGACTTTGACTGAAATACCCTTGCTGAACGGACCATATAAAATCAAGTCATCAGATACTGGCCGCCAGATTATCTATGAAAGGGTTGCTGATTACTGGGCGAAAGATTTGCTGGTGAATAAGGGGCATTTTAACTTTGATGAAGTCGTCTATGATTATTACCGTGATAATACGATTGTCCTTGAGGCCTTCAAGAAAGGTGATCTGAATTTCCACCGCGAGAGCGATGTTACCAAGTGGAACACCGCCTATAGCGATATTAACCCGGAAGAGATTATCAAATGGGAAGCGCCGCATAACAGGCCTGAGCGCGCTCATGGCTTTATTTTCAATTTACGCCGTGCGCAGTTCCAAAATGTTGATGTGCGCAAAGCGTTGAAGCTGGCTTTTGATTATGAATGGATCGGACAGAACCTGTTTCACGGCGAATATAAGCCTGTGAATAGTTTCTTTCCGAACTCAATTCTTACTGCTCCAGAGGAAATAAGCCCTGAAGAGCAAAAGATACTAGATTTCTGGAGTGATGATGTTCTGATCAATGATTTGCCGAATGTTACAAATATCCGTAAGCGTTTAAAACTGGCCGGTGAGCTTTTGGACAAGGTGGGCTATGTGATCCAAAATGGAAAACGCATTCATAAGGAAACAGGAAGAACTCTGGATTTCGAGCTTTTAATCGCGACTGATCAGGAAGAGAAAATTGCACTGGCCTATCAAAAGAACCTCAAGCGCCTTGGCATTGATATGAGTATTCGTGTGATGGATAGCGCAGCCTTTCAGGAGCGCCGCAAGACTTATGATTATGATGCTTTTGCCTATTATTGGCTAAACTCACTTTCCCCCGGCTCGGAACAGCTTGTCTATTGGTCGTGTGAGGCTGCCGAGCAAGAAGGTCGCTTTAATTATGCTGGGATTTGTAATCAGGCGCTGGATGAATTTGCCACGAAAATTGCCGATGCCAAGACCTATGACGAGCTAAAGCTTTATGCGCATCTGATCGACCGTGTTTTAAAATCAGAGCATATTATGGTGCCTTTGTTCTATAAGGGTAGTGATTATGTTGCCTATCACAGCACTTTGGCACATCCTGAAGCAACACCAACCTATGGCGTTGTGATTGAAACATGGTGGGCTAATAAACCTAATTAGGCTTTAAGGTATCTCGGGACATTGTTTAGTTGTCGCATTCCCTTTATCTACGTAAGTTTTTTGAGTTTGTCCCGTTACAGTATCGACATGCGAAATATAATGATCATTATTTTTGTTTGTGTGTATAGTAGCTGTACCTATGACGTTTCCATTTTCATACACTCCTTCGGCCCAGCCACCATCTGGATATATTTCTGAAAATGGACCATCCTTTACATCATCCACCCAATTTGCCAGTTCACACTTGCCATTAGGGTAAAAAGACCACACGCTTCCATTTTTCTTATTATTTTTATGTTGGCCATAATACAAAATACCTGAACTATCTAAACTTTTATAAAGATACGTTTTATCATCATCAAAGCTATATCCATTTATTACAAATCCAGCATCTTTACTGTCACCCGCTTTACCAAATATGCCTTCTAACTCTTCTATATAATTCCATTTTTGTCTTTGGATTTGCTCCGACCACCAATCTTGGACCGCTAAATAAGCCGCCACAGGGATAAATGCCGTAAATGCCAATGCTGATAATGAGATTTTTTTTGTAGGCTTATTATGTTGGTGTGATCTGCGCGTATCGTTTTCAGGCCTATGATTAGGGTAAAAATTATCCTTTTCATCCATATCATCTACTCTGGTGTTTTTTGCCTCATCTTGCCTATTAAAGCCAGCACTTGTTTCTCCTCCAACACGGAAAGGGCTATCATTTTTATCATTACCTTGTGACATATCACTATCCTACAAAAACTATTTTCGTATAAACACGTTAGCATTTTCAAATAATATACATCTATATAATTTATATATTTAATTCATAAATTCTCGTACAAACAAAATAATCCCTTTAATTTCCAATAATTATATTGAGGTTTTAGGATAAAATTGTTATTCTTCCTTTGGTTGGTTATAACAATTATGAAGTTTTCCATTATGATTAAGCGTTCTTTACTCTCTCTTTTCCTTATTTTTGCTGTTTCGTCTCCTGCTGCGGCGTGGACGATTAAAGATGAAATCGAAGACACAGGCCAGTACTGGCAACGTGTTCATACAGCCTCATCTGTATATTTGCGCGGCCCTAAAGCCCAACAAATGTTGAACCGTGATATTGCGCGTTGCGTTGTCGAGCTACGTGAACTTGAACGTCTGGGCGCTGTTAAAAATGCTATTCCCGAATATGCCAAGGGCGTTGTCCTAAGTGAAATCGAAGCTGAACTTGAAGGATGGGACACACCCGAGCGCGATGCAGAGCTATTCACAGAGCATTCTGATTATCACGATTTTGAAGGTTGCATGCTTTCTAAAGGTTGGTCGCGTATCAAACACGTGCCCTATGAAGTAGCAGAGCAATCAAAGAAAACATATTTGAAGTCACATTCATTGTACAAAAAGAAATATGGTTCAGCGAATAAGCCGAACCGTGTTAATGATTACGATCATTTGAATGATTAAGTAATAAAGTTTTCTCCTTTTAAGGCAAAAATTCAAGAGCTGGCCGTTATTTTCGGCCAGCTTTTTTCTATGCCCTCTTTTACCGCGTCAACGGTTAGGGTTTCCATCAAGCAGCCGCAGGTTTTTGTATCATAGCCTTCAAAGTCTATAAGCTCATCAAAGGTTTCGGGCGTTCTGGCATAGGCTGTGTGCTCGCCCCATGGCCTATATATATGCGGATAGCTTGGGCCAAACACGCCAAAGGTCGGCACGCCAGAAGCCGCCGCGCAATGCATCAGCCCTGAATCATTCCCCAAATAAAAGTCACAGCGCGATAGGCATGCGGCAGCTAGTCCTGGATCGGTTTTGGCGATAAGATCAATTGCTTTATCTTCGGGTATAGATGCCAGAACTTCTTTCGCGGCAGGTTCTTCGCCCGGCGCTGCAAAAACGGCCACGCGCGCTCCAGCCATGAGGCTACCCTCTTGGGTTAACCATTGCACAATGTCAACAAAACGATCGGCAGGCCATGTCTTGCCAATCCAGTTCGCTGTCGGCCCTACGCCAAGGACTGATCCGCCATCGGGTATAAATTCCGTAGCCTTTTTGATTTGTGCGTCGCTGAACCATAATTTCGGTGCTGGTGGCTCGGTGAGTTTCAGCACAGAGGCATTTTGCTCGACCTTATGCCGTGATTTATCAACATAATTGCCAAAGACATAGCGCTGCTTGGCACGCACCATGCGAGAGACTGCACTATTGCGCAAATCAACCACGATGTCATATTTCTTGCCCTTGACTGCCATCAGGAATTCCAGCCAATGCTTGTTATATTTCTGCTTTTTGATCGGGATGACACGCTCGGCAGGGGTAAACCCCTCAAGCAAAGGCACGACCAACGGCCCGCAGCCAATCGTAAATTTAGCATCAGGATACTTACCGGATAGATAATCCAGCAAACCGAATGATAAAACCCCATCGCCAATGCGGCTGGATGTGATAAAAAGAATGTCCATAAGAACTATTTAAACCAAGATGCAAAAAAAATGAATGCCTGCTTTGTAAAATTAAAAAACCGTGCACTGATTCATCTAGAAGGGTCAGACCGCCATAAATTCCTGCAAGGGTTGGTGACGAATGATATTGATAGGCTCTCGCCGACAACGCCGCTTTATGCGTGTCTCCTGACTCCGCAAGGAAAATTCCTTTATGACTTTTTCATTCATAAAGGTGATGGATTTACCTTGCTGAATTGCGAAGGCGGCGAAAGAGCCGAAAGCCTATTCAAGCGTCTGAATATGTATCGCTTGCGCGCTGATGTGCAAATATCTATTGAAG
>DCKO01000072.1:0-28872 GCA_002320665.1 Micavibrio sp. UBA1672
TTTCTAAACAAACATAGCCCAGCTTACT
Organism: Micavibrio sp. UBA1672; assembly: GCA_002320665.1. Taxonomy (GTDB): domain Bacteria; phylum Pseudomonadota; class Alphaproteobacteria; order Micavibrionales; family Micavibrionaceae; genus UBA1672. The sequence continues at coordinate 29 of DCKO01000072.1, forward strand.
AAGCGTACTTATATTCTCTGCCGAAGGTATAACTCCAACTTCATAGCTAGTACCTGTTTCCTTGAATCTCTCAGCTTGTTTTCTGACAAGTCCCATCTCGATGCCTAAGCTATAAAGCTTATCACCATTAACCCCTTCAGCCAACTCACGAAATTTCGCTTGTGCCTGAGAATAATGGCCATTCACCGCCGAAACTGTTTCTTGATCGAGTTCTTTATCAGCTCCCATTGAGCGCAACCTTCTTTAATTTACGTAAAACAGAACCGGAAACTACCAATACCGGAACTAAATGTCAAATAGTTTGATACTATCCTTAAGGATTATCGCATTCATGGACTTCGGCCACAACGGACTCAGCGCTATGTCTTTTGATAAAAGAGGATGGCGAGATTCCTGTTACTCTTTTAAAAGCATGACTGAAACCTTGTCGTCCATCATATCCGAATTGACGGGCAACTTCACTGATATTACTTCTGCCTGCGGATAATAATGCCGATTTAACATCTCCGATATTATCGCTATTCAACAGGGAATATGGCGCTCTCCCACGCGGATCATCAGAGCGCGGCTTCTGATCCTGTCCGAATTGAACAATCTGCTCATAAAGCTCGTCATGAACATTAAAAAAAGTAGTATTGGCTTTCTGGAAACTTCTGCTCAAATCTTCACGGCTACAGGATAAGGCCTCACAGATATCCTGCTGGGTCAGAGCATGATTATCCTCACGAAGCTGATCTTCCATAAAGCGTAGCACATCCTGAAAATCCGGCACACCGGATCTATCCGCCTTACGTTCTGTTGTTCTATGACCTAATCCACGCATTTATCACCACTTATCAACTTACGGTGAAATCACTTTATATCAGTAACAAAAACCCGTCAAACTTACAAATGCTTACTCACGATAAACCACTGCCCGCCGTCACTCACCACCGTAATCGCGCTATATTGCGAAGACAAAGGCTGAGCCGCGTTATCAGGCCCCGTAGCACCCTGCTCGGTCACCGTGATCACATTGGACGACACATCGGTTTTCTTAATCGTAATCGTGCGCCCCACAGCCTCCGCCGCATTCGCGGGCGGCAATCGTGCCGTCATCGCTCCACTGAAAGACGACAGCAAATACGTATCCACCGCCATATCAATGTCATACGTGCCTGATCCATCGAAAAAGCGTGTATTGCCCGGTGATCTATTAGAGGCAATCACAAACCACTCCGCCCCGTTGGACAGCATCATCACATAATCATTCTCCGCGCCTAAGTAATAATTCCGCGCATCAGGGCCAGCCCCGCTATCCTCGGTCACAGTGATAACATTGGACGAGCTATCGGTTTTCTTAACCACCATCATCACACCAACCGCGTCCGCGGCATTAGGAAGCTCCACGCTCAAGGCCCCGCCAAAGCTCGACACCAAATGAACCGAATGTGACGTATCGAGGGTCACACTGCCGCTCGCATCAATAAACTCGGTATCAAATCGCTGCAATGTCGCATTCATATCGGTGCAGGTCGTGCGCTGCAACCTGTTCTTATGCGGAAAACCTGCATTATAGGCCGTATATTCGCCCCCCGATAAATCCCAGATCGCCGCCCCGTCACTCACCGAGAGTAAGTTAATGATCGAAGTCTCCACCGACCCCGCCTCTAACTTGATATTCGGCACAGTATTAAAACTCTCCGTATAGGGGTTCACAAAGAGGTTCTTATCAGAGCCAGAGCCAACAATAATGCACCCCTGCGCCGTGCCATCCACATTCGCCTCGCAATCAATAAAGGCATTATTGAACCGCCCTTCCTCGATATAAAATCCGGCATTACTGATCGGCGCGCCCAGCGAATACGCCCTGCAAGCATGAAACTTATTAGCATTCGGCGTATCGCCTGCCCCGCTCCGGAACAAATGAAACCCGTTATCCGCAGGCTGTTCCACCAGCACGCGATCAAAATTATTCCAGTAGCACGGGAAATTTGTGTTGTTATACCCATCGAGCTGAACCCCAGTATTCGGTGCAACAATCGTCACATCAGTCACGCTCGTCTGCACACAGGGGCGCGTAACCCCATATAGCTTAATCCCGACATCCCCGCCTTCAATGCGAATATCCGAGATTTTACAGTGATCCTCCGTGACCTCAATCACGTTGAATGTGTTATTGATGGCCTTAAGCACCGATCTCTGCCCCGCCCCAATCAGGCTTTGCCGCGCGGTTAGGGTAATCGTGCCCGTCACCAGATACTCCCCTTCGGGTAGAAACACAGACTCCGCCGCCGCCAAAGCATTGAGGATCGCCGTGGTATCATCGGTAAGCCCATCCCCAACTGCGCCAAAATCCTTAACGCTAATAAGATCACTGAACTTATCATGGCTCGTGCGCGTCGCCGCACCACTCCCCGAAGCCGTAAAATCAGGCGCAGCCATCGACCCTTCAAGTGAAACAGCGACAGGGTCGCCATTGCCATCAAACCCCAAAGCCTTATTCGCTCTTATACTGCGATCCGGCAAAGTCGTCTCACTCGGCGTTTCATGATCGCTATAGGACAGCATCAAATCATTCGCGCGGTTCACCTGCTGGAGCGCCGCAATCATATAATCCAGCTCGTTATTGATACTCGCGGCAGAAAAATCCCCGCCCTCCAGATAATCCGTCACGCGTTCAATCGGCAACTCACGAGCAAGGGTTATAATCACCCCGCTATCCGGAGCCTCGTCAAACGTGACATCCCCGCCAGCCGTCTCCCCGCTCCCTGAAATCGTGAACCCGCTCGCCTGCTTCGCCCCGTCAAAATACACGGCTAAATCCTCACTGGCAAATATCGGAAACGGGTAGGAATAGATGGTCTCAACTCCATCGGCGACATAACGCACAACCGGCGTCACATCGGGCATTTTGATGTGCTCTGGCATAATATTAACTCCTTGTTTAAATGTTTAAATTTGATTTTGAAATAAAATCGGAGATGCCCGATTTTATTTAACGCGAACAACGCATACGCGTTGCTTCGCCAGGCATTTTTATATGCTCGGGCATTTTACTCTCCTTTGATTTTTGAAAAATTTACGCTCCATCGTCATGCCCGCGAAGGCGGGGACGGGGATGACAAAACTTGACGTAATGAATGAATTGACGCACATTGCGCCCATGTATGATGATTTTATTGAAAAAATGTACGACACATTTTCCGAAGCCCGCAGGCCAACCAAGGAAGAAATGACAATCTATAAAGATTTCGAATGTGCCGAAATCATGGAAAAATTCTCACCGTATAAAAATTGTGATCTTCCCGATGAAATAGTATCAAGTTTTTTTAACGCTTTAGTTTGGCTAAAACCTGAAGCATTCAGATATTATCTACCACGATATATTGAATATGATGTACAACATCAAGATTACTCGTTTTTCGGTTATCTATTATACGAAATCGTACCAGAAAATTTTGACAATGCTTTTAAAGAACGCTTCATCATGTTTACCGATGCAGAAAAAGAAATAATCGTCCAATATCTACAAATTCGACAAAAAACAGCCGATGATGTCGATCAAAAAGACATCCAACGCGGTCTTGAAATCTGGAAATCATAATATTTGAAGAGCAAAAATCTTAAGGCTCGAAATCAAACTGTTTGAAAAACTCGGGACTATCCGTCGGAGCAATAGCATTGCATGTTTTGCTATCCATAAGCCCTTCATGCTCTTTGATAAAAACAGGCGTCAAACCATCATAATCTTTATCTTCCTGAAGGGTGTAAAACTCGTACTTTACAAAGCTTTTGACATCTTTCTTATGATCGCCTTGCTCCACCAACGAACCAATAACGACGTATCTTTTGCCATCATCTTTGTAAAATCTTACAGCACTATGCTTACATGGCGGCTTACCTAGAGGCAAATGCAGCACATTAATATATTCCCCGTTTATTTTGAACGGCATAGCAAACATTGCGCCATATTTATCCGTTTTATAAAAGGATAAAAATTTATAAAGTCCCGCTTCCCCCAATAAACTATTTGTATTGACGATTGTTTCGTCCTTGCCGTCATCATCCAGATCTATCGTTGAAACTTCACTCGGGATTGGCCCAATTGATTTATTTGCCATCGCAGTAGAGGGCAAATAAAATATGAACAAGGATAATGCAGCTATAAACTTCATAAAACCAAGCATAATATTAATTAGATAATAAAGACAAGCTGTTCGGGATGTTCTTACAAATTTCTTACGATTAAGAACACATCAACAAAAAAAGCCGCTAAACGCGACCTTTTAAAAATCTATAGGCTTGCGGCATTACATCTCTAATACGCCCAATTCCTGAAGCTTTGTACCCACCGTGGCTTTGGCCTCACGGTTAAAAACAGAACTTCAACCACCTGATAACTCGGGTAAAGCCTGCATACCATTTTTAAAACCATCAAAAGATTGCCGCAAAGCAAACACATCATCATTAACCCAGACAACATGACTTTGTTCATGCTCGAAAATTTCAGCCATAGGCTCACTGTTTTGCCCCACAGAGGAATTAAAATCCTCTCCCTTAATGGCCTTTGCCGCCTTATGCATTTCAAGAAATCCCTGAAATAGCTGATGCTTTGGATGATCGCTGCGCCCCAGAAAAATCGTTGTATCATAATTATCATCCGAGGCTTCTTTGAGATCAAAATACGCTTTGATATCCTTCATCAAGGAAACAAACGCGTTCATGCGACTCTGATCAGGATCGGTGCGCAAACGATCGTCATAAAACGCAAAGACCAACTCACGCCCTGCCCCTTCACTACATTGTTCCGGTGAAGCGACATTAAAACCGTCTAACCCTGTTACTTCATTATTTTTTGTCATGTTTATTTCTTGTTTTACGCATCCAAAAACGGCTTCCCGACCACATAATCCCGTTCTTTATGTTCATCATAATTGCTCAGGCGAAATCTAACCTTTTGCGCTCTATCCTTCACGCTGTCATATCTTTCCAACATTACACGCTCATTATCCGTAAACTTTTTCTTGAGTACAATTTCACAAGATGGATCCATTTCAAAAACAATGGCATCGTCACGAACCGACTGAATATTGGCAATTCTGTTCCCCTGAATCAAAGCCCCGACAGCATTAAAAAACAATCCCTTGAAAGCATCGGGAGTAAGTCCGCTTTGGCTGTAAAATAATCTGCCAGGCTCATTAAAAGAGGCTCCTTTTACAAAAAGCTTGGCACGCTCACTTGGACAATCATCAACACATCTTAGATTAAAATTATACGCTGCATATAAAGACATGCCTTCGGTTACAGGCAACAACATCGCCTTGGCCATAAAGTCCTGATCCACATCCGGCGTATTTATAATGCCGCCTCTATCTTTTGTCATGCCAACCCCATTCTGCTCAATTTATTGTATTACCGGATTATTAAATTCTGTTTCCTGCCCACCTTGCCCATTATACAAATCAACAACGACTGGAATAACTTTGGACACAGCAGAAAACAGTTCCTGCTTATCATCACCTTCATAGATGATGACCCTTTTATCACCCGAATTATCGCTAGAAAAATAATCTGTAATATCATCAATCAAGGCATTATTCTCGCTACTGGGGTAATCTTCCCTGACACTCATCAAAACAACACCACCAAAGCTCGTATTAATATCATTGATATCGGCCTGCAATGTTTTGCTATCCCCTATAACACGACCAAGCCCCTCGGTGACATAATCCTTGAACACTGTGTCATTTTCAAAGGTCAGACTAACCTTTCTATCTTCTAATGGTAATGACGGATCAACATAATGCAGATTGAAAATCGCAGCATACACGAAATTAGCTGTATCTTCCGGCTCTTGTTTGAACGCCGAACCCAGCGCACTGTCGTTTTCGTTATCATCACCCATTTTTACATCCTTTTTATTATGGCAAAAACTATACAGAATACGAGATTTAAAATCAAATATCAAAACACGGCATCCACCGCATCGCGCACATCACAATAAGCCTCTTCCGTAATACGCTCCCCTGTTCTGACAAGCACCCATTCCGGCGTAGCCTCATTCGGGTTTTCATTGTGCTTTGACACATAAAAGCTCAACGTCACTGGCGCGGCCTCATCGGAGCTTTCTTTACGCGCCACTAAAATGGAAAAATCATCCCCCTCACGCAAAAAATAGGCTTCACCTTGGCGGCATGCCCCACCCATAGGCAAAGTAAGGCTTTTATCGAATAAATTGCCATAGGTCTCAAAGAACATCGGCTGTTTCTGTCCGTTTGTCATGGTCTTGAGAAAAGACAGCACTATAGACGGCCCAAAAGCTTCCGTATTGATCTCACTGCGGATACTCATCTCGTCTTGGCCATCCCCATCCATATCCAGAAAGACAATATCCATCGGCACAGGCCGAATGGATACATCTTGCGCACGCACGATGCTACACGGCACACATAGACATAATATAAAAATAAGAAAAACCGGATTTTTCATGAGAGAAAGCGTAAATCACCACTTCTTAATGTTCAAGCTTTACAATCGAGTTTCGAGCATGACGTCGGGCATCTGCACCAAGTTCTCCCAGATAATTCTGGTATTTTTCTGACGGCCCGTTATCCAACTGATTGTCAGTAACAACGTAAGATAAGCCCTCGGGACAAGCCAAAAAGAACTCATCCAAAGCCCTCTTGGAGGCAACATCACGAATTTTAAATGTCACACCACCATTTTCCTCAAGTTCAAAATCCGTGACATTAAGGCCTTTTAATGTCCTTTCACTTTCGAATAAAGATTTAACTTTCTCTTCGGCATCCTCGGGTTTTTCAAGCGTTGAATACACAAATATTGCGCCCTTCCAGCCTGTTACCGGAAGCTGCGCAACCTCATTCGCATGGCCTGCAAAATTCATATCTGTTCTTGGTCTATTATCTTGTCCCATAACACCATTATTTCGCAAAAAAGCTTTTACGTCAAATTCCCCATCTAAGCATCCAGATAAGGTTGCTCAATCCCTTTTTCGTGGACACCCATCTGCTTAAGGATTTCCCGTGTTTTCAAAAAGCTGTCACGCTCTTGGACGCTGTCAAATTCATGAACTCTAAAGCGGTTATTAAACGTTGTTGTCTGGCTAAACTTATTCAGATAATTGCTATTGATATCTACGGTCAACACACCCTCAAAAACCTGACCATCAGGCAACGCGACTTCACTAACCGCAGCCAGATGATCCTGAACCAAATGCCTGAGTTCCCTTTCTACCAAAGCTGTAAAATCTCTATGGCTAAGACCACTACCAATGTGCCTGTCTACCAAGAAATCCTCGGTTTCAAGTTTTTGACCAGGTCTTTTTTTATCCATCCACTCAATCGTGGCTTGGGCATCTGCGTCACTCATCAATTCCTTTTCAATACGGTGATTGAATAACACACAATGCTTGATACGTCCTGCACGCTGATCCAGCACAGAGCTTTTATGAATAGGCGTTAGCTGTATATCCGTAAAAGCCAGATCCTGATTTAAAATATCCAATGGATTACGACCATCTTTTGACATTATCACCACCATATATTCTTTAATGTTCCCGTAAGTCAGATTATAGAACAACTAAATATTGCCGGTCAATAAAACTCAGAACAGCCTCGCAAATGTATCGCCTGCCAAGCTCAGATTATCCAGCTTGTTACGCTCCGCGAGTTGCGTGCGTTGCAAGACATTCAATGAGCCGCGCTGCGACAAATCCTGATCAATGGCGCTCAGGCGCAAATTATCAAGCTCTGTGCGGCGGCGCAGATCATCTTCGCTTTCATCAAACAGCCCCAAAAGAACCGCCTGCGACGACCCCGCGCCCGAGCCAACCCCTTGCGCCCCGAAACTGGCCCGCCTGCGCGCCACAGCACGCTTCAATGCCGCACGCCGTTTTTCCTCGGCCTGAGACGCATCCAGAGCAATTTTCTGACGGTCCAAAGCGGCATCCTGTTGTGCTTGCACCAATTGCAAATTCTGCTGCTGCTTTAAATGTTCGAGTTGCTGATTACGCCCCTCGCTTTGCCGCACCACAGAGGACACAATCCCCACCGTTCCCGCAATCGCCTGCGCAGCGCCAAGTACAGAACCTATAGCTCCCATTTTACTTCTCCTTTTGGTTTTGAAATAAAAAAAGCTTTCCCGAAAGAAAGCTCTATGAAATTAAAAGATATAAAAAATTAAAAAACTTATGCAGTAAACGTAGTGACTTTAGCCGTCTCACCACCAAGTTTCTGCCCATCAACCTCTACACCTTCCGGAGTAACCAGACCAGCAACTGGCATGTCTTGCGGTTGATCCAATGACGCAGAATTAAACATAGACCGAAAAGCATCTTCAACTTTATTGAGCAACTCCCAAATAGGCGAAGAATTATTATAATCCACACTCTCGGATTTAGTATCAATAATATTTTGCCGCCCCTTTTGACTTGTTAACTCATGACCATAAGCATCACCCACATGCTGAAATGATAAAATATTATACGAGATATCAATGACTTCCTGCTTGCCATCTGTTCCATCGACAGTGCGTGTCCCGCTTATACTAGGGTTATCTGCCGAAATTAAAGGAATATCATTAAAATGGTTATCCAAAAGATAAAAATCACCACTATTTTCTGCTTCCACAAACAACATACCATGCCCATCATATGTTGTTTTGTCACCCTCGATAATCTCTATCAAAGCACCAACTTCAAAAATCTTATCGGGATCCACACCCGCATGAACCAACAAGCCCTTTTTGAAGAGAACATGCTCGTCAGAATCACCTTTTGGATCATGGGCCAAATCAAAAAAGCTGACATCACGCTCCTGAGCATCAGGAGAAGAACCATCTTGGTTTGCACCTTGTATATAGTTTTTTGCGTATACATGTGCCAAAAAAAGCTTGTTATACAATGTATCGGCTTTCGCAATAGAGACAATCATCTCCTGCACGTCTTCGGGAAGGTCCTCGGCTTTTTCTAAAACTATATTACGGTTTTCTGCGCGTGGTGTTATTGCGAAATCATCAAGCCAATCATTTGATGGAAAAAGCCGAACCATATTGTTTAATCGCTCGGATACGGCTTCCTGATCCGGAAAGGCCCGAGACCCGAACCGAAGAGGAGTAATATCAGAAATGGTCTGTGAATTATCAGGATCCCTACCTCGAGACCTAGCCTCAATAATATTTTGTTTCCCATTCTGACTTGTTAACTCATGACCATAAGCATCGCGTACATGCTGAAATGACAGAATATTACGCGTCACATCAAAGACTTCCTGCTTGCCATCTGTTCCGACGACAGTTCTTGTTCCGCTTATACTAAGGTCATCTCCCGAAATTAAATCAACAGAACTTAAATTATTATCCAAAAGGTAAAAGTCACCACTATTCTCTGCTTCCACAAACAACATAGCATGCCCGTCATATGTAGTTTTGTCACCCTCGACAGTCTCTATCAAAGCGCCAACTTCAAAAATCTTATCGGGATCCACACCCGCATGAACCAACAACCCCTTTTTGAATAAAACAAAATCATCACAATCGCCCCTTGGATCATGGGCCAAATCAAAAAAGCTGACTTTACGCTCCTGAGCATCAGGAGAAGTTCCATCTTGATTGACACCTTCTATATATCTCTGTCCGTACATATGAGCCAAATTGAGTTTTTCTCCCAATGTATCGGCCTGCGCAATAGAAATAATCATCTCCTGCACGTCTTCGGGAAGTTCCTCGGCTTTTTCTAAAACTATGTTATTGCTTTCTGAGCGCGGTGTTATCGCGAAATCATCAAGCCCATCATTCACCGGAAAAAGCCGGACCATGTTGTTTAATCGCTCGGATACGTCATCCAGTTCTGGAAAGGCCCGAGGCCCGAGCCGAAGAGGATTAACATCGGAAATGGTTGTTTCTTTGAGAAAATCAAGCTCTATAATTTCAGATACATCAAAACCTTCCAGTAAACCGGAAAAATCTTCCAAAGAAATATCTTGCTCTGTTTCACTCGACATATTTCACCCTTTTTATTACTGGAATTATACAAAACCAATGGAAATATGTCAATTTCATTGACGGCTTATCATAACAGAAGCAACACCGGAATCATGCGCATTTTCAAGGCTTACATCAGGCGCTTTAACCTCGTTTCTCCCTGCATCCGACATAATACCTGATATTGAATCAGCCGCATTCAAGAAAGACTCTCTGGAGGAATTCAGAAAACCATCAACGCCAATAGCAATCACATTCCCACGATCCGGTATAATACTTGGCCCTTGCATAATCGCAAATTCATCAAAACGCTCTAAACCTCTGCTTATTTTCTGCGCTTCCTGAGTATTCGCCTGCACTGGAAGATAAATATATTCACTGACCTCTGATTGATAATACTGCCAGTTTTGACCCGTTATATCATTAAACTCTTCCAAACGCTCCTGTAACTCCGGGCGTTCAGACAAATCACTATGTTCGCTAGTATAAACAGGCTCTCTGCCCGCCCCTACAGATTCAAGATAATCTCCAACATCTTGAATCAGAGCTCTCATAGTTGGACTAGCCCCCCCTCTGAAAAGATTTGAAAGCCTATCAAAAATACGATCTCCATTGTCATTTACCGCATTCAAATCAATGCCCTTTTCTCGCAAATGATTCAACATTGCAATAGCATCCTCCGGTATAGGTTGATGAAATGATAAAAAGGCATTTAAGGCCTCATGTGCAACTGTATCACCTGAAAATGTACGTTCATCAATATCAACACCGATTGATTCAACATAGTCAATCATATCTGGATCCATCGACCTTGCCGCCCAATGTGCCAGAGTTTGACCAGTTTCCTGTTGGATATATTGTGCATTAACCGTGTAGCCCTCTACATACTTGGCCATCTCCACCACACCACTTTGTACAGCAAGCACATGAAGATCATCTTCGTGTCCTACAGGCTGTACACCATGATTTTCAATAAGGTTTTGTGCATGCTTCAATTGCCCCAACATAACGGCATTATCCAGCATTGACGACCAATAGCGCTGCGCATCAACATTCGCACCGGCCTCAATAAGCAAATCAGCTTTCTCGATATCATCCGTAGACCGAATAGTTGCAAACAATCTATCGTCTAATTCCTTTTGATCCAGCCCTAAATAAGGATTATCCGCCATATTTTACCCAATCTTATAATTACGCCCCAAAAGACATTTCCAAGCGATTATTCAAACGCTCTTCATATTTTCGGGCTATTTCTACCAGATTTCCACCTTTGAATTTAAAATCCAAATCCAGATGACTGTGGTTCCAACCATCCACTAAAAGTCCGTCCGCCTTGGCCTGCGCCATGTCTGCCCAAAACTCCGAAAAAGGCTTATCTCCACCCCACGCCGCCATAAAAGACTGTTGCAACGCCTCATAGCGCTCGGCAGCTTTCAGGGTTTTATCAAGAAGGCTGGAGCGATCAAAAAAATTCTTCTTATGATATTGAGCATATTTCTCAAGATTGATTTTCTCGACTGTATCCAGCAAAACCGCCTTACCCTTTACATCGCCATAATTAAACTCATCATGCTCGCCGCACCCAATATCTTTGACCATCGCATAGAAAGCATCATCACGGCGCCACTGCCCGTGTTTAGAATGCTTAAGCCCTGGCATAAGTTGCAACCCGAATGCCTCAAAACGTACAACACCTATTGGCGGCGAAGATGATGGGTGGTAAATCTGCGCCATATGACGCGTTTCACCATTTTTTCCAAGTTCTTCTACCCTATCCTTGCTATATTTTTGCTCTTCACCTTCACGGGAGGCCGGAAAAATCTTGAGCACCGCCCCATAAGGATTCAGCAGCAAATTATACCCGCCATCTTTCGTCCACGAGATATCAACCTCTTCACGTGGCAAAGGCAATTCCATTTTCTTGAAAATCTCCCCCAGATCATCCAGCGTCAAGCCCGGCTCATCTGCAAATTCCAGCCCCGAAGGCCGTAATGCACCTTTTACCGAATTATCAAATATCTCGACAATCATTGTTCCAACACCGGTTGTTCTTCTTGGTTATATTCATGCAAACGTGCCTCGTATTTTCTGGACATCTCCACAATATTCCCGCCCTTACCTTCCATATCCATATCAAGATGACTATTATTCCACCCATCCACCAAAAGCCCGTCTGCTTTGGCTTTTCTCATATCATCCCAAAATTCCGAGAACGGCTTATCACCACTCCACGCATCATAAAAAGACTGCTGTAGCGTTTCATAAGGCTTATTCGCCTCTAATAATTTCTCCAACTGGCTTTTCAGACAAAATATTTTGCTAACCCACGATTTCTTTGAAAACCCCTCATATACATTTGGATTCACATCTTCAACAGTATCAAGAAGCTGTATCTTATCACCAACATCTGCAAAATTAGCCTCCACAGGATAATCTGAATAACCAGTATCTTCGATAATCGGCTTTATCACCCTACGAAAATCACTACCAAAGCCCATACTGTGAGGCTTTCCGGGCATTAATTGCACATTTATCTGATCAAAATGTACCAAGCCAATCACCGGCAAGGCATTACTATGATATATATTACCCGCCATATCATTAATGGTTTTATCATCATTATATTGCTGACGCGTAGCATATATCCGAAGCACCGCTCCACAGTCATTCAACATAACCATATAACCGCCTTCTCTTGTCTTAAGGCAATCCTCACCAACACCCTCCGGCACTGGAATTTCCATTTTATCAAAAATGGGTTTCAGATCTTCCAAATCTAGATACTGATCACCTTTCTCAAGAATACGAGAATTCCTGAGCCGCCCCTTCACCAAATCTGAGAACATCTCGACGATCATATTTCTAATTCAACCTCCAAACGTTCCTCATACCGTTTGGCATATTCTTCGATTTTTTTACTATAGGAATCAGGATCAGGATTATTATTCCAGCCATCCACCAGTAAACCATTCTCCTTGGCCTGTTTCATCTTGTCCCAGAATTCTGAAAAAGCTATATCCCCGCTCCACGCAGAAAAGAAAGTCAATTGAAGCTCTTCATATAAAACGGCCTTTTCAAGCGTTGCATCAAGAAATGTTTTCCCCTGTGTATCATCATAGATTGAATAAAAATCAAAACCATCATTATCCAAGTCATACACAGTATCAATAAGTTCCATATGACCATTCTGATCGCGCGTATAATTGTCAGGCGCGGCTTCACCGGAAAATTCACTACAGCTGATATCATCTGCAATTTTTTGTGTCATATCAAAAACATCATCACGGTCAATCAGCTCCAATGCCCGACCCGGCATAAGCTGCATCGCAAAACCATCAAACTGCACACGGCCAATCACAGGTAAAACATTAGGGTGATACATATGGGTCAATCGCAAATTACCGCCTTCTCGCCAATTTGCCGTATCTTCAGATACAAAAGGCATCCCCCTACCTTTATCAACCATACCCAGATAATTCATTCTTGCCTGCCTTAACACATCCGGCAAATTTTCAAGCAGTCCTTCCGGCGTTTGCCCCTCTTTCATAGACGGATAAAGCCGCAACACAGCCCCATAGGAATTCAGCATCAGATTATAGCCACCCTCACGCGTTTTCGAGATATCAACACCCTCTTCGGGTAACGGCAATCCAATATGATCAAAAAGCGGCTGCAAATCGGCAAGATCAAGATAGCCATCTTGCCCCGGCTCCCTGCCCGAGTGCCGTAACTTGCCTTCAATCAAATCTGAAAAAATTTCCGCTAACACGTAATTTTCACCGCATTATTATTTTTGTTCTTTATAGTATATATTTCTTTTATGAAAAACAAAAGTTTTAAGGTTGCTCGCGCATCACATTCAAATCCACGGGACCTTTAATCCCCGCCACCTTGCCATTTTCAGCATATTGCCATATATGCCAGTCTGTGCGTAAAGGTATACCCCATACATCCCGCAGCCAAAGTGGATAACGACCAAATGGCCCTCTGACCATATAGGCATCATAAAATTCATACGTCACATACAGCACAGGCTGTATCTGGTAATGTTTTTCTATTTTTCGAATATAATCCCTTAACTCTTTTTCAAACGCAGCGCGTGTTGGCCGTCCCGTACAATTCCCGACAAATTCCAGATCAATCGCCGGCGGCAAATCCAGAACGCCTTTAGGCACGGTTTTAATAAAATGATCGGCCTGCTTTTTCCCTTCACTGCACAGCGTAAAGAAATGATACGCGCCGACCTTCAGACCGGCTTGCTGCGCCGCTGGCCAGTTTTGCTGAAATCTCGTATCACTGAAATCCCCGCCTTCTGTGGCCTTGATATAGACGAACTTGAATTGATCCGTCGGGATAGCCGCCCAGTTAATTTCTCCCTGATGATGCGACACATCCAGACCCTGCACCGGATAAGCATCCAGACTAACGTAGTTCGCACGCCATAATCCAATATGATAGGCATAATACACCGAATACGGAATAAGTACCAAAACACACAGAATACTGAAGGCAATTATTGCTTTTTTCATGGCTGTAAAATCTCTGTTTCCACACGCATAAATACACTCTATAATCCATAGCTATGAATCTAAAGCCCCTTTGTGCAGTCCTGATGGTGTTTTTCATGATTTTTGGTGTTTTTTCTACCGAATCTCATGCGATGAAACTTGAACATATTTTCCGCATTGAATGCGCCCCCGAACTTGGCACCCTTAAAATCAAAAATGATATGCTCGGGAGCAACCTTGATATGGGCCAGCTTAAAATCAACCCCGAAGTTTTGGTTCAAAAATACGGGATTTATGCGCATTCCGGCAATATTATCGATCGTGATACGGACACACCTAAAATCTTTGAAACATCTTGCCGCTTGCCCGTTGAAGACAAAGCAACAACAGAGAATTACGAAACTTTCTTTATAAAACTCGAAGGTATTCTCCCCTCACCCGAAGCAAGCTCACAATGCTCTATTTTATCCCAATGGTCCAACTTTAAACTAACGATCTCGACAGATAAGGGAATCATCATCGATCAGATTCCCTTTGACGAAGATTGCGATTCCAAAATACGCATTAATGACTTCAAATTCGAAGCCCACACTAACGTTATTTCCTACACCAGAGACAAAGATGATATTCTTCTTTTTCTGGAAGAAGACGGCGAAAAGCTGCCTTTACCTCTGGATCAAGAATTTTTCTACACATTCCCCGCACCTCCAACCGCAGAAGATTTGCAGCAACGCTGGGATGCTCTCGGGAATGAAGACGAATAATCAGTCATTCACCTTGATCTCTGTACTGACAGAAAGCAGTGTAAACGGCAGCGGCGCAGTTTGCTCGATCCGCCAGAGTGGCGTTGTGCCATCCTTCTGCCATCCCAAAGCGCGCACAGAGATATCCCCGCTCACCAGTGGCGCAGGCTCGTCTAAAATCGGGTCTTCACCAAATTGCAGCAGCGAAATATCCTTCAGCCCCCGCCCGACATCAAGGCGTAATGCTGCACTTTGCTGCAGGCGGAATATCCCCTCAACAAGGCGCAAACGCCGCCCTGCGCCTATATTTCCACTCTCATTGGGCGGCAAGGGTTCAATCACATGCGTATAGGCCAAACCGATCTGAACCGATGATGCCGGTTCACTTAAGGTCACTGACCCGCTCTGCACCTGCTGATCCGGTAGCACAACACCATCAGCCACAATCGAGACCATTTCCCCCTCAAGATGATCTAAACCGCCCCATGCCGTTGTCGGCGATCCAACCTCACCACTCAGAGCAGAGTCCAGATGAAGCGTGTCATCAAAGAGTTCAATAAAATGATCTGAACCTCTTTGCACCAGCATATATGTCTCATCCCCGACCACGGCAACAGCTTTCACCAAGCCATCCGTTTCATGCTGCGTCCATGCCGAAACCCCCTCGGCGCGGTAAACTGTAAGACTGGCGAATTTACCGTCTTCCCGCACAACAAAGAGCAAGCGGTTCTTCTGATCATAATCCTGATCAATCGGACTGCCCAGCACATCGCGTGAGAGCAACGCCAAATCCCGCGACGTATAGGCTTGCTCAAGGTCCGTATAAAGAAATTCATGAATAGCCCGTCCACTGCGCGCCGCATAAAGCGTCGCCCCATCCACATTCACAGGCGGGATATAGCGATCAATCCTCGACCCCGTGCGGGTTTGACGGCGTATCTGTACACTGGTGGGGGTTAACGGATCACCCGTGACCATCCACTCCGCGCCGGAGGTAAAAACCTGCAAGTGACGAGAGGAAAACATCCCACGTATCGCATTGACCTGATCGGACAAAATAGCAAACTCGATGCCCTCATCATCCAGCCCCTCGCCCAGATCAAAATTGAACAAATCCCCGGATTTAGAGAACCAGAGACGGTTCGGCAAATCTCGACTACCGCCAATCACAAGACGATCTTGATGAAAGGCCACACTCACCGGATAGCCGCGCACGGGGCTTAAAGCTTGTTCAAACCAGTCAATCGTAGGATTAGTGTCCGGTAAATCCTCAATCGTTGTGACCGTCACCACCGTAGCAGAGTCAAAATCCGTAATTTCGACCTCTGATCCAGCCACACGAAGCCGCGTGCCCTCATGCCCCGCCGCAAATACAGATTCCGACGCGGTGAGCGTAATACTCCCGCTCGTGCCACTCGGCGTTAAGGTCACTTCGCTGCCCGCAAACTTGAAATAAGGCTGATAGACGATATTCGCATCCGTAAAAAAGCTCCAGTCACTCAGCGTCCACGTCCCGCCAGTAGAGCGCACCAGCTTCTTCGGGTGAACATCGGGATGCACTAGCAACAATGTATCCGCACTTTGCGTCCACGCCAGCTGTGCCACTTGCGCCTCGCTCCACGGCGCAGAAATCGTGGCTTCTTTCACACCACCGGAATAAATGTCGATTTGATTATCCGTCACCACCAGCAACGCCGTTTGCTCCGTATTAAACTCAAAGGCAATCAACTTGCCATTACCCGCCGCCGTGTCGATATAACCCAAGCCACTGCGGCGTGTAACGCCCCCAGTTGGCTGGATAAAGACATTCTTGAGCGTCAACGCCCCGTTATCATAAGCACGCAAATCCCCGCGCCCCAGCAATTCCTGCGACACTTCACCAGCCGTGAAGGTCGTTTTTAATTCACGTATTCTTGTCATGGTTTTTCCTCTTGTTTTGAAGGGTTCTGGGCACAAAAAAACCCGCTACGATGAGCGGGTTAAATGCATTCGATAAATATCAGCTCTTAGATATTCTCAAACTTCGCCGCATCAGCAGCAGCAGGTAACGCCTTTACCTGCGACCCCGTAGTTCTGACTTCCAGACCGGCAGGGGCATTAAACGGCAAAACCACTCTGGGCTGACCATCGGCTCCAATATTACGGTTTGCTTGTTCTGTTCGCACAGCACTATGAAAAGCGGCATCGACAAATCCTATAAGTTTGCCCATAGGATTTGAATTTCTGTATTCCTGTGATGACTGACGAGGACTTTGAAAAATTCGCATGGCTTCCGATAAATTAGGATTTTCCCTTAAACGTTCCATACCTTGATCTGTAATATGCAAATTATAAAAAAGACCACCTTCCATAGTAGCACCGGAAAAAATGTTCTCACCCAATACATCATTTAGAGTTTTAGGCAAATCACGGATAGGATCAAATTTCCCTTGCTTATCATAAGTCAATATATATTTTGTTTCCGGTTCGGTTGTATTACCTTCCCATAACCTAACCATAACACCCGATACTGCTTTAAGGGTGTTCATATTGTTTTCCCTCATCAAATGAGTTTCAACCGCAGGCTTTAATATCTCAAGTAATCGTTCACAGCGCTCTTCATCAAGATCGTTTAATAACCTTAATGGTATATTCACACCTGCATTAAAGTACACATTCATAGAAACATAAGAATCATCAAAAAGCCTATTAAGTCTTTTCATAATATCTATTTTTTCATCAGACGTTATCTCGCTCAAAGGCAAATTTAGCTTATCTTCTGACCTGAATTCCAAAGTTGGAAGATTATCCATGAGAATTTGCACCCGCTCTTGTGCAGTTTTCCCTACAGCTAAGCCCTGTGCATCACTAACTGAAAGTTCTTGGCTTGAATCCACCATTTTTTCACCCTGATTTTTAACGTCACATTATTTATGTAATATAATAAACAACATACCTTAAAAAAACAAGTTTTAAGCTCTGCTTCACATCTCGAATGGCGGGATGCCGCCATCATCATTCTCATCCGTATTGGTGATGGCCTTCATAATGTTTTTAGTTGCTGCCTTTGCAGCCTGCTCCAAAGTACGGTTTCTTGCAAAACTAAACATCTCCGTTCCTCTGGCAGGCGTGCGGCTTAAAGCATCCAGAAAATTCTCTTGCAGTTCATTACTATCTGGATCTTTCGCATATTGATCAACCGCATCAATCAAAGTATTCATCGCCTCTTGCTGACCACGATTATAAGTATAATGATATTGATTAGATTCAGATAATATGCCCATAACCATATCGCCAAGATGACCATGTTTCCGATTATACCGAAAGTGTTCTTCAATTGGACGCGCCCAATCTTCTACGCTCTGTGGATCTCTAAATTCAGGAAGTTTTCTTTCATCATTTTCAGCCATAATTATCACCACTTATTTTTTCTATGCCTTGATACCATTATTCTATCAAAACACACAAGATTTTCCTAATCCCGTACATCAATCAGAGTGAAATCCTCAATCGAGTTTGGCGTGTCTTGCTGTGCATCGATCTGACGGGCGCGCTCGAATTCCGCTTCAGCAAGGCGAAACATCGCTTCTGATCGTGATGTATTCTCGGTCACCGGAATGGTAAACTCCGCCGAAAGCCGCGCAATCAAAGCCTGATCGAAATAAGGCGGAAACGCTTCTTCCTCAGGCCGGAAAACATAGCTCAGCACCACATCAGGCGCATTCGTATGCAGCGCTCCAGCCGCTATGCGGTAGTTCAAACCCCTGCCCCGCGAGCCACTGCCTGCGCTTAACGCCCGCAGGAAATCATTAGGCAGGCCGTACGCAAAATCATAATCTGCCACAGGCGTGGTTATAATCTGCGAGAGCACCACTTGCCCGCTGGCAAAACTCCACGCATAGGCCGAAAGCAACGCATCGCGCACCGTATCAAACAGCGCCCCCGCAATCTCGGATTCCGCCGTGCCATCGGAAAAACTTGTAATCGGCGCCGCCCCAATGCGGATGAGCGCACGACTGCACAGGGCTATATCGGATAAAGCCATAATAATACTCCTATAGTGATTTTAGATTTAAAAATAAAAAAACCCGCTGATAAGCGGGCTTTAAAGAAGAAACTCTACAGTTAAAGCTACAGATCATTCTCCGGTAAACCAACAATGTTTCGTGCTTCCTGCGTATGTGAATGCCGCACAGAAGGCTTACTAACCTCATAATCACGAAGACCAGCACTAACCCACGTGCTTAAAGGAACTTCCTGCTGGCCACGCATAGGTCTGAATTTCAAAGAACCGCTACCATAGAGCGCAAGGTGCGATTCAAAATCCTCAAGAACCGCTAACGCATCAATGGATCTCATCCCCGAATGCAGGGCGTATTCGCCATTTTCTTGACGCTCCATCCCGATTGCATGTTTTTTACCCCGACCACCAGCTGTATTCTGGATTGAGATATTTAAATCCTGATCAATTTCAATGGCAATCAAACGGGATTCTCCGTCCCTGAAATCGGTTTTCATAGCCTTTGACAGCTCACCGCTTTCCTTGTCATAGAACCCTCTCTCCGCCAAATCCGGCAAGAGTTTTTCATTGATATGTGCCCCAATTTCCGAAGCCTTAAGCACGGCATTATGAGCTGCCTCTTCCGCAGGAGTCCTGAATATAATATCCTTGGGATCAACCTTATCCAAAGCCTTTAAAAACGCAATCTGATTTGGCGTCGGATCAACGGATGCAAATCTTTGCACACCATTTTGATTACGCGTTCCTGTCAATGACACACCGGGGGCCTGAACCGTAAAACGCGATTTACCAAGGTTTATTCTGGCCTCCCCCACGCCTTCCAGTTCAAGAACAGCAGAGCGCGCTTCATAATATTTACCCGGAACAGCTTCTGTTCCTTTCATGGCTTTTGAAAAATTCTGCTGAAGCTTATCCAAAATTTTCCTTGGCGCTTCGTTAAATTCAAGACCACCCAAATCCTGCGCTAAAACTGTTTTTAATAACTTCTCTTTAGAGGCCCATGTACCGCTTACTGGCTTAATCTCATCCGGCATGCCTGTTTTTTTGTTACGGGCAATAGAAAACTTGGCCCTATCACCTGTGATTTCAACCTGACTCTGATCAATAAAAATCTGAAACGCACCCGCAGGTGCCCCCTCCCCCATAGCCATCATCGGCTCGGCAGGCCCAAAGTGACGAAACCTGTCATCACCATCAATCATAGCGGCAACATGATCCCGTAATGCCTCTATTTTCTTGGCAACCGATTGTTTAATTTCTTTATCTATCTGGTATCTGGAAACCATTTTTTATCCGCTAAATATGATTATAAAAACAAACCCTTAAATTAAATACTATCAAACTGCTCAGGCACGATATCGCCAGATATACCTTTATGTTTCGGATCATAGCCTGTCGTCTTGGCCTTACGAAAAGTTATATCCTTCAAGGCACCATCACGCAAAGCACCTAAAACGCTTGCATAATCCTGACTCGAACCAAGATCATCCGTATATCTTGCAGATTTAACTTTAAATTGCGCATCCATATCTCCGCCAATATCAAAATGCCCGCATGATAAATGAACAGAATCCGGCTGAATATCTATGCGTACGGAATTGCCATTATCTAGTTTAAATTTGCCAAAAACACCTGTACCAACACCTTGCTCGGCAAATAACTCACTTAATGCTGCACCAAGATCTACCTGCATATAGGATTGCAGGTCTTTCCTGGCAGTTGTTAACGGATTTTTTGTTCTGGCCATATCAATCCCCTTAATTATTAATTATCGATTGCTTCGCTTATATATAATTTTTGCTTAAAAAGCAATAATTTGCAAAAAGCGACTAGGTGACTGGCTCTCCTAATTCAACATAATCGGGACCAGGTGGAAAGCGATTACCATACTTGCTGATTTCTCCACCGCGCGCCTCGACAAAAGTCACAATATCCATAGCCAGATCGCCACCCTGATCTTTTAAATTATCCCAAACAAACCCAGCCAATAGCATCTGGGCCTGCTTGTTCTGCTGACAAGCCTGCCCTAAAGCCCTTAAAACGTCATTTTTAGCTGTATTCATCTGATCGGGATCACCAGCCTCCTCGGCTTGTTGATAATCAAACAAAACATCAGAAATTTCAGGCTTATGCTGAGTATATAAATCAATAGCGATTTGTGACTTTTGAGATTTTTTATCCGCTTGCTGCTGAAAAATCTCACCGAATTTTTTTAAACCTTCTTTCTGCCCGTGTTCAGCAACAAGTTCTGCACGAAGCTTGTTCCATTCATCAGCTTCCTGTTTTGCAACAGCATCCAAACGATCAATCTCTCTTTGATCTGCTTCTGTAATCTCAATAGGTTTTTCTGTTTCAGGATTAGTTTTGAATATACCGGATAGCATATTCTGGTAATTTTGATCATCTTGCTCCATAAGCACACCCATTTTTATTATGTTTTCTATTATAAAAATTAATACGCTCCATACAAAAAAAAGTCAAATTTTCTTACGCTTATGCACTTGTGAAAGCACCTCAAGAAAACCTGCACCCTCTCATACAAAAACAAGAGGATGCAGGCCATCAATACGAACATGCAAAACGCATAGTTTAGTGATTTGCGTAATAACGCAAATTGTACCGAGCAAGTGCGAGGCGGGCGTTAGCCCGAAGCATGCCCGGCACTTGAGGGCCTTGTCTTAAAAGTCTTTTTTTAAGACAAGTTACTACCAAATACGGCCAACCGACAGATTGCGGAGGACACACAAGCAAGACATCCGCCGGTTATATATGCACGTGTCACGTTTCCCCTTAAATGGGTGATGAGTAGGAAGTACTCAAAGGGGAAATCGCAAAGCCGTGGCTACCATAATATTCAAAAGAATATTTAAGAGTAGGCTGCGATTGTGACGCTGCCGCCGTCATTTGCGGTTACGATATAAAATGTCGTATCCGGCGTACCGTCCGTATCGATATTCGCGATAATCAGATCATTCACGTTAAGCATTCCGGCAGCGTCATTAAAAAACCCTGCCCCTTCTACGGATAAATCTGTTGTTGTGTAATGCCACAGCGTAAAATTATTCGCATAGGCAAGGACACTAAGGTCTGATGAAATATAAGCCATAACTTATCTCCTTTTCACAATATTAATGAAAACGTTCATGCTTTTCGTCGTAGGCAAGGCTGTCGAGGCGAGGCGCGCGGAGCGTATTAAACATACGTGAGCACGCCGAGACCGAAGACAAACGATGACTGCGCGGAAATGATGATCGTTTAGTCCGGGGTTTCGTCGCAGTTAATGACCACGATTCCATCCTCATCGATTAGTGCTGCGCCTTGGCTCATCATGTTATTGACGAAATGCGCTGCGCGGTCCCCATGCCAGGAAACATCGGTCTGGACAT
The DNA here is from genome assembly GCA_002320665.1 of Micavibrio sp. UBA1672. Classification (GTDB taxonomy): domain Bacteria; phylum Pseudomonadota; class Alphaproteobacteria; order Micavibrionales; family Micavibrionaceae; genus UBA1672. The sequence continues at coordinate 22,647 of DCKO01000072.1, forward strand.
CAGCCCCCGACGCATGTCCCACAGCCGTCTTGTGGTAATAGAAACAAGAACGGATATCATTCCCGTCAATCGGCAAGCCCGAATGCGGAATGAAGATCGTGCCAAGGAACATTTTAGCCTGCGTGATCGTGGCAAAAGGCAAAGCCTCCTGACCGACATAATCGGCATTCACAAATTCCTCGATCCCGAGCAACTCGCTCCACTGCTTCCAGCCAACGATACAAAAACGTTGACCATCATCCGGCACATCATTCGCACCAAATGTCTCGAAAGCCGAGAGGATTTTATCCTTGGTCAAACCGACATTGCCATCGGCAATGACATTCGTGGATGCTGTGGCCATCTGGTTGATGATAAGCTCATCCGTCTTACGACCCAGCGCATAAGCACCCGCAGCTGCAATCACCTGACGCTCATCGATATTGAGCTTCAGCTCGTCCAGACGATCAACCCAGTCACCGGCATAATAATCCTGCAAAACGGCCTCGATATTGGTGTGATCGAGATTCATCACAGGCACCATACCATGTGTGGATTTCGTGCTGGCTGTACCGCTCCCTACTTTCTGGAAGACGGCGCTCGAACCATTAACGCCCGAGACTGTGCGTACAGTATTTCGTAATTTCGAACCCTGACGCTGATAGGCGGCATGTACCTCGCTCTCAAATTGCTTGATAAATGCCTGATCAATAGATGTAGACATGTTACTACCTCTTTCATGTATTGAAATATGTTGAAAAATATCCGCATCAGGTTCTCTGAAACCTCATACGAGATTTCAGGCCGAATAAACGAAAAACAAAGGATTTTCGGGACACTTGAGACCCAAGCGTTACCCCTGAAAAAATCTCCTAAAAGGAGAATACATTATAAGAAATCAAAAAATTATAAATCCAATTCCAAACCATTTTCAGATGTCAACCTGTCTAACAAGGTTACAGGTCGTCCCGTAGGTGGAGTTGGCCTATGATCAGAAAATAGTAAATCCAATTTTTCATCCACTCTACCAAAATCGATATGTACAGACTTATACTCTATTGCCATTGAGTTGATTATATCACTTAAACCATTAGGCGTTAAAAATAAGGGCTTATCTATTTCTAATTCACCCTTTCGAGCAGTTTCCAGCGCAAAAGTAGAACAGTTTCTTGCAAAAGAGTTATAAACCCTTGTTGTATTTGTCAACATATCATCTAAAATCAAATCATATTGTTCTCGCGAAATAGAAAAATCTATTCTATCATCATAAAATTGACCTTTCTCTTCAGCTTCTACAACACTTCCTTTTTGAGCAAGAAAAGCGGCAAAACCAAAACCGGGCAAAAGACTGTTTAGTGCGAATGGCGCCGCAAAAGCAGCCACCACATCCATAGGTTTAAACGAACCAAATGTAAATATCCTGCTCTTACTATCCTCATCTGTCAAGCGAACAGCAGAAGTACCAGTGACACTCAGCCAGCCATTGAGATACCTCTGCTCTTTTTTAGACATCAAAGACAGCTCCTCCTCGGAATAATTTCCCTTTGAGCGCTTGGAAAGAATTGAAAACATACAATTTTGTTCCATCACTAATCACCCTGAACTTTAAAAGCACAGTGATGAGCATAGGCATCCCTAAGCAATGAAATTTTCTGATCCGGCCCTAATTCATCGTTTGACAATATACCCTCTGCCCAAGAATATGCCTGATTCTCATAAAAATCAGGTGCAACCCTCCAAAGCAAGTCAACAAATTTAGCCCCGTTTTTTTCGGTGTCGAAACCATATTCACGAGCAATTTGTATATCTTGTTCTATTCGTTCTAACAAATCACTCTCGGATAAAAGCTTTGCCTTTTCAGGAAACTCACTATGAATAAACTCTGTTAACTTTTGATAATAAGTCATTTCAAAACCTGATATTTTATTTACATATATTAATACAAAAACCAAAATTAATGCAAAACTTTATATTTTTTAGTGAAAATCAAACCATCTCCCTCTACCTCAGCTCAAGAAAATAGCATTCAACACCCCAGCGGATAGGTACTGCGGTCTATCTTTACACCGGCTCTGTAAATGTTTTGAGACGCCATCTTATTCGAGTTTACAGATACGAGGTAAAAAATTGGCGTACCTTCGCATTCCGGCTGAATTTTTACCTTTAAATTCTGCATAAAGACAGGAGACGAACTACCTTGAATATCCTGTTCATTATATGATCTATATTCTTTGTCATTGGTTTGTGTAGAAAGCTCAGTCGCCTCAAACTTTACATTCAAATCCTTGATATAAGACGCAATCTTGTCAAATGTCCCAGCGTCTTTATAGCTCGTATCATATTTAAAGTGGGTCATAACCCCGCCAGACATCTTAATCAAAAATGTCTCGGGATTAGCTGGATTATAATCCACACATGACCAACTTTGATATCTTGGTGTTGGCGGCCTATTGCTTCCAGGATGGCGTTCACTCTCAGGGTTATCCACGCGTTGACACTGCCAATCCGGCTTGGAACTTAGAAACGCCTCAATATCTTCTGCTGTGCTGTTTAATGACAAACCTTCAAATTCGATATCACGAATAATACTCAAAGCATCACCAGAGCTTGCATAGGAAAGATTATAACCTGCTATGACAATTAACCCCAAAAATACGAACAATAATTTTGTCTTCATAAAAATCTCGCTTACATCCAGAATCTACGGAGGCCACTGTAAACCAAGCACTCCCCAAAAAAAATAAAAACTTATCCCGAAATTTAGATATAAAACTCGAAAAATGGCCTGTTGCGACTCAGTTTTCAGGTGTATTATGCTTTTGTATATATCTGTCGACCATAGTTTTGACATAATTATCTAATATACAATACGCATTATATTAAGAGGTTCATATGTTTGGTAAACTGTTTTCATCTGCGCCAGAAGTAGAAGAAGCGATAACACGAGAAAACAAATCCCAGCGCGTACACCCACGACGCGCGGGCGATAAATGCGTGACCCTTATTGATGGCAAAATGTACCCGATCGAAAACTGGAGCAATGGCGGCATGCTGATCAATGCCGATGAGCGTATGTTTGCCCTTGATCAGGATTGCGATGTCACCTTGAAATTCAAGCTCCGCGAAGAGATGCTAGACATCCCGCACAAAGCCAAAATCGTTCGCAAAAGCTCGGGCAAAATCGGATTAAAATTCGCGCCATTGCCAAAGAAAATCCAGACCCAGTTCCAAAAGGTCGTCGATGACTTCGTATCTCAACGTTTCATAGATTCACAAAGCGTCTAAATAAATAATGCTAGAGGCTATTCGCCATACCCTGCTGGTTCTATATCATCAAAAATGGGCTTAACCACAATGCCCAAATTCGCAAGAATTTCATTGCTGGTAGCTTTGTCAGTAGACGTCAACCCTAATGACTGGTCAAGCGCCTCCACATTTGATGGATCGCGGCGTAAAGTCACTTCCTTTTCTTTGCTAAAAAATCGGTCAACTTCAAAATCAAACTCGGTGCTATCCGTTTCACCGACCCTGACATATTCCCTGTTATGCAAAAACATGAAGTTGATAATGCCTTCCTCGTAGAAACGCGCTTCGACATCGATTTTTTCACCTTCGGATAAATTCACAGTAATCTGGCAAACGCCACCGCGATCTTCACAAGTAGCGATCTCCGTAACCTCATACGGATAGGTTCTGGTCACTTCAATCTCATAAGTTCCGGCCAAAGCAACACCGCTTGGCAGAGAAAACACAATCAACGCAACCCAAAAAAGAACCTTCTTCATCGTAAGGACTCCTAACGTTTTAATGCATATATAAATACACCTAAAGGTTATAAAGAAGGCATTACTTTTTTGCAACTTTAAGGTTTTTTATGTGACTAGGAAAATAAGGCGACGCGTATAATTCATACGCGAGCCGAAATTTGACAACGCCACAGAGAAAACATGAAAGCTCTCTACTCTCCGTACATGTCCTTGAAGCCTTGCGTAACCTTCTCGACAAAGGCCGGATCTTTCTCTCGCCAATATTTCGGATCACGCATCATGGACTGCAAATCCTTACCCTTGGAACCTTCACCGGAAACATTCCCGCGCATGTTCAAACTCGGCTCATCGCCCTTCATCATCCGGTGGAGCGCAATCACACCTTCATAGGACACAGCCATATTATCCAGCACCTCCGGTGGCAGATTTTTCTGCCCGAACGCCAGTAATTGACGCGAAACCTCTTTCCAGGCTTCCGCCCCGCCAAAATGATTAATCAGCTTCTCGACTTCGCGATCCGCAATCATATCAGCCGCCAATTCTTCTATTAAAGGCATCAGCTTATCCGCCGCAAGATCATAAACCTCCTGCGCTTGCTCCTGCGTAAACCCCTTCTCATGCAGGCGTTTATTAACATCCATATCGGACGTAAACAGCCCATGCGCACAATCAATGCAATAACCTTCTGCGCTTTTCGGTGCATGCGGCGCGGCAGACATTTTCTGCTCTAAAGCCTTATAGGACCGCACAAGCTCGTCCATCTTGACCGCGCCCGTCTCCGCATCTTTGAATTTCTCCGGAATATCAGCATTCAATAAGTTTTCTTCTTCAATCATAGTTTCTCTCCTTTGGTTTGAAAAAATTGATAGTTGATATGAACACTCGCAAAGCCTTGTGCTTTGCAAAGACAAAGAGTATTTTTCAAATATGTTCAGAATTCTGTTCTTTTTATTCTTGCTTCTTCCATCTGCACCCGCGCTTGCAGAAGAAAATTTCTGGGATCGTCCTCCGCATCCCAACGGATCATATGGTTATGACGAAACCCTGCCCGACTTGCTGAATATTAAAAACCTGACTTATCATGAAGCGCGACCAATCATCATCGGAACCGGTTGGTCTCCAGTGCAGACACTTGAGGAAGGCACAGAAGATTATGAGCAAGGCGCAGCATACGGAGAAGGAAAAATCATCTGGAGCAAAGGTTACCACGAATTACAATCCTGTAGTGGCGGCATAACTTACTGCGCTTTTCTGTTCCAAAACAAAAACGGCGATAAACTCCGCGTAGTTACAAAAGGTGAACACTGGGACAACCCTTCATTCCTTCCTAAAGTCGCGGGCTATAGATTCATGCCTAAAGACTAATCAATTTTGTCAGTGATACCATAAAAAATAACGACGGCATCATCCAAGTTTTTCATCTCAATCCGATCCCCTGCAAAAGGAGCTTCTTGAGTCGTCACTTCCATGAATAAACCCAAATCATTTTGAAACACAAAACGGCAATACCCTTTACCAGTTCCAGAACACGCATCAACTTCGGTATAACCCAAGTCCAAAAAATGAGAAATGCTGTCCATACCATATTCATCTCTTTTTATTTCAGCAGGCTTCCATCCATTCTCCAGAATAAGTTTTCGTGCATCGTGATAAGACACATTCAATAAGAGCGTTGGCTCTGAATGTCTTGCACAAGAGGAAAGCACAAGAGTAACTATAAATAAGAAGAAATAGTTCAAATACGTATATTGTCTTTTGGTAAATTTATGAAACATAAAGAAAGCATATATCAAAAATCACTTTTCCAACAACTCTTTTACGGTTTTAAAATCAACAAGCGCTTTGTTATTGCCAGTTCCTTTATAATAACTCTCATTGGATTCATCCTTAGGTAAAGCCGCCCATTCCATAGCAAGATTTTTTATCAATTCTTTCGTGCTGATTTTACCGGCTTTATAGTCTTCAAAACCCCTATCCTTCAATAGTTGCCTTCCCATTTTATCCTGTAGATTTTTATCAAAAATCTCGTTTTCATTGATACCAAGCCTACGAATAGTCTGCTTTAAGGTCGTATCTTTAATTTGATATTTTCCAACTGGAGTACCCAGTTTTTTATCTTTGCGTTCTTTCTGCAATGCCATAACTTGCTTCACAGTCATTTTAGTAAGAGGTTTTTCCTTACCACCAACAACAATATTATAATTATCACTGCTCTCGAGCATGCCTATAAAATCAAGAAGCTCATTCCCCTTTGCCGTCGGAGAAATCACCTCCGGTTTCATTTGCGGGATGGGCGGCTGTATGACTTGCGCCGGTTTTTCCTTTGGCACAGGCACACTCGCCGCCGCAAGTCCCACCTGTCGTTCCTGCTATTTGCGCTTAATCGCCTCCTCACCAAACGGCCTATGCCTGTAATCCTTCCTCAGGTCAAAAGCGCTAAAACGCTCCTCATCCCGTATCCGCCGACCCGTGGCATCAAA
>DCKO01000072.1:29170-46246 GCA_002320665.1 Micavibrio sp. UBA1672
TATCCGCCGACCCGTGGCATCAAATTCACCTTGAACTTACCTTATACAAAACCTAAAGTAGATTTATGCTTAGAACGATACTCGCAACCGCCCTTATATTCTGCCTGACCTCTTGCGCAAGCCTAACCCCGCAGGAAAAAGAAATCCCCATGCCGGATCAATTTCTGGGCTATTGGAAACCCAGATCAAAAACATTGGCCGGGGTCGGCCTTGATATCCAGCCCGGCATATTTTATTACAAAGATGATCCCGAATATTATAAAGACCTTGATCCTGATGAGTTAGGCATACGAGATTATACGCAATATAAAGTCCTCGACTATGACGACTCCCGCGTCTATTTACTGACCAAAGAGCGCATCACAAAAGAATGGGCAGAAGAAATGCTTAAAATACCTTATGAAGAATCCGTAAAAAAAGGATACGTCGACCCCGACTACGCCTATACAATATTATTCATAAGAGAACACGATTACAGCCCCGATTATCGTACTCTGGGCATGGATGGCTATCGCTGTGGCCTCACCGAAAAGGACTGGAACCTCCCCTTGCATATCCATCAAGAGCGGCTACGCACCAAATATTGTGAAACCCGCCCCGATGCACAATATGATTCAATCGGCGGCAGCTTCTGGGGTCGCTTTGAAAACGACACCGCCCCTTAAAGCCCTTTCGCCGCCCGCTGGCCGCCTTTGGCCGCTCTAGCCCCCTTCTGTAACATGGCCGCCTCAAGGAATTTATTCGCGGTATTCTTGTTCCGGTCATTACTCACCCCGCCGCGCTTGGATTCTAACGCCGCTGCTGCCCAATCCTGCCGCTTGATTGCTGCAAACAAATTCGGCCAGCCCTTATTCTCGGGCTTCCCTGTTTTAGGGTTTTTCACCATTCGGACCTCCCGAAACTTCGTTGCCCCCAGATTAAAATGCATATCCAAAATCGCTTGCTGCGCCGGCGCGGGATATGTATCAAAATCGGGAAGCACACCGCGCAATTCCCCGGCATGACGGCGCAAACGCTCATCAAATTCACGCTTGGCAATCGCTTCGGGCAATATGAGATCGTCAACTGCCAATTGTCCTTTTGTAGGATCAAACTTCTCAGCCACATGCTTCTTCCCCACACGCGGCTGCTGGATCGCATCCACCTTCTTATAGACGCGCTCAATTTCCTGCTCGGTCGCACGGCGATACTGCCCCGTTTGCTGATCCCTGATCTCAAAGGGCAATTTCTTGGCCTCATCAACACTATCCAGCAAAATCCCACCAGCCACCGTGACTTTGCCGCCACCATCCGCCGTATCCTTGAACATATAGTTGGTCTTCGCCGGATCACCCTCTTCGTCGATGACCGCATCAACAACCCTTTTATTATCCACCCCCTTTAAAATCGTGGGACGATATTTGGAATCCAGTGGCTTCTCCACCGGAACAGGAACACCCGGCTTTTGACTGGCTTGAGCTTGCGGCGTAGTATTTGTCGCAGAAGCCAGCCTCACTTGCCGTTCCTTTAATTTCTTCATAATTTCATCTTCTGAAAAAGGCTTAATACGGTAATCCTTCGCAAGACTAAATAAATCAGAGCGCTCCTCTGCCCTAATCCGCCCCCCGTAGCATCAAACGCACCTTGCCCATCAAAGCAAAGAGCGCTAATCTCTAACACATGAAAACCAGCACACTTTTGATAGCACTATTTTCTCTTATACCTTTCCAAGCCAATGCTCTTGAAGAAGACGCCTTTGAAAAGGCTAAAAAACACCATCAAACAATTATCAATGCCTGCGAAGCAAAAGCCCAACCCAAATGGGATACAGGAACAACAGCAGAAATGATGGACGGTTCTTACCTCTATGTTGAATGCCTCTACGGAGAAATCAAAAGAATTTCGGATGTTTATTTTATTTCCCCTAATAAGAACATAAATAAAGACGCTTTTCTAAAACAACTCAAAATCCATACAGAAAGCGCCTATGAAACCTATTGGCTTTTATATCACGGCGCCTGCAGCCCCTGCGGCACAATGTATCGCGGCATGCATATCAACGACACTGCTGGTGAAATAAAAAATATTTTAAAAACCATGCTAAATAATGCCTATGAACATGGTCGACCACTCCAGGAACCGGACAATCCCTAAAACGGCTTTTCTTTAGGAATCGGCGGCAAGATAAAGGTTTTTGCTCGATCCAGCCATCCATTTAAAAACCCAGCTTGCGTAGGGTGTTGTGCCTGTTTCTCAAACGCCTTTATTCTTTTCCTTACAACTGCATTATTAACTTCTCGCAAAACCCCTTGTTGCTTTGCCGTTTCAATGGCTTTTCTGGTACCTGATCCCAAAACGCCATCTTCTTTCATTTTTGTGCCCAATTTGGCGTTTAATTCTTGCTGATACCATCTAACGGCATTTGTTGGGCCGTTTAAAATGGCCATATCAAGAATATGACCTGCTGTTTGTTCATCATCAACCTTATCAATTTTATAACGTTTATAATACATCTCATCATAAATCTGACGCGCTAATTTCGGCTGAACCTGTTTAATATTAGTTGTAAAACTGCTCGGCAAATTCTCCTTACGAGACTTTTTCCAATTTTGATATTCAGTCAAAGTTCCACTATTGATCCCAATATTCGTGGCACCGCGCCTATCAATAGCATTCTGATTAACACTTCCCGAAGTATACCCTTTTTCTTTATTTGCAACTTCAGGAAAAAAAGTATCAATCGTGTGTTTAGGCTTATTTTGCTGTACTTGCGGCTTTTGCTGAGGGATCGGAACACTCTGTTTTTGTGCAGACTGGGATTGAGACTGAGATGCCACCGCCGCCAACCTCACCTGCCGCTCCTTTAATTTCTTCATAACCTCTTCCTCGGTGAAGGGCTTTATGCGGTAATCCTTCGCCAGACTAAACAGATCAGGCCGCTCCTCATCCCGTATCCGCCGACCCGTGGCATCAAACTCGCGCTCCCGCTTCTGTGCAAAAACAAACCCCGTATCAGGCTCTTTCCGCTCCGCAACAAATCTCTGACGCAGGGCATTCTCCGTCTCACCTTTCGGCTTGAGAACACCATCCACGCGCAGGCCATTCTCAGACTGAAAAGCCTTGATCCCGTCATCCAGTTCGCGGGTGAAAATCCCATGCGGTTCGGAAGCGTTACTGCTAAAATCAAAGTACCCGAAATCACTTAAGGCATCTTTGACCACAAACACATCATCCTCGCGGTTCTCACGGTTGTTCCCAACTGTTTTGAATAAATTGAACATACTCATACTCCCTAAATTGAACTACGGCCTCTATCTATCAAACGCAAAATCTTCGCCATAAGCGCTCTCTGCCCTTCCGCGTAGCGCAATTCTTCATCCGCCGAGAGAGCGCCCAAGGCACGCTGGAAGGTTATCCCTTGCAAATGGGCAAGAACCCTCTGCCCGTCTTCGGTAGCAAACAGGCGCGCAAAGCTCTTCTCGATCTCGCGCATCTCGATTTTTTCAGGCAATTGCGCGGTATAAACAGGCGTGGTTTCCTTAGTTTTGAACATGGTTGTCACCCTCCGGCGCAATGGCCTGCACGGCTTCTTCCGCCACTTTCAAAATATCTTTACGCACCAGATCACTAGGCACAGCCAAAGCTTCGGCTAAAAATCTCGCCGCCGCAGGTAAATCCACAGACAGAGCCGCCTCAGGCCCCATAGACAGCACAGAATTAATCCAGCTCAGCGTATTTTGAACATTGCGCTGACCTTGCGAGCGCGCGAGAGGAGAACGGTAATCCACCGCCACCAAACGCCCGTCCAGCGAAATATCCGGCACTTCCCCGCGACGGCGCAAAATGCTAAAAGCACGTTTAATCAGGGGTGTCAGTAATTCAGACTGCAAACGCCCATAAGTCGCCCCCAATATCAGAGACATCTGCGCCGAACGCTCCAGAACTTCGGTCGCCGTCATCGCTGGCCCTGCAATCGGGGCAAGCTTATCGCCCAATAGCGCATGACGAATACGACTCTGCAAATTCTCAAGGACTAACTGCGAGACATCAAAACGCCCGGGCATATCCAAAGGCTGCAAGCCCTTCGAGCCAATAGCTTTGGGAATTATACTCCCCGGAGTCAGCTCGATATTCGCAGGGTTCAAAACCCCGTCATCATCGGCTTGCCAAATCCCTGTCACGGCAATAGAAGCGTTTTTCAAGATAAGCTCCACCACTTTATTGGCGGTCTTAATATCCGGCAAAGCTTTCATCACAGGCGACCTTCCATAAATTTCATCCGGTGATTTCATCCAGCGGAAACTAATCATAGGACTTTGCGCAAATTTACCCGTTTGCAAAATCACAGGCTCGGATAAATCTTCGAATAAAAACGCCATGTACTCATAAACCAAACCATTCGGGATAACCGATTCAAGCACTGGAAAACGGCTCTGCGGGTCTTTCGCCGCCGCACGTGTAATCTTATCGGGAATGATGGCAGACGGGTAACGAGCCACCATATCCTCTAAGCGCATCTGGATAATCCGGTAAGAGGAATCCAGCATGCCCGATGCACCCTCTTCCAGCACAATCTGCTTCAAGGGAACAGCGCAAAATCTAAAGGCTGAAAACTCACCAGGCTCGTTTTCCTCGAATGAAATACTCGCCGTGCCGCCAACAATCAAATCAAGATACGCCTGATGAATCTCAACAGCAAAATTCGAGCGATCAAAATGCGCCTGTATCGTCTGCGCGGCCTTCTCCAGTACTGGCGCGAGCGCATCGGCTTCGGCGGCACTTAAATCAGGCCCGGGCTTAAGACCAAACCATTGCGACCAGATCGGAGTCAAATTCCCGAGTAAACTCGCAGCTAACTGATCCACCGCATCCAGCGCCGTCGCATCATAAATCCGGCTATGACGGTTTTGACCAGCATGAAACCCGCCCGTAAATCCGCCGCGCTGAGGCAATGTATAATCGTAACATTCCTCCCATAAACTCTGCCAATTCTCTTTACGGGATTTAGCAGCCTGATATCGGCTTACAACATCTTTAGCCTGTTCTTGCCGCGCTAAAACCTCATCATCTTCATAACGTAAAATAGTATTTTTCTGTTCCATGATTATTCCCCCAGCAAAGTTTTACGGCTTTTACTATTGCGATCCGCCAGATCAAGAAAACCGCGAAAACTCGTAGCAATCGTGCCAAAACGGCTACGGTCACGCTTGAGCAAATTTTGCTCTCTGGCTTCCTGCGCATTTTCGGCAGCACTGATATCTGTGCTATCCGTTGCAGTCTCCGATGTAGTGACAGTAACTGGTGCGGGGGCTGGCGCTTGCACAATAACAGGCGCAGGCGCGGCCTTCGGGGTCGAGATTAAGCTACCCATGACCAAACTCCTTTCATATATTTATAGTCCTTAAGATCATCTTCGTTTTGAGGTTCCGCGTATTGCTCCTCGCTTAAATATTGATAGAGCTGCCACGGCGTTAAAACCCTGCGTTTGTGAATACCCAGCACGCGCTTGACGGCCTCCACACAGGTAAAAGGCATCATCGGCGCAGGCTTGATTGATTGCCGGATAGCGGTTTTAACAACCACATGCCCTTCAGCTTCCAGCCATGCTGGCAAATCAAAATCCGCCGCGCAGTCTTGCACATAAATTTCCGTATGATGCGCGAGAGGATCAATCGAAACCCATCGCTGTCCGTCACACATCACAACAAAGCAATGCCGGAAGCCTTCTTTTAGATATTTTAGATAAGGCAATTCACTCTGAGCCGTAAAAACCACCCAGACCTCTTGTTTTAAATTTTGATTGATCATTCCGCGGCCTGCCTTTCTGGATCAAAAAGCGAAGCCTGTCTGTGCATCACATTACGCTCCGTCCAGTTCGCCTCTCGAATAATCCCTTTCTTGATAAAGGGCGTCTCCAAGCGATCCATCGCCTCCTCCCAAAGCCTAGCCGCGTGCGCTTCTTTACTACGGCGCGAATCAGGTGGCATATTCCGGCGGCCATAATGGCGCAAAACCAGCAAATGATCGCGCAGCAATCGCCGAGTTCTATAAAGTCTGTCCAGAATATTCAAAATATCCACAGGTTCACACGGTCTTGGAACATCCCCTGCCCCCGACATAAAGCGAGCACCATCACACTTGGCTTGTTGCGCGGCAATAAACCAGAACCACGCTTCTTCTGCTGACTCAAATGGCATCACGCTATCGCTTTCACGATATACGAAGCCCCTGTAGACATCCTTTTTCGACATGTCTGCTCCTTTTTTCTTTTAATTTTTTTGGGTTCTCACACACAAGTTAAGAGAAAAGAAACAATATTTCAGATACAATTGTTCCCTTTATGTTCTCACTTATGCTATATATATTTTTCGATGTCAAGAAAAAAATAGGAAAAGTTTCCTGTTTACCTTACCCTGCATAAATGGGATTAATGTCCTAGGAACGTTTTACCCTACAATTTAAGGACATCATTCAATATACCATGTTTACACACGAACAAATCTGGTCAGGCTTGGATAACCTTGCAAAATCAAAGGGATACTCCGCATCGGGCCTTGCCAAACAAGCTGGTCTTGACCCCACATCCTTCAATAAAAGCAAACGCTTCAGCCCTGATGGAAAACCGCGTTGGCCCTCTACAGAAAGCCTGTCAAAAGTTTTAAGCGTAACAGACACATCCCTGCATGATTTTCAGAGCCTAATCATACAAAGCACACAATTACCTTCTGATTTATCAGCCAGTGATTTAAAACATATTTCAAAGACAACGGCCGAGATTCTGGTTGAGACAGAAAGTATTCTGTTTAACGCGCGCGAGCCATTTACTCTAAAATCAGGACGCAAGAGCCCAGTGTATGTTGATTGCCGTCGATTGATTTCATTTGCAAAAGAACGTGAAATACTGATGGATTTTGCTGCTCAATTACTAACCTCACGTATCGGACTTCATAATATTGATACGCTAGCAGGTGGTGAAACCGCCGGAATCCCATATAGCGCCTTTATCGCGGATCGCTTGAACAAGCCCATGGTTTATGTGCGCAAAGAACCCAAAGGCTATGGCCGCATGGCACAAATCGAAGGCGTATTGCCGGAAAAAAATGAAAAAGGCAAAAGCACGAATACTGTCTTGATCGAGGATTTACAAACCGATGGCGGCAGCAAAAAAATCTTTATTGATGCCCTGCGCAAAGCAGGCGCAACCGTAGAACATGCTTTTGTGGTCTTTCATTACGGTATTTTCGAATCCAGTCTCAAGAATATGAAAGACATGGGTGTCAGCCTTCATGCACTTTGCACATGGTGGGATGTGTTGGAAGTTACCAAAGAAAAACAAAGTTTTGATCCTGAAACGCTTGAATCAGTTGAAAAATTCCTGCACGATCCGTTAAACTGGGAAATGACATAGATCAGAACGGAATATTTTTATGAAGATTTGCTTTTTTGCCTCGGAAAAACCCAGAGCCCGTGAAGCCCTTGATTTCCTGACATCTGAATATGGCGACCTAGCAGCCAAAGATGCTGATATCCTCGTTGTGCTTGGCGGTGATGGTACAATGCTGCGCGCCCTTCATAAATATATAGATGTCGATATTCCGATTTATGGCCTGAATTTGGGCACTTTTGGATTTTTAATGAATGAATATCGAAAAAAATGCCTTATCGAGCGCATTGAAAAGGCCACAAAATACGAAATCCATCCTCTACGTATGATTGCACAAGACAAACACGGAAAAGAATTCTCGGAGCTTGCCTTTAATGAAGTATCACTCCTTCGAGAAACACATAATGCTGCAAAACTCATGCTCTTCATCAATGATGAAATTCGTATTCCAATGCTGGTTTGCGACGGGATTATGGTCTCCACACCATTAGGCAGCACTGCCTATAATTCTTCCGCAGGTGGCCCGATCGTGCCATTAGGAGCAAATGTTCTGCCCGTTACCCCGATCAGCGCATTCCGCCCACGAAGATGGCCTGGAGCTCTGATCCACAGTAAATCATCCATCCGTTTTGATATAATTAGACCAAATGAACGCCCCGTCAGTGTCTCTGCTGATTTCACAGAAATTCGGGATGTCACCTCGGTGAACATCAAGGAAGACCTGAATGTCTCTCGTACGTTACTCTTTGATGAAGATTATCATCTGGAAGAACGTATCTTCCAAGAGCAATTTGCATCCTAAAGTATACATCCCTCATTAATAAACATTTATAGTTTTTTCATTTACAATGATAAACAACCAAAGATTGATTATGAGGGTGATATTAGGGTATTAATTGCAGACGATCTTCCGTTAACTTTAAATATGCTCCAAATGGTTTTGGAGAATAATGGTTGTGAAGTTGACTGCGCTAAAGATGGATTGGAAGCATTAAATAAAATCAAAAACAAGCATTATGACTTACTTGTTACAGATATAATAATGCCTAAAATTGAAGGTATTGAACTAATAGATATGGTTATTGAACTTGCCCCTAATATAAAAATTATTGCCATGACTGCCGAAGGACAAGCCGGACACACTAGTTTCCTAACTCTGGCAGAGACCGTTGGAGCAAACGCCTCACTAAAAAAACCTTTTACACCTTCGGAGCTTCTGAAAACTATAGAAAAAACAGGGCTAAGAACTACTTTAACGGCCTAAAATATCATTTCAAAAAATGAGTATTTTTAAATTAAACACTTATTTTCTAATTTTAGGCTGTGTAATTCCTTTTAGCTTACGCTTTTCAGCCAATTCATTTTCGATCTGATCCAAAGACTGTAAAACTTTCTCATTCAGATCGCCGCCTTTAAGAATGCCTCCTTCAGGAATCAAGCCCAAACGCTCAGCAATAAACTGATATCCCTCAACCAGATCACCTAAGTCCTGACGAAAACGGTCTTTATCCAGTTTTTCTTTAGTCTTGCTATCCCATAAGCGGCAATTATCAGGAGATATTTCATCGGCAAGAACCAGATATAGCTCTCCATACTCACCCCAGATTCTTCCAAATTCCAATTTAAAGTCCACAAGAGTCAAACCGATACCCGAAAACAAACCACTCAGGTAATCATTCACGCGCCAAGCCATAGTCTCAATAGCTTCTAGCTCATACGGATCAGCCCAACCAAAAGTAACAATATGGTCTTCACCAACCAAAGGATCGCCCAGCTCATCCTTTTTGTAGTAATATTCTACCAGAGGCTTGAAGAGCAATTCTCCTTCTTTCAACCCCAAACGCTTACAGAGTGATCCTGCAGCCACATTACGGACAACGACCTCAATCGGAATAATCTCGACCGAGCGCACTAATTGCTCTCGCATATTAATAGAGCGGATAAAATGTGTTGGAATCCCTATTCCTTCAAGCTTTGTCATCAAATGCGCAGAAATCCGGTTATTCAAAACGCCTTTACCAGCAATAATATCATGCTTTACACCGTTAAAAGCCGTCGCATCATCCTTGAAATACTGAATTACAGTGTTTGGATCTGGGCCCTCATATAGAATTTTTGCTTTACCTTCATAAATTTTTTTGCGTCTAGCCATAGATTTACCTCAAAAAATCGATATACCTGCTATATAACAATGGATTTACAAAGAGTCCAATGCTAGAAATCAGAATATGAGTTTTTATTGACACTTAAGGAGCACTCAGAATGTCAGGATTTGATGATAGAGAACAAGCTTTTGAAAAAAAGTTTGCCTATGATGAAAAAGTTAGTTTCAATGTAGAAGCCCGCCTTTCGAAGCTTTATGGTCTCTGGGCAGCTGAAAAACTAGGTCTGAGTGGCCCTGATGCCCAAACTTATGCTGGCGACGTTGTTACTGCGAACCTTGATGAGCCCGGCTTTAACGACATTTTACGCAAAGTCCGCAAAGATTTTGATGATAAGGGCGTTGAAATCACAGACCATGCTATGGAAGCCGAATTAATCAATCTGCTTGCCGAAGCCAAAAAGCAAATTGAAAGCGAGCAAAAATAAGGACAAACAAAAATGGCAATTGACGCTGGCACACTTGAAAAATTGATTCTCGATGGCGTTCCTGATGCCACCGTGAAGATCGAAGATTTACGCGGTGATGGAGATCATTACGCCGCTTATGTTTCCTCACCTGCCTTTGAAGGCAAAAGCCGTGTACAACAACACCAAATGGTATATCAGGCACTAGAGGGAAAAATGGGTGGAGAGCTTCATGCTCTGGCCCTGCAGACTTCTGTACCCGAAAAGAAATAAAACAGATTGAGAGATAATCATGGAAAACGTACTTTTTGACCGCATCCGCGAAGACATCAGTAATAATGACATCGTCTTATTCATGAAAGGCACAGCGGCCTTTCCACAATGCGGCTTCTCGGCGCTAGTCGTACAGGTTCTATCTACATTAGGCGTTGAATATAAGGACATCAATGTTTTGGAAGATAATGAACTTCGTGAAGGCATCAAAGATTTCACACAATGGCCAACCATCCCTCAACTCTACGTTAAAGGCGAATTTGTCGGCGGCTGCGATATAGTCCGTGAAATGTACGAGTCCGGAGAACTCCAGACTCTGATGCAAGATAAAGGCATCAGTGCCGCGGCTTGATATTTTAAAACTAGATGAAAAAAGTAGTTATTGGAAAAGAAGAATGGTGTAGCTTGCCCGAGCTAGGATTGCCGACGATTAAAGCTCGGATTGATTCCGGTGCAAAAACCTCATCACTGCACGCATTCAATATTAATACTTTTGAAAAAGATGGAAAAAAATACGCACATTTTGATATCCACCCTGTCCAAGGTAACCGCAAAATCATTCAAAGCTGCCGTGGTCTTATCGTAGATAAAAGATCTGTAAAGAGTTCGAGCGGAGACAAAGAACAACGCCTTGTGATCCGAACACCTATTGTTATGGGTGATGAAAGCTGGAATATCGAAATTACCCTCACCAACCGTGATTCTATGGGGTATCGTATGCTGATCGGGCGTGAAGCTATGGCCGGACGTACGCTTATTGATCCAGATGCTTCTTTTTGCCTCGGGAATATTGAAGAAGAAGAAATCATAAAGCATTATAATATTGTCCCCGCTAGCAATAATGGCCTTAAGATATTATTACTGGCAAGTAATCCAGACTTATATTCAAATAAACGCCTTATGGAAGCTGGCGAAGAACGTGGCCATGAAATGCGCTTTGTAAACATAAGCCAATGTTATATGAATATCAGCTCTGCCAATCCTGAGGTACATTATCGAGGTGGAGAATTACTTGAAGATGTAGATGCAGTCATCCCCCGGATTAAACCAAAAATGACATTTTATGGCTGCGCTATTACACGTCAATTCTCATCAATCGGGGCTTATTGCCTAAATAGCTCTTTAGCAATTGCCAGATCACGTGACAAGCTACGTTCACTTCAGGAATTATCAAACAAGAAAATCCCAATGCCAACAACTGGTTTTGCGAATTCACCAGTAGACACAAAAGAAATAATAAAAATGGTTAATGGCGCACCTTTAGTTGTAAAACTTCTAGAAGGAACACAAGGACGCGGCGTAGTTCTGGCTGAAACCAATAAAGCAGCAGAAAGTGTCATTAATGCTTTCAAATCTCTTAATGCAAACATTCTAGTACAAGAATTCATCAAAGAAGCCAACGGTGAAGATATAAGATGTTTCGTCATTGATGGTAAAGTCGTTGGTGCAATTCAACGCAAAGCAGCAGCCGGCGAATTCCGCGCCAACCTCCATCTAGGTGGAACAGCCAGCACAGTACGCATTACAGCCAAAGAACGCAAAGTCGCAATTAGCGCCGCCAAAGCAATGGGCTTAGTAGTCGCAGGAGTAGATATTATCCGCTCAAAAGGCGGCCCCAAAGTACTTGAAATCAATTCATCACCTGGCCTAGAAGGCATAGAAGATATTACCGAAAAAGATATCGCGGGACTTATGATCCAGGCCATTGAACGAAACATCCAAAAGAAAAAACGGTAACCACAAAATTCACCCTGTAGATTTTACCGCGTTACCTTACTATGCCTATGAATACTGCAACACATAATCAGGCCAAATCCGGCAAGCGCCGCCAGCATCGAAGTTCCTCCATAAGAAACAAGCGGTAACGGTGCACCAACAACCGGAATAAGTCCCATCACCATTGATATATTGATAAAGACATATAGCGAGAAATTCAGACTAAGACCAAGTGCTAAATATCTTCCGAAATTATGCTTACAGCGAAACGCAATCCAGAAACAATACCCGAAGATCAAGGCAAAAAGCCCTAACAAAACCAAACCGCCGAATAATCCCCATTCTTCTGCCCAGAGGGTAAAAATAAAATCTGTCTGTTTTTCGGGCAGGAAATTTAAACGGCTTTGCGTGCCTTGCAAAAAGCCTTTCCCTTCCACACCACCAGAGCCAAGGGCAATTTTGGATTGGGTAATGTGATAACCCGCCCCCAAGGGATCACTTTCGGGATCAAGAAACGTCATCACTCGTTTTTTTTGATATTCATGTAAGAACTGATAAGCAATCGGAATGCAAATAGCCGTACCAACTATACCACTGACGAACAACCAGATAGGCGCGCCAGCCATAAAGATGATACCAGCGCCAGCCATCAGAATCATCAAAGACGTACCTAAGTCAGGCTGTAAGAGCACCAATGCAACAGGCGCTAGAATAATGATTGCCGGAATAATTAAAAATGTTATGCGTTTAACCTGCCCAAGGCTTGCCCCATGAAAATGCCGTGCCAAAGCCATCACAACGGCAATTTTCATCAACTCCGAGGGCTGAAGCTTTATAAAGCCAAGATCGATCCAACGCTGCGCCCCCATTCCTACATGACCTTTTAGCTCAACAAAAACCAATAAACCTAGCCCACCAAAATAAATCAACCATGTCAGCTTATACCACCATTTAATATCAATAAGGGCCACAATAATCATCACAAAGCATCCCAGACAAAATCTGGTGAATTGACGAGATGCCCAAGGATCAAAGTTACCACCCGCAGCAGAATAAAGAGAAATCAAGCCAATCGAGGTTACTGCAATAATTAAAAATACCAATCCCCAATTCAGCGCAAAAAGCTTGCGCACTATCGATTGATCGGAATGTAAAAACATCTGTGACATATTATCCCCCTATCTCCCTAGAGGGTAAAAACGGTCCAATCATGTCTCGTTTAACACTCTCATCTTGCGTCGTTTTATCCTTATCAAAAGAATAAATATCGGTTGCTGCAGGGTCTCTGATCTGAACCTGCTCCAGTATTTTTTTTGCCAAAGGCGCAGCTGCAGAAGATCCGCCAACCCCGTGCTCGACCACCACAGAACACACATAGCGTGGATCATCTACTGGAGCATACCCCACAAAAAGCGCATGGTGGCGCTGCTCCCAAGGTAATTCCTCATTTTTAACACCCAAACGACGCTGCTCGGCCGTAATACGGCGAACCTGTGCTGTACCTGTTTTTCCAGCCATAGCGCCCAAATTCTCGTCTATAATCTGAGAAGCATATGCCGTGCCCTTTGGCGTATTCACCACAGCCCCCATGCCTTTTTTCACCATCGCCAGATGTGCATCTGACACCTTAATCTTGGGCCACTGCTCAGCGCCTTTAAATTGATCCCCGACATAGCCGGTAATCCACGGCTTAACCGCATACCCACCATTCACAAGCCGCGCCGTCATAACCGCAAGCTGCAAGGGCGTTGTCAAAATATAGCCCTGCCCGATACTGGCAACAACAGTCTCCCCCGGTTGCCATTTATTACCAAAACGCTTTCTCTTCCAAGCCTGATCTGGAATAAGCCCCGGCTTTTCCTCTTCGATTTCAAAACCAAGCGTCTTGCCAAGCCCGAAACGCTCTGCCATTTCGGCTATACGATCTATGCCTGTTTCAACGGCCATCTCGTAAAAATATGTATCGCAACTTTGCTGGATCGCAGAAATAATATCCATGCGCCCATGACCATAACGTTTCCAGCAGTGAAACTTATCTCGCCCTAGCTTATAAACCCCAAGGCATTTAACGGATGTGTTTCTATTTATAGTGCCTGCCTCTAATCCGGCAAGCGCCGTAATCATTTTGAAAGTTGATCCCGGTGGATATTGCCCCGCCAGAGCTTTATTCGTCTGCGGTAATGTCGGGTCATTATTCATCGCCTGCCAGACATCCTTGGGGATACCACTGACAAACATATTTGGATCAAAGGACGGATGAGAGGCCATAGCATAAACTGCACCGCTATGAGCATCCAAAACCACCGCTGAAGCGCTTTTATGTTCCGAAAGTGCCTCTTGCACAAAACGCTGCAACTCACCATCAATGGACAATGCCACGCGCGTCCCAGACTGCATTGGCTTTTTACTGAGTTCCCGAACTGCCCGCCCGTGAACATTCACTTCTTCTTCCATCGCTCCAGCACGCCCGCGCATCTCAAGATCATAGACTTTTTCAATGCCTGTCTTGCCGATTTTAAAGCCCGGCAAAGTCAATAAAGGATCACCTGTCAATTCTTCTTGGGAAACCGAGCGCACATAACCAATAATATGAGCTGTAGATTCAACATAAGGATAATTTCTGGTCTCCCCTACATCAATCATCAACCCTGGTAAATCAGGCAAATGCACCTCGATTTTAGCAACCTCTTCCCATGTTAAATCTTCACGCACGCGCAAAGGAATAAACTTGGCAGTTTTCTTTGACTCTTTTAAAATGCGATCTATGGTTTCCTCGGTCACGGGAATAAATTCACGCAATTTCTGTAGAGATTCTTTTAAATCTTCGGTTTGCTCCGGGACAATCAGCGCCCTGTAATTTTGTACATTAACCGCCAAAGGTACACCAAAACGATCCAAAATCTCACCGCGCAATGGCGCAATCATGCGCATATTAATTCTGTTTTTATCCGATAGCGTTTTATACTTATGCCCTTGCGAGACTTGCAACCATGCTAAACGAGATGCCAAAATCCCCAAGCCTAAAAACTGTAAAAAACCGATTACAAAAGCACGTCGTGAAAAATTATGTGCATGTTCTTCTTCCCGAAAGGCCATATCACTTTACCACACCATAATGATCGGAAAGTCCGGGCAAGACCTTATGAGAGAGATATAAAACAGCTGAGAGAAAAGGATAGATACAGCTCCCCAGACCAATTACTGCCAAGACCGGCAAAGGTCCCGTCCACTGTCCCTCTATCAAACCAAAAAACAACCATTGAAATGCATTGGCAATCACACAAACAAAAACAAAACCAATCCATACCGCAGGAAAAGATTGACTAGCTAAAAAAAGCCTCTGATCTGTCACAATCAAACGCACAAAAATCAAGACGAAGGAACTCATCCCCACTGGCATGCCTGACATAAGATCCAAAACAACACCAAGAACAAAGACAAACCAGACAGGAATAAGCGTTGGCCTGTAAACAGACCAATAATAAACAGCACTTAAAAGAAACGGTATTTCAAAAGCCCCTGTAACAGATGAGGAAAGCGAAGCCATATTCAGAACAAATAAAAGCAATATCACCAAATAAGGGACACAAAACCTCAAAAAACTTTCAATCTTCTCTGCCGATAACGACATGGTTTGCCCTGCTTAATTTATCATATGGTCAAAAATTCTAGAATAGCCCAGACTAGCAAAAATCATGCCGT
Organism: Micavibrio sp. UBA1672; assembly: GCA_002320665.1. Taxonomy (GTDB): domain Bacteria; phylum Pseudomonadota; class Alphaproteobacteria; order Micavibrionales; family Micavibrionaceae; genus UBA1672. Next base: position 44,793 of record DCKO01000072.1, read on the forward strand.
ATATGAATAACCTATGGCACGTCTATACTGTGATTTTCACCAGAATTTACCACACGAACGAAAAGAAGCCTTGATACATCCGCATATAGTTGCACACGCTTATTGCCAAGATTATCCGTAAACACAACCCCCACAGGCAAACCATATGGATAAACGCTGCCATAGCCCGACGTGATGATCCTTGATCCATCCTCGATTTCACTATCCTCAGGCAGATGAATAAGCTGAGGATTATTATTATTACGCCCTGCCATAATCGCATGCTGTGTGGTTTTTTCCACCATGACCGGAACGCGCGAATTAATATCAGTCACCAGCAATATCCGCGCCGTATGATGACCAACTTCGATAATGCGCCCAACTAATCCTTCACCGGAAATAGCGGCTTGTCCCTTACCAATACCGTCATCTGCCCCACTTGTAATCAAAAGACTTTTAGCATAGGTATTTCCTGAATCGGATAGAACGCGCGTCGTAACATATTCATATTTAGGATCCAGCTTGATATTCAACAGTTCTCTCAAAGAGGCATTTTCAGATTCCAGCATAAGTGCAACCTGATACCATTGGCGAAGCTTCTGGTTTTCTTGCTCTAAACGATCATTCGTCGCCTGTATCTGGGCAATCGTCGTTGTTTCGGTAACAAATGTAACAATGCTATGAATTGGTTTATTCACGAAAAGCAAAACAGGAGAAATATTATCCGATGCCGTCATACGCACAACCTCAAAAACCTGAGGCCGAAAGGCCGATATAATCATCATCAAAAAAGAAAGAAAAAGAAAAATATAGGAACTTCCGGAGCCAGAGCCATCCCCGAACAATGCAATTTTCCCTAGCGGATTTGCTGAACGTCCACTTCCTAACACATTCCTGCCATTACTATTTTATAATTATTAATATGTGCCAATTAACACATGGCGCAAGGACTTACCTGCTTCCAGAGCACACCCTGTTCCCAAAGCCACACACGATAACGGATCATCTGCCAAAGTAACGGCCAAACCTGTTGCATGACGCAAAACGAAGTCCAGATTACTAAGCAATGCGCCACCACCGGTCAGGACAATTCCACGATCAACAATATCAGCTGCCAACTCAGGAGCCGTATGTTCAAGTGCAACTTTAACACCTTCGACAATCTGCCCAACCGGCTCAGCCAAAGCTTCGGCAACTTGACGCTCGGTAATAACAATTTCCTTTGGCACACCATTCATCAAATCACGCCCACGTATTTCCATGGTGCGCCCTTCACCATCCCCCGGTATGCACGCAGAACCAATCTCTTTCTTAATACGTTCAGCGGTACTTTCACCAACCAACAAATTATGAACGCGGCGAATATAAGCGATAATCGCCTCATCCATCTTATCGCCGCCAACACGAACAGAGCGTGCATAGACAATACCGCCTAGGGAAATCACGGCAACTTCAGTAGTACCACCACCAATATC
>DCKO01000072.1:46569-58586 GCA_002320665.1 Micavibrio sp. UBA1672
ACCACCAATATCAACAACCATGGAGCCAGTCGCTTCGGTCACAGGCAAGCCTGCACCTATCGCCGCAGCCATTGGCTCCTCTATCAAGCCAACTTCGCTAGCCCCTGCACTTTCTGCTGATTCTTGAATTGCACGGCGTTCCACAGCCGTAGAACCCGACGGCACACAAATAATCATTTTTGGAGAAACGAAAGACCTGCGATTATGCACTTTTCGAATAAAGTGTTTGATCATCGCTTCTGTTACTTCGAAATCTGCAATCACACCATCGCGAAGCGGGCGCGTAGCTATAATGCTGCCTGGTGTCCGACCCAACATTTGCTTAGCCTCGTTACCAACCGCAACAGTCTGTTTCTTTCCGCCAATATCGGAAATCGCAACAACAGAAGGCTCATTCAGAACAATGCCTTGATCCTTCACATAAACAAGTGTATTCGCAGTCCCCAGATCAATTGCCATATCGGCGGACATGAAACCAAAAAGCTTGGAAAACATATATTATAAACTCGCCTTCAGAGGTTAAATTTTATGAATACTCAAGTGATACGCGAATAATCTACTATAGCAAATAGCGAAAAGGAATACAGCAAAACTATGCACAGAAAGAATAGGCTTTCAACAACTTTATAGTAAACACACATAGTGAAAAAGGAACGCAAATATAATTTAGGCGTTCCCTTAAAAAACAAACGTGAGATTAACCCTAACCCTGACGAGCTTTGAAGCGCGGGTTTGTTTTATTAATCACATAAACGCGGCCTTTGCGACGAATCACACGGCAGTTACGGTCACGTTTTTTCAATGTTTTCAGCGAATTTGAAACTTTCATTGTCTTTTTCCTGCATAAAGTGCCTTTAAGAGCGTGCGGGAACATACCTATTTCAGATATGTTTTGTCAAGCATTCCCTTAAAAAATATATTCCTTGTTAACCAAAACATAAGGAATTTACTATATCAAAGTAATGTGGACGTGTGTGAAAAGGGGAAACCGTGGAAATACAAAAGAAATTCAAGGCTGGAGAAACCATAATCGCGCAAGGCGAGCAAGGCGATTGCGCCTATATTATTGAAAACGGCAAGGTTGAGATCACCATTGAGCAAGCTGACGGGTCTATTCTGAATGTCGGCACCCGTGGTAGCGGCGCCATGATTGGTGAAATGTCAATTATTGACAACGCCCCGAGAACCGCAACAATTATAGCCCTTGAAGATTGCAGCCTGCTAGAAATCACAAAAGAAGACTTTGCAAAACGCCTTGAAAAAGCTGATCCTGTTATACGCATGGCATCAAAAGTCATTATCACACGCTACCGGGATATGGTCACACGTGCCAATATCCAGAATGAAAAAAGCTTATGGCCCCCTGCTGAGTTGGTCGAGTTAGGCTATTCCGAAGAAAGTGAAGCCATTAACACAATACGTCTGGCAAGTGAATTCAAAGAAGCTCTTAAGAACGGTGAAATTTGTTTGCATTACCAACCTATTATAGACTTGAAAACTAATGAAGTATCTGGATTCGAAGCCTTGATGCGTTGGTTTCACCCTGAAAAAGGCTTTATTTCACCAGGTTTATTTATTCCTGTCATTGAACAAAGCGATTTGATGATCGAGGCCAGCAAATGGGCCTTAAAAGAAGCCTGTATGGCTTTGAAACGCATAGAAGGTGCTACAGGTTATGACTCACACCTTCACATGAGCGTAAACTTTTCAAGCGATGACTTTTCATCGGAAGACTTTGTCGAAAATGTTTATAACACGCTAAGTGAAACAGATGTTCAAGCCCAACAACTTCACCTTGAGATAACAGAACGCCTTTTGATGCAACAACCGGAAAACGCAAAAGACACTTTAAATATGTGTAAAAAGGCCGGTATGCAAATCTCTATTGATGATTTCGGAACAGGCTACTCTTCCCTAAGCTATCTGCAATACTTCCCGATCGATATTCTAAAAATCGACCGCACCTTTATTCAAGATATGCATAAAAACGAAGATTCTCTAGCTTTGGTAAAATCAATTGTTTATCTGGGTAAGAACCTGAATAAACATATTATTGCAGAAGGTGTTGAATGTCAGGAAGAAGCAGATCTTCTGAAAGAAATGGATTGTGATTCTGTGCAAGGATTCTTTTTTGCAAAACCCATGAGTGAAAAAGACATTATTGAGCTTATTCATAACCGCATCGAAAAACGCGCCTAAAACTTTATTTCCCAAACAAATACGTTTATAATAGAGCAATGAGATATTTTTTAATGATCTTCATTGCTATCGCTTTTTTTGCCAACACCTTAACTGTGGCGGCTTGGGCAAAACCGTGCATGAATTTGCCTGAAAGCCCGAAAACGCAAATGGCAACATCTGATATGCCCTGCCACGATACGCAGGATAAATCTCCAACAAATAAGCATTGCAAGGGGCTTTGCCTTTGTTTTCATGTTTCAGTTTCACACATGCCGATCTTAACTGAGAGTATAACACTCCAAGCCCCTGCCACGGCACATGATAAAATCATTATGTTCAATGATAGCGTAACAACAACATCTATCACACCACCAAGACGCCCTCCTAAAGTTCTTTCCTAGCCCACTTTTAAAATCACTCAAAGTCGTTTTGCTTTATTTTGTGACAAGGCGCAAACGACGTAGCGTAGAAACCTACGTGAGGAGTGAGGCAACGATGTCACAAGATAAATGGAAATGACTTTATCAGGAGATAACACTTATGAAGTATTTACTTTTTGCCCTTCTTGGAATGGGGCTATGCATCCCAACAGTTCATGCTCGTCCGGTCTCTTATCCGGGAGGATGGACGCTAATGCTAATGAATGATGGCGATAAAAACTCTGCCCATATTCACTACTCACCAACAGCTAAAATGTCTTTGGGCTACAAGTTCGAACACTGGCGAGATAAAGCTTTAAACCTCCATGCTATTCAGATGAATAATCTACTAAAGCGCTGGAACAAAAAAGACTCTCAAGCCAATTTTTATCTCAAATCTGGCATAGGCGCAGCACATAGCACCTCTGGTGCTTCGGATGATGAAACCGCACCTGCGGGGTTTACCGGAATCGCTTTGGACTGGGAAGACAGGCGCTTTTTTGCATCTTACGAAAACCGCTATACCTATGCCGATGGGATTGATGACTTCTATACACAATCTGCCCGTGTCGGTGTCGCGCCCTATATCGGGAATTACGGCGATCTACACACTTGGCTGATGCTTCAAATCGAGCACTCACCAGAGAGTGAAGATCATTATACAGTTACCCCTATGGTTAGACTTTTCAAGGATGTGCATCTGTTCGAAGCAGGTATGAACACTCGCGGCGAAGTCCTGTTCAACTATATTTTTAGATATTAATTCAAATCCTTAAGGAGAAATCCCATGAAAAAACTTATTTTAACGACATTAGCTATTTTACTGATCTCAACACCGCAATCTTTTGCCTCGGATAACCCTATAAAGGATATCACCGGTGATGTTTTTGTGTCTGTCAACGGCCTAGTCTGTGACTTTTGCGCCCGCGCGCTGGAAAAGGTCTTCGGCAAACGGGACGAAGTCAACGCTATCAACGTTGATCTGGATAAAAAAATCGTGACGATCGATCTAAAAGATGGTCAAACAATGGAAGAAGAAACCATTAAAAAGCTGATCACTGACTCCGGCTACAACGTAGAAGAGGTGCGCTATGCCGAGTGACATTGAACAATCGCTGTGGCGGCAAACAATTTTGCCGACCTTGAGCCTTTTTGCGAGTATGGGCACACTTTTATGCTGCGCCCTGCCAGCTTTATTGGTTACACTTGGCATGGGCGCGGCTTTGGCCGGATTTGTTGGAACATTCCCTTGGATCACAGCAATATCCGATTACAAAGCCTATGTCTTTGCCGGAGCTGGCATTATGCTGGCAGCCGCCACATTTCTGCAATGGCGTGCCCGTTATGCACCATGTCCAGCTGATCCACTCAAGGCCAAGGCATGCTCCCGTCTCAGAAAATTCAGTTGGGTCATTCTAATCTTCTCGATTGTAATATACCTGATCGGATTTTTCTTTGCATTCTTAGCTGCCGATATCTTTTACGGATAATCTTATCATTAAAGTCATAGGGGAATATTTTTCCCTATGACTATTTCCCTCGAGCAAAATAAACACCATTCCAGTTTTCAGGTGTACCATTATCGATAAAGTCCTGAATGCGTCCCTTATAAACAGCATAAAGTCCAGATAGATTATAACTCTGAAAAACATCCTGATCTAGGAGCTTCAAAGCCTTTTTAAACTCCGCATTACGATAGAGTGCCATAAAATCATCATGCGCATTTTTCAAAGTTTGAAATTCAGATTTTTCAGCTTCTTCTTCATTCCCTAACAAAGCATAAATCTTGACAGGCTCTGACCGTCCAACCACACGCACCAAATCAACATCAAGAACAGCAAAATCAAGCACTGATTGATACGTTTCTTCTCCAATCAGGATTCCCACTTTATAAGCTTTGGTTAAACCTTCCAACCTAGAAGATAAATTCACAGCATCTCCAAGCGCTGAATAAGCAAAACGCTGACGTGATCCCATATTCCCTACGGCGCAAGAACCAGTATTAATACCAATACCTGCTTTCAGCAAAATAGGCTCTTTCTCATCTGCATTCTTGATAATCTTTTCATTGATAACATCAAGCGCACCTTGCATTAACAGCGCTGCTTCGCAGGCCTTGCGCTCGTGATATTCAACATCGCCCGGCGCATTCCAAAATGCCATCATCGCATCACCAATATATTTATCGACTGTGCCTTCATGGATCATAACAATATCGGTCATCTCGGTTAAAAACTCATTCATCAAGTGAATAAGCTCTTCAGGGCTCATCCCTTCGGAAATGGAAGTGAATTTTCGAATATCCGTAAACATTACTGTAAGATCACGACTTTCCCCACCGAGCTTAAGCTTATCAGGGTTTTTCTCCAGATCCCGCATAACCCCGCGCGCGACATACATCCCGAATGCGTTACGGATATGCTTTCTCCGGCTTTCTGCCCTGATGTAGGACAAAATAGTCGAGACAATAAAGATGCATAAAACCGACAAAGACGGATAAACTGGATCAATCAAAAGCCCGTAATCCACATAAGCCATAAATGCCCCGAAAACTGCTGCAAAAATCAAAGTCACACACAGCAACAAAGACACAATCACACCGATAAATGGAGCAAAAAGAATAAAGAATAATCCTCCAAAAAAGATAAAAGAGGTCTCATAATCTTGCAAGATACCAGGCCTTTGCAAATACTTCCCTTGCAAAATTTGCTCCACCACATTCGCATGGACCTCCACTCCGGGGCGATGAGGATTAATTGCCGTATTCCTCAAATCCTTGAGCCCTTCTGAACTCGAACCTATTAAAACAACCTTATCCTTGATTAAAGATGCAATCTCATTTTTTTTATCGGCATCCATAGCATAAAGCGCTGAAACATAATCTGTTACGAGGCAATTATTTTTGCCTCTTTGCACATCTTGTTCATTACAGAAATGGCGATAATAGACATAAACCTTGCCATCACTCTCAACAGGAATAATATAATCACCTACGACAATCCGGTAATTTGTATCAATTTCCTTTTTCTTCTCCAAAGGCGTATTGGCCAGCTTAATATAGCCTTTACGGCCTACCACTGCGACCCTTAAGGCTTCCAGATTAAGTGAAGGGTACAGGCTTTCACCATCTGAAAATACCATACCTGTCCGACGAAGCACCCCGTCAAAATCAGGACGCGCCATAAAGCTGCCATTGCCTGCGGCTGCTTTTGAAAAAATCGGTAAATTCACCGCTGCCGCAACAAAAGACGGCGCATCTTCCAAAAATATCTTTTTAACATCAGAGCGGATCTGAAGCCTTTTTTTATCTAGAGGCTTATGATTTACTCTTGCCTTTTCTCCATAGGTGAACCCTGTTACAACAACGCCAGAATCCTTAATAGCCCTCGCAAATTGCTCATCAAAATCTGGTATATCCTTTCCAGAAAACACACTTTGCACATCCAGATTCTCCTGCTCTTTTAAATAATCCAGAAAATTCTTCGGCGAGGTCCGATCTTTTTCAGCAAAAACTCCGTCATAAACAATAGACTTCGCACCCATTTCAGTTAAGCGCAATGTCAGTTCAGAGAGCACATCCCGCGACCACGGCCATTGACCGTACTTAGCCAAGGCCTGTTCATCAATATCGACTATAACAACACTATTCCCTCGCTCTCTGGGGTGTATTTTATTGAATGTATCAAAAACAAAGTGCTGGAATTGCAAACGCCATGACTGGCTGGACGAGCTATAATGCGCAGCGACCACTAAAATGAGCAAAAGAAAAAGAAAATGAAAAACTGACCCGCGGTCAATATCGACAGATTTAAATTTTATCATAAATCTATCTCGCTTCCCTTTTATCTTTCCCTCAAGGCATTATCAAAGCCCCGTAAAATCGGTTTCATAAGGTAATGAAGGATAGTTCTCTTACCAGTGATAATCTCGACATTTGCCACCATCCCCGCAGTAATCGGCAAAGGATGCTCTTCACTGCCCAAAAAGTTCTTATCGGTTTTTACCTCGACCTCGAATAGGATATTCCCATCATTATCCTTGCTGCTATTAGCCGCCAAACGCGTTAAAACACCATCCAAAGACCCGTATTTCGTCGGGTCATAAGCCGTAATCTTGACCTTGACCTTTTGATTAGGCCGCAGAAAAGCAATATCATCCGGCTTTACATTAGCAATAATTTTCAGGGACTCATCAGCAGGCACAATCTCGATCAACTTCATAGCAGGCTCAACAACCCCGCCCAGCGTATTAATCATGATCTCATTCACGATACCATTAACTGGCGCGCGTATTTCCGTGCGGTCCACACGATCACCAATAGCACGCAAATTTTCTTTAATCGAGGCAAGCTGAGCCTCGACCTCATTAAGTTCTTCCAAGGCTTGTGATTTGAACTTATCAAACTGGGCCGCGCGCTCCTGTTCAGCAACACTTAATTCAGCCTCCAGCCCCTTTTTCTCCTGAGAGCGCGCATTAATCTGCCCACTTAAGTCAGCCTGCTCCCGCTCCAACTTGGTCAATTCCAACTTAGGCACAGCGCGCTTGGCCACTAATTGCTTGGTGACAGATATCTCTTCGTTTAACAATTTCCGGCTTTGATAGATGCGGTTAATTTCGGCTTCAACTTCTTTTAAATCCGCAGTAGCTTTCCTGATTTTATCATCCTGAATAGCATAAGCGGCTTCTAATTCCTTTTGCCGAGAGTCATACAAAGCGCGCTCATTCTTGGCAACATGCGGCAATTCCTGTTTAATCTTCCCATCAAGTACAAAATCCTGACCGTTGGCCTCAGCCATCAATCTGGCTTTTTTGGCACTCAAGGCCATGAAGTTAGCTTCCGTGCCGCGCTCTTCGGAAGAAAATAGCACATCAGAAAGCCGCATCAAAACCTGCCCCTTTTTGACCAAATCTCCTTTGGCCACCAAAAGCTCTTGCAATATCCCGCCCTCAAGGCTTTGCACAATCTGGATATTTTGCGACGGCACGACTTGCCCCTGCCCGCGCGTCAATTCCTCTATTTCTGCAACCGCAGCCCAGACAAAAAACGCAACAATCAAAGACATAAGCGCATATAAAAACAAAAATATCGGCTTGGCTGGTGTACGCGATGCCGAAGCCTCCAGTTCTTTTAATATGTCATCTTCATAAGACATATATCCGGCTATCCTTTCTGAACCTGCACCTGACCGGAATCAAGCGCCTTAAGAACCTCATCTCTCGGCCCATCTATAACAATCTTGCCACCATGCACGAGAATAAGCCTATCAAGCATATGCAGCATCGAGTTCTTATGTGTGATCAAAATAAAGGTCTTATCTTCAACAATCTCGCTAATTGACTTGCAAAACACATTTTCAGTTTGCATATCCATAGCATTTGTCGGCTCATCACAAATCAACATATTTGGCATTTTGATAAGGGCCCGTGCCAAGGATACAGCTTGCTTTTGTCCACCGGAAAGCCCATCACCATTTTCACCCACCGGCGCATCATACCCCATAGGATGACGAGATATAAATTCATGAACACCGGCCAACTTTGAAGCTTGTAAAATTTCTTCTTCACTCGCATCAGGATATCCGGCGGTAATATTTTCACGCACCGTGCCGCGGAACAGCACAACATTTTGTGCGATATATGCCATATTTTTGCGCAAATCTGCCGGATCAATTTGACGGGAATCTGTACTATCAAACAATATCTGACCACTATCCGGCACATATAACCCTGCCATCAGCCTAGCTATAGTCGATTTGCCTGAACCTATCTTGCCAATGATACCGACCTTTTCACCTCTTTCGATCATAAAAGAAACATTATCCAAAACCGTCACACCTGTTTCGGGATAGGAAAAAGATACACCATCAAATTTGATTTGCCCTTCCAGAACAGGACGATGCAAAAAGCTTTTGCCCTCAGGCCGCTCAACATCTTGTAACATGATATGATTTAAAGTCTTAAGTGCGCCGCCAGCCTGATGGTAACGTGTCATAAGGTTTGCCACCTGCCCGATTGGTGCAATCGCACGCCCGCCAAGAATAACGCAGGCAATCAGCCCCCCTGTGCTCATATCCCCATCCTTGACCATATACATCCCCATCAGGATTATCAGCACCGAGGCAATCTGCTGGAAGAAAGTCGCTATATTAACACCCAACGCCGATAGAAATCGGGATTTTTGCGAAAAGATTGCGTTTTCTTCTACGCTGCGCCCATAGCGGGAACGAAACCGCCCATCCGCACTACTGCCCTTAATAACTTCTAGACCGTGAATCGTTTCTACCAAAACACCATGCTTGGATTCGGCCGTCTTGGTCGCCATACTAACCAGCTTCTTAAGCTTCATCTGAATAACTATACCGATCACCATCACAATCAAGACCAGACCAACCAGTATGAATGCTACACTACCACCAAGCTGATAGACAAAGAACAAAAAGAGCAAGGAAAACGGTAAATCAACCAGCGCCGTTATCGTGGCCGAGGTGAAAAACTCACGCACAGCATCAAAATCCCGCAGCATATTGGCAAATGCACCACTAGAAGCCGGTCTATCAGAAAGCCGCATATTCAAGACATGATCATAGATTTTTTTGGCCGCCGTAACATCAATGCGCCGCCCTGAAAAATCCACGAGATACCCCCGTAAATTTCGAAAGATAAAATCAAAAACAAAGGCAACCAACGCTCCTATCCCAAGCGCCCAGCCTGTATCAATGGCCTCATTAGGAATAACGCGGTCATATACATTCATCACAAATAAGGGGCTAACCAGTGCAAATAGATTGATAAACAGAGATGCCAGAATAACCATCTGGTAGGTATGCCTGTTTTCCCGCACAACGCTCCAGAACCAATGCCCCCTGGTTTTCTCATCACCCCCGCCTAAAGAATGATCCATCGAGGCTTTTGGATAGGCCAGTATTGCATAACCATTATAGCGCTTTTGCAAAGTTTCAGCCTTTACCGTTATCACCTCATCCTTTTGTGGATCATAGATTTTTGCCGATGATTTTTGCTTATCCAAAAGCAAAACAGGTTGCCCCTTATCCAGAAAAACAACACAGGGTAAAATCGACTGTGAAAAGGCATATATCTTGGACTTCTTGACTGTTTTGGTATAAAATCCTGCATTTTTAGCCGCTTGAGAAAACAAATCCGGCCCAATCATCTGACCCTCATAAGGCAATCCTGCTTTCAGACTTTCTTCTGACCTCGCACAGCCATGATGGGCACATAATTTTACAAGACATTTGATCAGATATTCTGATTGAGGCGCATCTTTCGCAATTTGCTCTTGTGTCTCAGCCACCATATTAATGCGAAGTCTCCTCAGGCTGATCATTCAGGACAATATCCTCTAACCGCCCGGATGAAGACAGAAGATAAAATTCAGACAACAATACACCATATCTATTTTCTATTTCTTCAAGCCGTGCACTGAATAACTGGCTTTCTGCACGCATCATCGCCAAAAGGCTTATCCGCGCGCCCTCATACTGGGCTTTATATGTCTCAAATAATGTCTTGTTCAGTGTTATACGCTCTTGCGCAAGAGCAAGCTTTTCGCGTGCTGTCTCATACTGGGCAAAAGCCACTTCTATAGCCTGATTAATCTGCCTTGCTATTTCTTCCTTTTTAGCTTTAGCTTCTTCATAACGATATAACAGCTTTTTGATATTAGCATCTTGTTTTCCTCCGATAGAAAAACGCCAGTTCATGCGGAGCAATGCCCGCACATCTTTTGACTCACCACCAATCAAATCCCTTTTATCAATCTTGGAATAAGAAACTTCTCCATCCATATCAGGATAATATTCCGCCTTCGCCGCCTTCATTTCAGCTTTAGCAGATTCAATATCCGCATCTGCAATCAAAAGGGAATAATGATAAGAACCTGCCAATGCAATTTCACCACTTATATCCTGTGATATTTCAGCAGCCAGCGATTCAGGCACCATAAAATCACCAGTTGCTGGATTACCGGTCAATTCCAGATACTGTGCTCTAGCAGAGCGATACTGCCCTTTATAATCTGCAATCAAACCATCAACGATCATTCGCACATCACGCGCTTGCTGCCCCTCAACCTCATCAGAAACACCTTCCTCTACCAGTGAGGTAATCTTTTCTTCATACCCTATGATCTTCTGACGCTGCTCTTCCAAAAGATTAATGGACTCTGCAATACGCAAAATATCCAGATAGCTCTGGGACGTTCTAAAAATCAGATCATTTTTGACTTCTACAATCCCCAATTCTTCCCGAAGTGTTGAGGCTTCTGCGGCGTTCAATCGTCTCTCCGTCTTAAATCCGTCAAAGATATGCTGACGCATGGAGATATTCCCCTCACCATACCCGGAATACCCTGCTCCGCGAACAACATCTAAACCGCGGCTAGTAGCATTATCCTGATAAATACGCCCAACAGCACCGGAAACATTAAAGACTGGAAAATACCCTGAAAAGGCCTCACGCTCTTCTTGCCTTGCTGCCATATATCCTGCTTTTGCAACATCCATAGACGGATGTTTTTTGACCGCGGCACGAAGTGCGTCCTGCAACGTTTCTGCAGAAGCGCTAATCGGCAGAAGCACGCCTGACATGAGAAAAGCGGCTAAAACTAGTCGGCTAAAAAAACCACACATGAGATAAAAAAACTCGGACTACTTGAGACGTAAAAAGTGACACGGAATTTACTCCCGTAATTGAAGTATTCATAATACCGAAAATGTATATTTATTCAAGCTGATATGCATTTAAACCCAAGATATTAAGGGGAAATCTTACTACAGCCCTATTATAGAAGAAATAATACAATTATCCCCCATACCCCCTTCACAAAACTTTCTAAATCGTGCATTCTTCTCGGTGTTATCTGTGCCGGACCATCAGAAGAAAGATTTAGGGGAACTTGCCGTGGACCTGAAAATTGCTATACCAAAAGAAACAGCCGAAAATGAGAAACGCGTTGCAACTTCGCTGGAAACCATAAAGAAACTGGTTGATTTGGGCTGCAAGATTTTCGTTGAATCCGGTGCTGGCAACAATGCCGATCTACCCGATGATATCCTTAAAAAAGCCGGAGCCACTATCAAAAAGGGCTTTGATGCCACCGTAAAAGATGCGGATATTGTTTTAAAAGTCCAAGCACCTGATAAAGAAGAGCTAACTGCCTTATCTAAGGGGCAACTTTTGATCGCAATGCTCGCCCCCTATAGTAATGATAAAATTCTGGATGATTGTGCAAAGGCCAAAATTGACGCTTTTTCCATGGAATTTGTGCCACGCATCAGCCGCGCTCAAAGCATGGATGTTTTATCCTCACAATCGAACCTCGCCGGATATAAATCTGTTTTGGATGCAACCGAACATTACGGTCATGCCTTCCCGATGATGATGACAGCAGCAGGCACA
>DCKO01000102.1 GCA_002320665.1 Micavibrio sp. UBA1672
GAAGGAACGGCAACTGAGCTTGTTCTGACGCAAATTACGCAGTTTTTACTTCATCTTTCTGAAAAATCCTGTGTCATCTGGATATAGGTTGTATATTATGCAGATTTTAAAGTCTGTTTGCAGTAAATGGTGTTGTGTAGAGAGGTAAGGTAAATGAAGAACGTATCAGAATCCATCCGTAAGATGGTAAGCTACCTGAATAATGATGAAAAAGACGGAGGATACTGGTTGCCGAATATTCAGCGTCCTTTCGTATGGAATGAAGAGCAAATTGAACGCCTCTTTGATTCTATCATGCGGGAATATCCGATCAGTACGCTTCTGATATGGAAGACAAAGTCTCTGATACGCCGCAGAAAATTTATTGATAACTATAAAAACGGTTTGAAACTTACCGATTATTACGTTCCTGAGTGTAACAAACAAAAAATGCTGGTTTTGGATGGTCAACAGAGGCTGCAAAGTATGTTTATTGGTTTGCGGGGCAGCTATGAAGGTAAAGAGCTATATCTCAATATTCTAAGTGGTGATTTGGCTGCCCCTGAGGATATTCGTTATCGCTTTAAGTTTTTATCGAAAGACGCAGCAAGTTTTCCTTATCTAAAATTCAAGGACATTGTTTTTAGCAATGTACAGCCCAATAAACTGGCCGATAAAATTAAAGAGCAATGTGATCAGGAGCTTGATGAAAAACAAGCCGAACGATTGATGGATAATATTTGGAAGATATATCGCACTTTTGTTGGTACCGAAGCAATCAGCTATCAGGAGCTTGATAGCGTCGATAATCCAGAAATATATACCGAAGATGATGTTGTTGAAATATTTATCCGTGCCAATTCTGGTGGCACAAAGCTTGGAAAATCAGACCTGCTATTTTCACTACTGACTTCATCATGGGAAGATGCCGAAGAGCAAATGGAAGATTTGCTAAACAAGATGAATCAATCAGGTTACGGGTACACCAGAGATTTTATTTTAAAGACATGTCTTGTGCTGCTGGATAAAGGCGCAAAATACGATGTTTCTAAATTTAGGGACGGGAAAACCAAAGAATCTATCATTAAAAAGTGGGATGAACTTTCTGCTGCTATGATGGATGTGCGGGATTTTATTTACGCGCATACATTTATTCGTTCAGATAAGGCAATGCCTTCTTATTTGGCGCTTATACCCCTTATTTATTTCAGATATAAATATCCTGAAAACTGGAGTGGAGCAAAGGATATAGATAATTATATATTGCGTACCTTAATTGCCGGAGCTTTTAGTGGCACCCCTGATAATTTAATTGACAGATGCGTAAATAAGATTGACGAGATCGAAGGTTTCTCCGTGCGTGATATTTTTGCTGTTATCAGGGAGGATGGACGTAATCTTGATATAACGGATAATACAATCCTTGATATGAGATATGGGTCAAAATCTGTGCATCTGATGTTTAACCTTTGGTATCGTGACTTTAATTACCAGCCATCCTATCAGGATAACCTTCCTCAGATTGATCATATATTCCCGCAATCACTTTTGAAAACTGTAAAAATGGTTAACCCAGAAAACGGTATTCGTAATATGCTTAAGTACAAACAAGGAAGCCGAGATCAAATAGCAAACTGCATGCTTTTGACAGCAGATGAGAACGGGGCTGGAGGTAAAACAGATATTCCACCCAATATATGGTTTGCGGATAAATCGCCAGACTATCTTGAACGGCATTTAATTCCCAAGAATCCTGATCTATGGGAACTTGAAAACTTTGAAAAATTTATTGAAGCGCGTAAAGAGCTAATCTTGAAGAAATTTTCCTATATGTTACAACAAAAGGATATACGGGAAGATCATCAAACTGAAAATGCTGCATAAATCTATTTTCTTTGTAAAATTGATATTACAAGACCATAAACAAACATATCAGCTTTCCCGCCGCACTGTTTCTTTATGATTGATAGGGAAAATCCGTCCATTTTCTACTATAAGCCCTTGTAAGACGACTTTGTAACGCTTTTGTATTTGTGCGACAAATTCTTTGCCGCTCACATTCATGACCAATTCACCCTTTGTTGGCTCGTCGTTATTGAAGAACAAAGACGGGCAGAAAAACAGACCGAATTTTCCTTCTGGGAAATATAAGGCAATGCCATGGATTTTTCGGGATAGAGTGCGTAAATAACAAACCCCATAGTCTCCGACATCTGGCGTGCCGACATATAGAGGCGTGGGTGTATTCGCCTGTATTGTTTGATTATGAGGTCTGATATCTGCGTGGTAATTATAAAGAAATATCGGGCTGTTTGTTTCTGTCTGTTCATAGTCCAAATATGCTGTTACATGATAGTCGCCAACCGTGTTAATGGATGTATCCGCAAGCACTTTATCAAAAGCCTTGAACATGCGCTGATCAAGTGTGTCTTCATCAGATTCAGCGGATAAATATGTCTGGTATTTTTCAAAAGCTGGCTTGTCACCAATCCATGCATTCAGCGCCGTATAGTACGTCTTTCCATTCGATATTTTATCAAGGCGCGGAAATTCTGGATCAGCATATGCAATAATAAAATCTGTTTCCTGTTTACACTCCAGATGATATTGAAGCGTTTTTTCAAGGAACTCTTCATAAGACCGGCATCCTTCCCAAAGGTATTCATAAAATGCTTTTATGAATTTCTGGGCGTAATGCGTATTGCCAGCATAAGACAGGCACAATCTAGGCGTTAAAATAATTGTTTTTATGTATCCGTTTAAGGGCGTAAATTCGGTTGTGCCGGATAAATACTGAATATCCGAAGACAAGCGGGTATCTGACTTAATAAACAAGTCTTTTTTATTATCAAAAAATCGTCCAATTACTAAGGTCATCGTATTAAAGTGCTTTTTATATTATATATTTAACTTCCGTATGTTGTGCAGAGTTATCCTTAATTCAAGAAAATATAGCGTATGATCGACACCATTGCAGAAATACGGTAATTCTGTTATACTATACAGTATGGAACAAGAAACAACATTTTTAACAGAACGCGGGACATTAACACTGCCCGCTGCCATCCGAAAATCCCTTGGTTTGCAGGGTAAGCAACAGCTTATTGTCGAAACCACGCCAAACGGGGAAATCCTTTTGCGCCCTGCGGCTATTGTACCGCTTGAGATGTACTCGGAAGAGCGCATCGCAGAATTTGCCTCTGATGACACGGCTCTTGGCAAACTCCTTGATAAACACGGGATTTAAAGCGTGAGTGTATTTCTGGATGCGAATATCCTGTTTTCAGGCAGCAACCCCAAAAGTAATCTCTATAGATTTTTAACATGGCTGCAAGCATATGAGGCTCTTGTCACAAGTGCGTATGCCGCATCAGAAGCCGAGCGTAATATTCTGGTCAAACGTCCCGATTGGCACGCAACCTATATTGATATGATGAAAAATATCGCCATCACCCCCGAAGCGCCGCTACAGATAGATGCAGGGCTTCCCGATAAGGACAAACCGATATTGGGCGCGGCGATTGCTGCGAAATCTGTCTATCTTCTGACAGGAGATAAACGTGATTTTGGGCATTTATACGGTCAAACTATCGAAGATGTAACCATCATCGATGTTTTGGAATTCACCAAAATCATGTTGAAGAAACACACATCATAATCACCGTTCCCAGCCTTT
>DCKO01000033.1 GCA_002320665.1 Micavibrio sp. UBA1672
GCCTGTATCGAATGTTACACCCTTACCGACAAATGCCAAAGGCTCCTGATTACTATCGCGGTCCCCGATCCAGCGCATAATCACCATACGCGGCGGATTTGCAGAACCTTGCCCGACAGATAAAATGGCACCCATCCCGAATTTATGCATTCTTTTTTCATCCAGAATATCAACCTCGACGCCATAAGGTTTAAGTTCCTCTTTGATACGCTTGGCATAGATATCAGGAACAAGCGCATTTGGTGGCTCGTTCACGAGATCACGGCATAAAAACACCCCATCAGAAATTTTGGCAAAAACATCATACAGTTTTTGGGCTTTATCACTGTCAAACAAAACGAAATGAAGTTTTTCCGGCTTTAGAGGTTTGTCATTGCCTTCTTTTGGAGTTTTGTATTTTTCAAAATCATAAGAGCGTAGATAAAATCCATTGGCCAGATTTGCCGCAAACTCACCGCTAGAGGAGAGGTCATTATCAATGTAAAACTCGGCAGTTGTGATATTGGCTGATTTAAGCGCCGCAAAAAGCTTGCCACCTGCTTTTTCGGCGCTGGAAGGTTTTAGTTCATCTTTATCACCAAGACCAAGCAACACAATGTATGTATATGGCGCATTTTCCGGCGCCATAAAAATTTCGATATCACCATATTTACCTTTGAATTTCTTATTATGCTCAAGCGCATGGTCCAGAAAACCTTGCAGATCGTAATTCAGACTCTCAAAAGATGAGCATCTTTCCTTGTCTTTGTAAAAACCCAAAATGGCGGCTTCATGCTCTTTGCCCGGGGCTTTGGAAAATGTTACAGAAAGGTTGCTCATCACTATGCTCCTTACGGATTTTAGGTTAAATATTTAACGTATTCGCTTTGATTTAGAATGTATGACATAGTATAAGCTATTGCTAAGAAAGGCTAGTGCGAAGCAAAAACAAAGTATGAAAATTTTTATTTCCTATATTTTTAAAAACCTGATCATAGCCACAGCCTTTATCGCTGTGACTTTGACATTTATTGTTTTTCTAACGCAGTCTTTGCGCTTTTTAGAGCTTGTGGTTAATGCAGGTAATGCGGGGGCCGCCTTTTGGACTTTGACATTTTTGGCGCTACCGCGATTTTTTGAAGTGATTTTTCCGCTATCGATTATGATCGCGACGATTTTCATTTATAATAAAATGACACTAGATTCTGAGCTTACTGTGCTCAAAGCGGTTGGACATTCACCATTTTCGCTGGCCAAGCCTTTATTATTACTGGCGTTGATCGTAGCGCTATTATTATGGGTTATCACGCTATGGCTTGCGCCAGTATCCTTAAAAAACATGCAGAAAATGCGCCATAGCCTTACTACCGAGTTTTCATCTATGCTTTTCCGTGAAGGGGTTTTCAACCAGCCCGGTACAGGATTGACGGTTTATATATCCAAACGTACCGAGGATGGCACGCTGTCTGGCCTGATGATTCATGATACACGTGACGAGACCAAGCCGCCCTCCACCGTTTTAGCCAAACGAGGCATGATGGTTGCCGGTGAGGAAGGTCAACAAGTCGTAGTTTTTGATGGTTCTCGCCAAAGCTTTGATGAAGAGTCGGGCATCTTACAGCTTCTGACTTTTGATCAATATACAATCAATCTGCCCGAAGCTGGCCCTGTGACAAAGCGCTGGTCCGAGCCTGATGAACGCACGATATTCGAGCTTTTAAGACCGAATATGGATAATGCTCGTGACCGCGAGAATTTACGCAATTTTTCTATCGAAATTCACCGTCGGCTGGCCTCTCCTCTTTTGGCGATTGTCTTTCCACTGATTGCGATTTGTGCGCTTGTGGTTGGGCCTATGGACCGGCGCGGGCAAGCCAAACGAATCATTTTGGCGGTTATCGGTATTATGCTGATACAGGGTTTGTTTCTGGCTTCTTATAATATTGCCAGAAACAACAATCTAGGCCTAGTGATGATGTATATTCTGACACTCGGCCCGATTTTCGTGAGCTTGTTTTTCCTAAGCGAGAAAAGCGAAAATTTCCGGCGCAATATTCTGTATAAGGCCAAAGGTCTGAAGGAGCAAAGCGCATGAAAATTACCCGCACGCTGAGCTTTTATATTGCCAAGCATTATTTTTATAATCTGATTATCCTGATGCTGGCTTTGCTGGCGGTGATCTATCTTTTTGACACAGTCGAGCTTATCCGCCGCGCCAGTAAACACGATGATGTGCCCTTATCTCTGGTCCTGCAAATGGGCTTGCTTAAGCTTCCCGAGGTCGGGCAGACCCTTTTTCCCTTTGCCGTATTATTTGGTGCGATGTTTACGTTCTGGCAGATGACACGGCGTTATGAGTTAATTGTTGTGCGGGCCTCCGGCTTTTCTGTCTGGCAGTTTTTACTGCCTGTTATTGCGCTGGCCGTGTTAATCGGGATCATCGAGATTACGGTTATTAATCCTGTCGGGGCGGCCTTGATTGGAAAATTCGAGCAATTGGAACGTGTTCATTTGCGCCGACAAACCAATCAGATTGTGGTCTTTAAGGAAGGTTTGTGGCTGCGTCAGGCGATTTTGATTGAGCAGGATTCAAGTGCGCAAGAGCAAGAAAATGCATCCATTGAAACTAGTGAAAAACCCCTGATTTCAGGCTATGTAATTTTGCATGCTCCAAGGGTACAGCAACCTGACTGGGCCTTGCATACTGTCTCGGTTTTTTACTTCACGGATGAACATCGCTTTTTACAGCGGATCGATGCTAAAACGGCGAAACTGGTTGATAATAACTGGGTTTTTAGAGATGTGGTGATTAATAAATATTCCAGCCCCACCGAAAAAGATACTGAATATATATTGCCGACGAATCTAACAATTAACGATATCGAAGAGAGCTTTTCCTCTCCCGAGACCATGTCTTTCTGGCGTTTACCGTCTTATATCAAAACCTTAGAGCGCACAGGTTTTGATGCAACGCGCCTGAAAGTACATTATCAAAATCTTCTCTCCCAGCCCTTAATGTTTGCGGCGATGATTCTCTTGGCGGCGACCGTATCCATGCGTCCGCCGCGATCCCGCGGGACTTTTCCGATTATTATGGCCGGAGTTTTTATGGGCTTTATTATTTTCTTCCTGTCCAATTTCCTTCAAACACTTGGTACAACGCAGCAAATTCCGCCGATTTTAGCCGCTTGGTCACCTGCCTTGATCAGCTTTCTGCTGGGCTTATCCGTGGTGATGACGACTGAGGATGGATAAAAAATTAGAAACGCTCTGGCGTTTTCGTAAAACTTCTTTATAAAAAATAAAATAAAGTTTTTACTGATGCGCCGTGTTAACCAATTAATAAGTAGTGCTGTGGTAAAAAGGTAACGCTCGCGTAAAATTCATCCAGTTTAATATAGTTATTAACGAGTAGAGATCAGGTTATGGCATATTCCGGTAAAGCTAAAATTTCGAGACAATTCCTTGCCCTTGCGCTTATGATTCCCGCAGCTTTTTTAAGCTCTTGCAGTCATAATAATCAGGAAGACGAGTTCGCCTTTCATAGTGAAGCTATGATTTCCGATCCCTATGAAGAATATAATAGAAAAGTTTTTGCCTTTAACCGTCATGTTGATCATTATGTGATGAATCCGGTTATTCGCGGCTATCGCACTGTTACGCCAGAACCTGCACGTAATGGAATTCGTAACTTCCTGCGCAATCTGAACAGCCCTGTTGTGTTCTTTAATCAGGTCTTACAAGGTGATATTGAAGGTGCGGGTACAGTTCTGGTTCGCGCCAGTATAAACAGTATTTTAGGTATTGGTGGCCTTATTGACCTTGCCGCCCATGAGGGCATTGAATATGAATCCGAAGATTTTGGTCAAACATTGGGTGTTTGGGGTGTGCCTCATGGTCCATATATGGTTGTTCCCTTCATTGGCCCGTCTTCAACACGTGATTATGCCGGATATTTTGTTGATGGTGCTATGGATCCCTTGCGCTGGTATTTGTTCAACATCAACGAAGAGCCACTATATTATACAAAATTCGGTGTAAATTATCTGGATTTGCGTGATTCTCTGATGGATGTTCTAGTTGATCTGGAAAGAAGCTCTATTGATTATTATGCTTCTGTGCGTAGCACATATTACCAGCAGCGTGAGGCTTTGGTTGAAGACCGCGCCCGTCAAGCCGCCGATGATATTTCATATGAATCATATGACTTCCCGGAATTTGAATAATAATTTGTGCTTCCCTTAAATTTCGACTTGCTTTATCACAGAGAATTATTGTGAACTATAATTTCTTGCGTGCCTAACAGTGTTTTAATCTTGTTAGGGTATGCTAGGGTTATAGGATAAATTTGATAACGGTAAGGTATTTGGAAGTATTGAGGAGTATATAATGCGTTTGAGCCACACATCCCTTTTGACCATTCTGGCAGCTAGTAGTTTTTCTTTTGTTCCTGTAGCGCATGGCTTTACAGATTTTTCAGCAGCAAACACTGCGCATACTTCACCTTCCTATGTTTATCATGTTGCCGTAGATGATGCCGTTCAGAGCGGTGCCAAGAACTTTGTCGATAAGCTTGCGCAAGATGGAATCGGTTTTTTGACAGATGAAAGTCTTGGTGAAGAAGAGCGCAAATCGCAATTCCGCAAATTTCTGATCAAAAATTTTGATATGAAGGCTATTGGTCGTTTTGCTTTGGGGCGTTACTGGAGAGCTAGTTCTGACAAGGAGCAAAAAGAGTATCTTGACCTGTTTCAGGATATGATTGTTGATGTATATTCCAAGCGCTTTAGCGAATATGATGGTCAAAAGCTGGATGTACAATCTGTCCGGCCCGAGGGCAAGTCAGATAGTATTGTGACATCTGTTATTATCCCGAATAGCGGCCCCAAGGTTCGTGTAGATTGGCGTGTGAGATATAAGAACAATCAGTACCGCGTTATTGATATCATCGTTGAGGGGGTTAGTATGGCCCTGACACAGCGTTCTGATTTTGCCTCTGTGATACAACGCGGCGGCGGTGAAGTAGAAGTCCTTTTGGCGCATCTTCGCGTGGAATAAAGCTTTTTTAAATAATAAATGGCATGTTTTATTACTGAGAACCACCGAGACCGCCAGTGATAATGGTGGTATCTGTGACTTTATCACGACTAGACATACGGCCTTGCATACGGTCGATCATACCTTCAAATTGTGCGCCAAATCTCTGCTGACCACGGAACATAGAGCCTGATAGATCTTGCACAGGGTCTCCTGCATTTTCCTGGAATGTGGCCACGGTTACACCCATCCAACGCATAATATTATTAGGCACAGCATCAATCATTTTGAAACAGGACAGACCGATCATGTACACAAGCATTACATAGATCAGTGTATATACTAATTCATCCAATGGCCCCCTCAACAAGCTTATATTATGATTACCTGATGCCAAGGCTATTGCTGTGTCTCTATTTCCGCCACCAACCATAATGAGTAAAATATCAAATACATCATGAAGGACATCAACAAGAGCAGAGAACAAAATTATACTCGATAAAAATCCAGCAATAATTAGCGTCGGACGAAGCATAATTTCCATCAATAAGAAATACCCGTTTGTTGCCCATGGTCCTGGCAAGCCCTCACCATCAATTTTGATGTGTGCCAGAGCCCATAGCGGCATAGCTACAATGGCTTCAAAAATACTTTTTATCCAGTGTGCAAATGCAAAGAAGAAATAGATAAACGGCATAAAGGGCAACACATAATAAAGCATAAATCCTAGAGAAAATCCTATAAATGCGATTTTTGTTAAAAAGGTTGAAAGTGTTTTAACTCCGAGATCCATACCTATTACTTGGTCAAGAATAACGCCAATAGGCTGGCCTAAAACACCGAAAAACAAATTCCGCAGAGAAGCATCAACCAAGCCCTTACCCAAAGAACTGAGCATGGCCAACGGATGAATTTTGATGTTGTTTCGTGGGTCAGGACCAATACTGTAGAAATTCTCTCTTATGTCCATAAGACCATTTGTTCCCAAAATCATATTAATGGCATCGAGAATTGCATTACCGGTAGATTTCGTAAATGAAGTCGATCGGGCATTTGTTGTTTCCCATAGATCATATACTGAATAGAGCACAGAAGCAATTTGCGCATCCCCAGCCCTATTAAATTCTACAAGTTGCCCATTTTTTAGCAACGGACTAAACCGCTTTTGCCAGTCAGCATTTTCATCATCCAATTTGTGTGCGTTCTGGGCTTCTTCCATGACCATAGGGTACAAATATGGTTGGGGAAATGCCATAATAGCTCCTGTAACCAACCCATTGGCTTCAGCTATTTTATTATACCAGAGTGCTGCTCCAACCCAGCCTTTGTCTCTGATCACGGCGGGCACACCAAAGTCATAATTAGCCCGAATCCATTCCATAGTATTTCCTGCTGCATACGTTACTGCACCAGTTGAAGGATCATTATAGTCTCCCCCGATAAGATACT
This sequence comes from Micavibrio sp. UBA1672, assembly GCA_002320665.1. Classification (GTDB taxonomy): domain Bacteria; phylum Pseudomonadota; class Alphaproteobacteria; order Micavibrionales; family Micavibrionaceae; genus UBA1672. The sequence goes on from DCKO01000033.1 coordinate 6,466, forward strand.
GATTGATGTAATCATAAAATCTGGATGTGTCTTCAACGATTGCACGTGTTGGCCATTGGGATGCTGGTGCAGGGCCATATAAAAGCGCATAGGAAAAATTTGTGTCTACACATTCCGAGTTATTATCATGAGGCATTACCGAAGAAACCATACACCTTGAAACCTCTCCAAGATAATCATCTTCAAGATAAAACCCGATATTAATAAAATGGTTGGCTTGAATGCCATACACATTATCTATAACAGCCGGATCAGTACTTGTGACTGGTATAGTTAACTCACCACATGTGGGCTCAACATACCCCCAATATTCCGCATTTGCACTAGGCGGAGCCGTAGGATACGTTGCCAAAGTTCCGCCCTCTTCATTGAGGTAACCAAAACGAACATACACATTCCCATATCTTGAAAATTCCACCGCTGTTTGAAAATTCCACTGTACTGTGTAGTAATCTATGTAATCCAGCGTTGTTCCACCCATATTATTATATGGTGCAACCGGATTATTTTCCCTGACGACATATGGCTTTACATCTCTATTATACATCACCTTTTCGGCAATAATGCATGTAAGCACAATATGCATATATTGTGAGAAAGATGCACTACTAGGGAAAATTGGCTCTGCTATAAGGCTTTCTTGATCTCCAAGATATGTATCCATTGTTGTTGTCAATGTATCATGAAACGCATACCAAGCATTAGAAGCCATATTTGATCCTGCACGCGCAACACCCAGTGTGATAAACTGCGCTGCATTAATACCATTATTTGATGTTGCTCCAACACCTGTGCCACCCAAGTTCATAGGCATAATCAATGCAAAAAACATGATTAATCTTGGAATAAACCATGCTCTGTTGAAGCGTCTACCAAACGGTGTGCCAGAAGTGATTGTTTCCCCAACAATAGCGATTACATAATATATAATCACAATCAAAGCAATAAACGCTATGCCCATGGAATATATCTCCATCAAACTATGGAGCGCTATATGAAAAGGTCTTGGAAAAACAACAGTGGAATACGAAATTGGATCATTGTTAACATCCACACATGTGCCTAAGGCATAACATGATTCAAAAAAGCTACCGGTTCCGGCAAAATTCAAAACGCCAAAAACACGATCAAGAGTAATCATCGCCAAATCTTGATCGGGGGTTAATGGTGCTTGAAGTTCAAAAATTTGCCAGAATAATGTCGCAGCCATAGCTGAACTGGAAAACAAAGATATGCCAAATAGTGCAAATTGAACCAAAAGCATAATAAAGCCGGCCAGTATAGTAAAATATATTATAACTTGATCGATATTTTGTTTGGAAATCACAAGATTAGAGGATGCGACTGCCAAAACATGTCTTATCCCGTAGCGTCCAAAGTTTTCTGATTTTAAATACGGGTGATCTTTAGGAATAAGCCCAAAATTTGCATATATGATAGCAATCATATTCGCAATAACAGAAAACCCAGAAGTCAACAAACCGATAATTCTAGGAAAAATACCGGGTAAACATGTATATTTTACAATTTGTCCTTTCTTTATTTCCATTCCTATTTACCAATCGATGTAAGACCTTGCAGTGCACCACCCAGACGTGAGGAGACTTGCTGGGAACCAATTGTTGCTTTAGACACAAGGCCTTTTGCTGGGTCTTCCCGTGAGTCGTTAAATGTTGCAACACTTTGTCCCATCCATCTCAAGATATTATTAGGAATTGTATCAATCAGCTTAAATGAGGACATTCCAAGCAGATATACAATAATTGCATAAATTACGGTAAAGAAGAACTCATCAATACGCCCTCTTGCTTTATCCAGCAAATTAATCCCTGATCCTCCGGTTAATTCTTCTGTGATGTCGAAACCACCAATATTTGCAATCACCAAATCAAAAATTGAGTTCAACACCGCCACAAGTGATGAAAACGTAGCAATACTTGCAAGAAGCCCGAATACTATGAGCATCGGACGAAGAAACACTTCGAAAATCAGGAAGTAACCATTCAGAGCCGCATTACCGGGCAAGCCTTGCGCATCAATACGAATATGTGCCAATGCCCATAAAGGTGCACCCACCATAGCCTCGAATATTCCTTTGACCCAGCCACCAACGGCGAAGAAGAAATAGATAAACGGCAAGAACGGTACAATATAGGCCAGAACAAAACCTACTGTCACACCCATCATGGCAATACTTACGAACATACTTGCTGCTGTACTTGCCAGATTTTTAGGGAATTGCCCTAAAATATCGCCCATAACCACACCACCCATTGTGGCAACTGTAGCATAGCCAAGATTACGTACAGCACTTTCCATTAGCCCCCGACCAATGCCTACTAGCTGTGCCAAAGGATGAGTCGTCGGGTTTTTGCGCATATCATACAAACCGTTTACACCGAAGAGCATCATTATTGCATCCTCAATAGGATTACCTTGAGGTCTGGAACTGGTTGTTGTTCCTGAAGAAGCATCCCAGCCTAGATACCCAGCATATAAAGCATTTGCGATATCTAACCCCTTTGCTCCTTCCAGATATTTTGAAATATCATCTACACCCGTTGCCTTTGGATTAAAACGTTCTGCTGGTTTAACGTCTTGACTGTATTGAATTTTGGCTGACCACACTTGTTCCATAACAAGCGGATATAGAGTGGGGGCAGGCATACTCAAAGCAGCCGTTGTAACAAAGCCATTCATCTCCGAAATTTTATTGTACCAGATACCGGCCCCGGCCCAACCTTTGCGGTATAAAGCATTTCCTGTGCCGTTCCATGCACCTGCCCAATAACAATTCACACCGGGACATTGAGCAAGCTGGTCAAGAATTCCATTATCAATTGCCCCGTTCACAAAGTTCTGAATCTCCCGGTTTGTATTCGCAATATAATCTGTTTTAAGCACGCCATTAGCATGAGGCCAAGGCGAAGCACGACTGAAAAATTCATCTGCAATATATTTCCAACGGTTTTGACTTGTCGCTGTTGCCAATGGTGGTGCAAGTGCAGGAACATTCTGCGTAAAAGAACTTTGAACACCTTGATCTAGCCAGTTATATCGGGTTTCTATAAAGTAAACCCTTTGAATTCTTAAAGGGCCTGGTTGCGCCGAGGCGACAGGCTGCGCATCTGCAAGGAAAAATGTAAGCTCTCCACACAGAGGTTTTACGTTACCAGGTTCTTTTGGATAACGCATCACGTCACGCTCTCCGAAACGGATCTTAAAACTGTTTGTGCCTGTATCAAGATATCCCCTGATATCATCATATGTTGTTGTTGCGCCTATCAAATAAGGTGCTTTTGTACCACTACCCATGACATAAGCTTCGATTACATGAGGGTCAGGAATTTTATTTTGTCTGGAAGTATCAGCCGGATCATCCCTTTGACGTCCAATTTTTTCTTCATAGATATACTCACACATTTTAGCCAAAAACATAAATTGTGAATATGCACCAACATCAGGATAGTTTGGCTTAGCAATCAAATCTAGAGGTTGCCCCAAATAAGACTCAGTAAGTGTTGTGTTAAAATAATTCCAGCCATTTGTTGCGAAAGCAGAACCGTATTTTGCCATAAATAAAACAATATATTGTGAGGAATTCAGACCAGAGCCCAAAGGCATCAATAAGCCGAAGGCTACAACGATTCTGATAGGTACCCATGTTTTATTGTAACGGCGTCCAAATGGTGTGCCACTTTGGGCTGTTTCTGCTACAACTGTAGCAACAAAATATGATGTAATACCGACAGCAACAACCAATAATCCTGTACTGTAAATACCAAATAATCTGTGCAAACCATCATGGAGCGGAGATGGGAAAGCATAACCAGTTGAAAAAGGAGAAAGCTGGTTTGCAGCCGCGGGTGCTAGACCACTGACCCCGCTAGTGTCAAATTGTATGACAGGGTTACCTGCCGTGTCTTCACAAGCTACAGCAGTACTAACACATGACTCGAATAAACCACCAGCGGTCAGAGCATCAGGATGAGGAACCCCGAACACCATATCAAGCATCATAAAAGCCAGATCATGCGGACGATCAGCCGCGTTAACAATTGTAAAAAAGCCAGCGAAGTTTGTTGGTAAAGCAGATGCGGGGCTAATGATAAAAAATGCACCCAAAGACAAAAACTGCAGAAAGAAAATAACTATTCCAACCAAAATAAGGCCAAAAAGCAGTATTTGATCTAAATTTTTGACATTAAATATAAGGTTACGGCCTGCTTCGGCGATAACATGGCGCACACCATAGCGCCCCATATTTTGGGGCATAAGATAAGGATGCCCTTGAGGCAAAAGGCGTACAAGCTGGTAGACAAGCGCAAGGAAAAACGGAACATAGTGAAAGCCGCCCATCCACAGATTGCGAATGCGAGGCATAATACGTGGCATTACTGCATAGCCAAAAACACCTTTAGGCAATATACCAAATAACATTTTTACTCCATTCCTTTAACCATCTTTCAATTTACCGGTCATCCCTAGCGCTTTTGAAAGACCACTACCAGCCTGACTTGCTGTTCCTGTTGCCATACTGGACATATCACTACCGATTGTCATTGCGCCCATAGATGCGTATCTATTCAAACTACCAATATCATCTTGCTCAATATCACCAAAGGCAGATACACCAGCCCCTGCCCAGCGTAAGATATTATCAGGAATTCGGTCAATCAGTTTGAATGATGCGAGCCCAAGCATGTAAACAATTACTGCATAAATAATTGTAAGGAAGAACTGGTCAATGATACTTCGTTGATACACAAGGTCTTGCGCATAATTTTCTAAAATAATGTCTTGCCCGGGTGTAAAACCAGAAGCGTTTGCCGTCACCAAATCCCATATTAAATTCAGAATACGAACTTGCGTGGCAAAAATCACAATTGCTGCTATTAACCCAAACACTGTCAGAATTGGTCTAACAAACACATCAAGCAACATAAAGTAACCATTTTGTGCTGCATCTCCTGGCAGGCCTTCGCCGTCAATACGCAAATGCGCTAATGCCCATAGTGGAACACCAACCATGGCTTCAAATATCCCTTTAACCCATGATGCCACTGCAAAATAGAAATATACGAATGGAAGGAAAGGCAAGATATAATACAAGATAAATCCGGCCACAATTCCAATGAACGCCATGGATAAGAAAATCTGGCTTAATGCAGAGAAGACGCCCGATACTTCCTTTGCACCTGCATCACCAAAAAACCCGCCCATAAATGAAAATACTGTGGCTGCTCCCATATTGCGGATAACAGATTCAACAAGTCCTTTACCAACCGCCGTCAATTGAGCAAGCGGATGTAAGTGAGAGTTTGTTGTACGCATTTGAACAAGACCACTTGTTCCAAGCAGCATATGCATGGCATGCATAATGTGGTTGCCAAGACCGAATTTGTTTTCCTCCGCAACGTTCTTCCAATCATCATTCCAGTATTTATAAACAGCGTGCAGTGGTTTTGCGACATGTTCCACATCAACCCCAGCCTGATCCAGAACATCTTTCTCAATCTTTTTGAAAATTGCGGGATTAAAAGGATCCTGAACATCCGTATTTTTGGAACTCTGGCGTTTTTGTTCCTTCAGGTACTCCCAGACAAATGGCAACTTATCCATGGTTGGCATATTCAAAACGCCATCTATAAAACCACCATTAATTTCAGCAATTCTCGTATACCATATGCCTGCGCCGCCCCAACCACGATCGATAATGGCACTTGTCATGGTATTTCCATTATAATTCTGGATATAATCCGCCCAGGCACGCCGTATGGCAACCGTAAGATCAGCATGAACACCATTAGTCCCGTTATAAACAATATCATTACGCCAATCTACTGTCGGAACGCCAGGTGGAATTGGTAGCCCGCTCGCAGGACGAGGATCTCCCGTACATGCAGGAGCAATCGTTGCAGGCTGACCCACTGCACCAATACCTACGCTTCCTACATCACTACAAACTTGCAGCCTCATGCCATAATGATCCCGGATGGCAGAAACAAAATTTGTGGCAAATTGTCTTAAACGGTCTTCATTGAACCAAAGATCAAGGATTAGCTGATAATAGAAAGCCTGCATATAATCCGCGCCACCTTCGTTAGCACCACTACCCCCTTGTGCTATTGGCGCTCCATCCCCCACATTGCTTAGGTCACTAATTGGAATACGTACATCACCACATAGTGGCCTGACACCACCTTCATCATCATATACCGGTTCACCTGAACCGTCTGTTTTAAGACGGAATTCTCCAAAGCGTATAACAATATCACCGCCATAATAAAACCCGAGAGCCTGCATATAATTAGGGTTACTAATCGTTTGAACCGGCAATCGTTCAAGCGCATTACCTACGATCGGTGACCCGCCAATTGCCACACCATCAGCAGCTAACATAGCAGCTGTCGGCTTCTTGACGAGATAGGGCATAATAGGATATTGCGTAAATGCAGAGTAAACTCGATAATCAGATGTGTATGTGTATGTGTACCCGTTCTTGGATGAAATACCATCTCCGTCATTTTGACGGAAGTAAGAATAGGCACATGCATGAACAACACTCATCAATTCAACCACAGGCGTAATATCAGGGGTTTCCGGCAATGCCAATATAGCATAACGCTCCCCTAGAGGATTACCGCTGGTTTCAGGCGTTGGTCCTGCACCTGCAAAAAGTGGATGCGAACCAACAGCATCATTAAAGTTCCTCCAACCATTTGTTGCGAAGCTCGAGCCATATTTTGCAACATAAAGTGTGATATATTGTGCAGAATTCAGCGTTGTGCCCATCGGTCCATACGGCGCAGTTGTGGCAACAGGCACAGGCATCAATAGGCTAATAGCGACAACCAAACGCACCGGAACCCAAACATTTTGGAAGCGCTGACCAAATGGTGTACCGCTGACGGCGGTTTCTAATACAACGACAACAATGAAATACAAGAATATTAAAACCGCGATAATCAGCAAACCGGTTGAATAAAACCTGAAAAGTTCATGTAGGGCTGTGTGAAAGGGTGTTGGAATTGTCGGCGTACCTGGCCCCACGCCGTTCGTATCTGTACTAAAATTTGTACAAACACCTGCGAAAGAACAAAAAACTTCGGGAACACCAAAAACCCGATCCATAAGCTCATATGCTATATCTGTTTGCGGGTTTGTTGTATCAAACCATGAAAAAGGTCCCGCTATGGCGTGACTGGTGAAGAATGCATAAAGCAACATGAAAAACTGAATGACGAGTAAGACAACACCAGATAATATTGCAAAGAAAACTATAATCTGGTCGATTTTATTTTTCTTGAACTCAAGATTTTTAGCCGCTTCCGATACAACGTGACGAACACCAAATCTATTAATATTTTTACTGGAAAGATACGGGTGATTTTCCGGTAAAAGCTTTACCATCGCGTAGATTTGCGCCATCAAAAACGGAATATAACCAAAGCCGGAGGTGCAGAAATCTTTGACACGAGGAAGAATACGCGGAAGCGTTGCATAGGCGACTACATCTTTTGTCTTAACACTTTGCACTATTATTTACTCATCACTTTATACGTTGTCATTTAAACGCAACTTATCTAATTTTAGATAAATTACGGTTAATAATAACATCTTTTATAGTGAAAAAGCGAATTTTTTTGTCATATTTTTGACATTTTTCATAACAAAGTAAAATTTTACAAATTTCTTACAATTTACCCAGCTTTTCTAAGAGGCTTATATTTAATCCGGCGTGGTGCGTCGGCATCATGCCCCATACGTTTGCGGTAATCGGCCTCGTAATCCTCATAGTTGCCTTCGAACCATGTGACTTGCGAATCACCTTCGAAGGCAAGGATATGCGTTGCAAGACGATCAAGGAACCAGCGATCGTGGGAAATCACCACCGCGCAACCCGGAAAGCGCTCCAGCGCCTCTTCCAGAGCGGCAAGTGTTTCTGTATCAAGATCGTTTGTCGGTTCGTCCAAAAGGATGACATTGGCTTCTTGTTTGAGCATTTTAGCCAGGTGGACACGGTTTCTTTGTCCTCCGGAGAGGTTTTCAACTTTTTTCTGCTGATCGGGGCCGCGGAAATTAAAGGCCGAAACATAAGCACGGCTTTGCATTTCAACCTTACCAAGCTTGATAATATCTGTACCGCCTGAGATTTCCTCCCAGACTGTTTTATCACCATCAAGCGAATCGCGGCTTTGATCGACATAACCCAATTTGACAGTATCACCCACTTTGAATGTTCCTTCATCGGGCTCTTCCTGCCCCGTAATCATCTTGAAAAGTGTTGATTTACCAGCGCCGTTAGGCCCGATAACCCCGACAATACCGCCGGGCGGTAATTTGAATGATAAATCCTCAATCAAGAGACGATCACCAAAGCCTTTTTTAATGTGGTCGGCCTGTATGACGAGATCACCAAGACGCGGCGGTGCAGGGATAACAATTTGCGCGTTGCGCTGATCGGTTTTTTGACTTTCGGCGAGCAAATCCTCATAGGCGTTAATACGCGCCTTGGATTTGGAGCGACGTGCTGAGGGGCTTTTGCCCATCCATTCAAGCTCGCGGGCAAGGGTTTTCTGGCGGGTATTTTCCTCTCGCTCTTCTTGCTCAAGACGCTTGCGCTTGGCTTCCAGATAGGCCGTGTAATTGCCCTCATAGGGAATACCGGAGCCACGGTCGACCTCCAAGATCCAGCCTGTGACATTATCAAGGAAGTATCGATCGTGTGTGACCATCACAACCGCGCCGCTATAATCTTTCAAGAATCGTTGTAGCCATGCGACACTTTCTGCGTCCAAGTGGTTGGTGGGTTCGTCGAGAAGTAAAAGATCGGGCTTTTCCAACAATAATCTACATAACGCAACGCGGCGTTTTTCACCGCCAGAAAGATTCTTAACGCCCATATCGCCCGGTGGGCAACGCAAAGCATCCATTGCCATCTCAACTGTGCGGTCAAGTTCCCAGCCATCTACGGCGTCAATTTTTTCCTGCAGATCACCCATTTCTTCGGAAAGCTTGTCAAAATCAGCATCAGGTTCAGCCATCTCAAGGCCTATAGCATTAAAACGATCAACCATGGCCTTTACATCAGCCAAGGCCTCCATCACGTTTTCTTCGACGGTTTTGCTGTCATCCAATTGTGGTTCTTGCTCAAGGTAGCCAACGCGTGCGCCTTCTGCGGACCATGCCTCCCCCATGAAATCCTTATCAACGCCCGCCATGATTCGCAGCAATGTCGACTTACCTGCACCGTTCGGGCCCAAAACACCGATCTTCGCGCCGGGGAAAAAGCTCAAAGTTACGTTCTCTAGCACCTTTTTGCCGTTGCCATAGGCCTTGGTCAGTCCGTTCATTACATAGACATATTGATAAGAAGCCATTTTTGCTTTTTCCCTTACATTAGAATTTGTGTAGTGCTAACCTTTTGGCGGATTATAAACGCAGTGTCAACATTTTGTAGGTGATACGGAAAGCGAAAATGAGAGAAAATAAAAAGCTAGAAGAAACAAAGAAAACCGAGAAAAAGATTCGTAAAGGTATGAAAATCTTTATCGGTGCTCTGGCGGGCGGGTTTTTGGGTGCAATCCTTGCCGTATTGTGGGCTTTAATGTTTATGGAGGCTGATAGTTTCACAGACAAGCTGGCGGGGATTGAGATGCTGCTTATATCCGGCACTGTTACAGGTGGCGTAATCGGCGGTTTCTTTTATAAAAGCTTCGCTATTGTGGCCGCTGCGCTGGGTTGGATATTCGGCATGGATTTAGAATTCTGATCAGTCAGGCAATAAAAAGGCCGCATGCACGGCCTGTTTTTTGATTTATACACATCACATAGTTATTGCATGGACACGCTCAAGCTATCCCAGAATTTCTTGACCATAGCGACGTCCTTGGCAGGCGCCTCCTTGTCGACCATTGTAATGACCATCAGACCAGAGTCTTTGGCGGAATGCGTCATAACATAGCGCGTATTTTGTTCACCTTTATATGTGGCGACTGCTTTCTTACCTACAAAATCAAGGCCACCAATTTTTCTGGCTGCATCGGTTTTATCAATCTTGTAACCATATTGTACTTCTTCTTTGGTCAGTTCCTGAATCATGAGATCGACTATGCTGGAGGGGTCCATGTTCTCGTATTCCTGTACCAAAATGAGCGTTCCTATTGGTGAAGCCATCATCGTCTGAAAGATGCCATCGCCTAAATCCGTGCGGGAAGGTTGCAGATCACTTGGGTATTCAAAAGAATAATTATTGGTTTTGAATACGTGAAACTCTTTCTTATCGACTTTGACTTCCAGTGTCTTACCATCATCCAATGTAATTGTGCTGGCCTGCCCCAGATCAATTTCCTGTGTTTTGCCGTTAATGCTGAGTACATAATTTCCGGCAAATGCCGATGTAGACATAACAGCCATGGTTGCTGCCAGTGTTAAAAACTTAAAATTCATTTTTTTGTATCCTTAATTCGTAAATGCTTGTCTTTGACTATATAAAGCGATTTTGAGTAATACCAGCTTTAAATCCTAACAACTATCGTTAAGCCACGCTCGTTTCCTGATGCACCTTGTCAGGGTTATACAGTTCCAACCTGTCTATCAGGGAGAGGATTTCGCCTATTTCTTTTTTCATGTTTAACACGGAGTAAGGGTCAGTGGCTGGAATGTGCAGATCAGCTGGCTCGAAATGATTATGTTTGCTTTGGATCAGGACCAGCATTTTACTGTCATAAAACGATGCCGTCATTGCCTCTCCATCATATTCGGCCTGAAGCCCTTTCATACGCTCGATCATAAGAGGGTCAATGAGATAACGCGCCTCAACCTGATCATTTGTGTAAACATCAAAAATTTTCTCAAATTCAGGATCGACCAGATTGGCGCGTTTTAAATTGCTGGATTTTTCCTTGAACCATTCGGAGATTTTGCCGCGATCCCTGTCCATGATTGTATGACCGTAGAATTTTTTGCCGCTAAGCTCCAGTAAAACAGCAAGCCCCTTAAAGACTGATACATAATAAGTTCTGTTTTTATTGCGTCGTTTTTGCTGGAAATCTATTTCCGAGAATTTTATGTTTACGCCTTTATACTGACCTTCGAAATAATCTTCACTTTGGTATCTATCATGACGCGGCAAAATTTTAGAGGGTTGCATTTCATGCAGTTGTATTTGCCCTTTCAAGATATATTTGAAATCCCCGAAGAGTTTGGCCAGTTCCGGTAAAATGGTTTGCTTGAATGCCTTGGCATATTCTCGTTTGGGTTGAGTAACCCACCAATATAAAGCCCCAAGCGCAAAAAGGGACAGGCCACCGCCGCCCTCATCATTACTGCTTTGGATGAATAATAAAAGATAATCAATATAGCCCAATAAAGGCGTTACAATAAAAGCTGCCGGAATAGCAATTTTTTTACGCCAATTATAGGTTTTGAGCTTTCGCTTTCTGATTTCTTCCAGACTTTCCAGATGCACTTTGCTTTTTTCAAGGAATGCGTCGTCTTCCTCGCCGCGCACGTCACGCACTTGCGGAATTTCCTGATCGGTTTTACGAAGGCTGTTGATAAAGAATTGCAGCATCTATATTCTCCAATACTGTTCCATAAACCTACAGGATTTATCATGGCAAACCAAGATGCGATAAAAGGATTAAAAACCGGTGAAGATGGTGTTATACGATGCTGGTGGTGCGGCGATGACGATGAATATATGCGATATCATGATGAGGAATGGGGCAAGATTGTTACCGATGATTTTACGCTATTTGAAAAAATATGTCTTGAAGGGTTTCAATCGGGTTTGAGCTGGCTGACGATATTGCGGAAAAGAGATAATTTTCGTGCAGCATTTGACCAGTTCGATTACAACAAAGTTGCCTTATATGATGAGAAAATGATTGAGCGCCTCTTGCAAAATGAGGGCATTATTCGCCATCGCGGCAAGATTGAGGCCACCGTCAATAACGCACAAAGAGCCATAGAAATGGCCGAAGAATTTGGAAGCTTATCCGAATATTTCTGGCGCTATAAACCGGATGGTCATAAGCTCCCATCGCGCAGCAAAGATATTCCTGGTAAAACCGAAGACTCAGTGCGCATGTCAAAGGATTTGAAAAAGCGGGGCTGGAAATTTGTAGGACCGACCACAGCTTATGCATTCATGCAATCTATGGGAATCGTGAATGACCACATCGAAGGATGTCATGCGGCTTAACGATTGGCCATAGATACAGTAGATGTTTGTGAGGTCAGATCCATGCCAGCATTTTGTTCAAGTGTTTCCGGATCAATCGTTGTGCCTGTTGTATCACTGGCTTGCAATGCAATCGTATATTCTTCTTGCTGCTTTTCGACGTAAATTGTATCCAATTCCTCCTCAAGCATCCTGTGCAACATAGTTGCATCTTGCAGTTTCTCTGATGTCGTAAATGTTGTATCAGCACTAATTATGGACACTCTTTCCTGAAACTCTCTGATAGCTTGCTCTGCACGCTGTGCATAAGGGCCCGCTTCACCGATTGTGTCTTTGATTTCCTGCTCATAGAGCGCAATGCCTCGATCATCAATCATGGCCTTGATATTATAAAGATTATCCAAATTACCGTCTAATGTTCTAAGTTCCTGCTGGATCGCTGCTTTGGCTTGTTCCGGCGACATGTCACTTTCTAATATCCGGTCAACTTTACTCTCGAAACCTTCCAACTGTTCCAAAGCAAGTTCTTTCATTTGCTCATTGCCGCCAAAAATATCTTCGATCTGTGCAGCATAACCTCCGATAGCCTGCTTTCCGACAACTGGCTCAAACATGTTTTCCTTATCAACTTCAACCCGAACAACCTGACGACCACTGCCATATTTTGCATTGTAATCATCATGCAATTGCTGTCTCAAAGCATTTATTTCTTGTTCTCTTTGACTATAATTCAGGCCTGGTTGACGCAAAATAGCCATTTGACGCTGTGATACTTGCTCAAGGACATGGTTTGTTTCTGGATTAAGATTGCCATCATTTTCCATTTTTTCACGGAAATCATAGAAATCCTTTACGACTTGCTCTCCTAGTCTCCGTTGCCCCGGATTTGGAAACATATTTCTGACTGTTCTGATATCTTTACCATATGCAGTTCTCTGGTTTAGCCCACCTTTGTCATATGTCGTTGATGTATCAAACCTTTCTTCAGGCGTATGACGTCCAAAAATCCGCCAATCTACAGGCATTTCACCCGGACCGTCAGGGTCATTCGGGTCAAACCGCCTAAACGCGCTATAGCGATCAGGCCTGCTATCACATCCTGATGAGGTTGCAGTGTTTCGTCGTGTATTTGCAGTTACAGAATACATCTGACAGGCACCATATGGATCTACTCCCGAAACATTATTGAACAGATTTGTGTTATCAGAAACTGGTGGACGGGGGGTTGTGTCCGGCATCGGCCCTACTGCAAGGGTTACATCTCCACCCCTACGGCTTAAATCAACATGCTCAGGATTAAAAGGCTCTGGCTCCGGCACATCTTCAACAACAGAAATTTCTCTTTCAGGTTCAATTTCTTCAACCAAAGCGCGGATTTCACTTATGCGTATTTGATCCCAGTTTCCAAAAAATGCTGACATCACGCTCTTGCCATCAACTTCCTGATCGATCAGAGATCGTGCAGCCGTCACGGCAGCTTCAACTTGTTCTTCAGGCACACCGTTTTTCTGCAAGAAAGCTTCAATTTGTGGCAGATTATCGCTTGTGATTTGGTGCTCAATCTGGCTCATATAAATTGTATCTTCACCACTTGAAATCAAGTGATCCAATTGCGCTGCAACAGCGAGTTTTTCTAATGCACCATTATGTTCTTTATAGGCAAGATCGATAATCTCGCCAGAATCGTCAGTACGACGGATTAGATCTTCAGGGTTATATGGCCTTTTATCTTCATCCATAGCAGCAATAGCTTCTAATATTGCTTTTACACGACCTTCGGATTCAACATTTTTTATCACATATTCATTTGGATCGCGGTCATATTCCAAAACCACACCTTTAGAGTGCTCTTCACTACCCAATGTTGATACTTTCGCAGGATCGACGGCCTCTTGATCAACCTCAGGAATAGTCGCGGTTGCAGATGTTGCAACTGCCGCAGCAACCGTATTCACTGTTGATGATGAAAGTGCAGCTTCTTCTTCGGGCGTTAACTCTTCCTCTTCTTCTTCCTCAAGGGTCGTTGTCGTTGATTGTGAAGCAGACTGTGTGAAGACGCTAGCGCCTGCACCAACTACATTAATGATTTCTTCGGCTCTTTGCTCAATCCGCATGCTTTCATCAAGCTCCAGACCGTCAACACCTTCTAGTGATGCAAGTAATTTTTTCTGCGCTTCTTCTTTTGTTGCTGCACCTGTTGTTGCTTCTACCGCAACTAAAAGATCATCTTTTAATTCATCATAGCTATCACCCAGGGCTTTCTTCATAACACCGGATAGCTTGTTTTCTTCTATATCTTCTTTGATGTTTTCCTGAGCACGAGCAAGTATATCGGCAAATTCAGGATTATCCGCACCTTCTGCTTTCAGCTCTTCCTCGGCCTTTTCAAGATATTCATCAAAACCTTGCGCCAAGAAGTCACGCTTTTTACCCTCAAGGTATTCTGCTTCTGTCTGACCAGCTTGCAATTCTGGCTCTTTCCATAGGCGTTCCAAGTTCATACCTTTGGCGGCGGCAACACCCATCACCATTTTTCCGATGCTCGTATTTTCCAACATATCCTGCAAGAAAATTTTGACGCTATCGGGCAAGTATTCTCGGATTTTATCAAAAGCCAGATTTGCTGCGGTTACACTATTCGCGTTCGGGTCAGTTTCACCGGCTTGCTGCAATACTAATAAATGCCTGAAAAGTGCTTCATCCGCATCTTTTCTTTTCTGGGCTTTAACCTCTTCGCTATCGCCTGCATTAATTTTTTGAACACCGAGAGGTGCTAATTGCTGGCGCAGCATTTCAAATTTATCATCAGTCAAGAGTGCTTCTCTAAGCTCTACAAGCTTCGCCTCATCAAATGCACCATTTGGATTGCCTTCACCGTTGATTTTTCTCATCAACATGACCATGGCAGACAGGTTACGTTTCTCCCCATCCTCGAACTGACCGTCTTGTGTTGGCTTATCCATCAGATCAGCAAAGAAGGGAGACATATCGTTTAGGGCATCATAAGCTTTAACCTGAACAAGTTCGATTGCCTCAATTGCTTCGGTGACGTCATCTTCTGATGCCGAGCCATCAAAATAAATAGATGTTTTCAAGTCCAGAGCATCTGTATCTCTCGCAGTGACTTCCGGCTCTTCGTCTTCTGTTGCTGAAGTTGCAGGATCAGGCGGCGTAACGACAGGTTGACCAGAAGGGTCAACAGGCGCTTCCACCTCCTGAACGTCAAACTTGCCTTGCGCAGCAACCAGAAGACCTTCTTCATTAAGCTTTCTGAGGGCACGCATTACATCTTTATAATTATCCTTCAGATAGTTTATGTCGCCATGAATACTTGATTTTGAGGGATCATCCAGATATTTTTGCAATTCCGCGCCAAGACCTACACCCAAGACTTTTCCAAGTTCATCTGAGAAACCCTGACTTTGCACATCATCTTCCAGAAGGTCTGCACTTTCACTAGCAAGAATTGTTTCGCGGAGCTTATCAGAAACTTCATTTATGATTGCTATTTCGGTCTCATCAAGATAACCATCGGCGACATCAATTTTACGCTCGGTCAAGTCTGATCCAGCATCTTCGGCCAAAGCGATCATAGCAGGCAAGGCTGCCTCGATCGTTGCAATTCTTTCTTTCATGTCATCCGGAATACTGTAGCCCGCATCGGGCACAAAAACTGTTTTCTGTACCGTGGTGGTTGCCTGTTCTTCGGTGGCTTCGACCTCGGCGTCAGCTTCTGTCTCTTCTGTCGTTGATGATGCGTCCGCATCTGTTTCTAGTTCTTCTTCCTCTGAAGGTGTAGAAACTGTTGTTTCTTGGCTTTGCTCTTCTTCAGCATTGGCAGCTCTTACTATATTAGTGACACCAATACCGACTGTGATGGGATTAACAAAAAGAAGAGCATTATCTTTGATACTTTGTACGACTTCCGGATTTTCGGCTTCAAAATCATCAACCCAGCTCATGACATCAATAGCTGTGCGTTTAAACCAGCCCGAAACACGATCAATCGTGTCGATATCTACTTCGGTTTCTGCTGTTGCTAATGTTTGATCCGCCATACTTCACCTTAAATTTTCAAATACGGGATAAAATTCATCTTAAAAACCCGCTTTTGCCTTTACTATATCACGTCAAGCCTTTGATATTTATTAATTTTTTAGGCTTTACCAATATTTTCATATAAATATACAAAGCTATTGTGGCATATCAGGCCTTTTTTTTCAAACTTTATTTCATTTCCGGAACTTGTTTTATCTTATGCGGCCTTATATTCTTTTAGTATTGTAGTAAAGTAATCCAGATAAGCGCTAACGATAGCGTCTTTGGTGAACTCGTTTAAGTAACGCTGATAGCCGTTTCTTACGCATTTTTTTGCCAAATCCGGGTTTTCTATCATGCGTGTCATAGAAGCCGCCATAGCAGAAACATCATCAATAGGCGTTATCAGCCCATCTTCTTCATGGCGCACAAATTGCTTTGGACCATCCGAATCGGTAGTAATCAACGGCGTTTTATTCGCCCAAGCCTGCACGAAAACAGTGCCGAAAGGCTCGTATCGGGATGGGAAAATACAAAAATCTGCCGCTTGGAATAAGGCCGCCCGATCGCAACGCCAACCGAGTAGCTTTACCCTGTCTTGAACACCCAGACTATTGATAAGCTCTTGTAATTCTTGATGATCTGGCCCTTCTCCGGCAATCCAGATATGGCTTTCGGGCACTTCTTTGGCTGCCTTGATCAAGGTATCAAAGGCTTTGCTTGTGTGCAAACGCCCCAAAGCCAGAAATAATGGCGCATCTTCCAGTATATCGTAATCAGCGCGATTGACAGGCTTTTCAATATCTTCTGTTTCGGCAAAGTTATTAATGTGTTTAATTTTATCGGGATCAACACCTTGATCTTCCAGATAATGCTTTATATCCGGCGTAATCGTCGCGAAATAATCAGTATTCTTATAATTTTTGAGTTTGTAATACCCGCCCAATCTGGAAACAACCAGATAAGGTTTTTTACCTTTTTTTTCAGTATAATGCGGTATTTTCTGAGAGGCACGAGACATCCATGTCTGCACGATATCCGGCTTGAAATCCTTGATGATACGGCTCATCATAAAAGGGGTATAAATGTCCAATACACCACCAAAAGGAAGCGTATATACCTCAATACCTGCGTCACGCAACCTTGAGACCCTGATATCATTCTTGCGGGTTATGGCTTTTACGTCGTGACCAGCTTCTGCCATAGCCATACACATATCGACAAAGGCTGTCTCGGCCCCTCCGAATTTGGCACCTGCCATGACTTGAAGAATTTTCATGAGACAAATCTATTGGTTTATTCTTGGGTCTTTTTCAATAGCTCTGGAAAGTTACTAATCGTCTTATCCAACAAAGTTACCATTGTCGTCTGGGTATCATCCATTTTTGTCAGCATAAATTCGCAGGCTTCCGGTGTAGAAACAGGCACTTTTTCAAATTTAATTGCTGTTTCATTACGAGTTGCCTTAACCAGACCATTCAATTCTTTTAACTCTGATCTAGGGATGTAGTTTTGCGCTACTTCCATGTTCTGAACGTTATCACGCGCTTTATCCATAGATTCGCTCAGGGCCTTTTCCCACTCTTCGTAGCGTTTTTTGATTTTGCTTTCCATATCAGGGTTATTTTCGCTGCAGGCCTGAACGGCATTAGCTACATCGACCTTAACGTCTTCAACCATATTGATCACAGCATAACTGGAATAAATTACATAGAAGTGTGCCATTTCTTTTTGCCCTAAACCTTTACCAATCTCGAGAATCTTATCGTTCAAAATATCCTTTTTGGTCTTTTGAATTTCCTCTTCGCTCATTTTATCAGCTTGTTCAGCGCTTTCAGCATTATTTTCCTGCGCACTTACATGCGCGAGCGGGACGAAAGAAACCAGAGTTAGTGCGGCTAGAGCTAAATAAAAACTACGTAATGACATTGATAATTTCCCAATTAAATTCTAATGATTTTGTTACTGTACATTGTCAGAAAGCGTAAATCAAAAAAAAAGCGCCGGATGAAACCGGCGCTGTTTAGTATTTGTGCGTTCCTACGTGATATAAATACACTGTTTGGGGCATGAATTATATCGTCATAGAACTATTTGCTGAGAAAAAGCGAAGTAAACCTCTTAGTAAATTCTGTTAAAAACCCTAGCGCCGTTTCACCTTCATCTGGTACAGCGCTACACCGCATATTGCGTAACAAACCACTCCAAAAATTATTACAATTGTGCCTGTCATCATCTTTAAACCTTATATATTTAACATAACACACAAAAAGTAAAAACAAAGTAAATAAAATTTTAAATACATTTATTATTTATATTATCTGCATTTTTTATTTCCAATACTTGTAAAATTTATCTAAAATTTTAGATAAATTGTTTCCATTAACTGTAAAACGGCCTCTAGCCTTATATTCAGAACATGATAATGTATGGAAATGATTCACATTCTGGATGCAGTGCAACAATGAGCGCTTTGGAAGACTTTAAAACAGGGCTAGAAACCCTAAAAAAAGCGGAAAGATATAGGAGTTTAAACCTAGCAGATGGGCTGGATTTAACCTCGAATGACTATCTTGGCATGGCGCAAGAGCCATTTTTAAGAAAATGCGCGATTCAGGCCCTTGAAAATGGTCTGGATATTGGAGCCGCCGGCTCAAGGCTTTTGCGAGGCCATACAAAAAGCCATGCAAATCTAGAGGAATTTGCTGCCAATCACTTTAACGCCCCCAAAACACTATATTTTTCTTCTGGCTTTCAGGCTAATTATGCCATATTGATGACACTGCCTAGCCGCCATGATGTGATTCTCTATGATTCCCTAATTCATGCCAGTATGCGTGATGGTATTCAGGCCTCAAAAGCCAAAGGATTTAAATTTGCCCATAATGACCTAAACCAACTGGAAGACCGCCTTAAAAAGCATAGTAATTCCAAACAATTATGCTGGATCTGTGTTGAAAGCCTCTATTCTATGGATGGGGATTTTGCGCCTTTGGATAACATCGTAGAGCTGGCCAAAGACTATAATTTTGTTCTGATCGTTGATGAAGCACATAGCACAGGCATTTACGGCCCACATGGCAAGGGATTAAGCCAAAAGCTAATTGAAAAACTTGGACATGAACGGATTATTACGGTCCATACGTGTGGCAAAGCCATTGGCGTGGCTGGCGGGCTTATCTGTGCCTCTGATTTCATGATCCAGACCCTGATCAATAAAGCACGTCCCTTTATTTATTCTACTGCGCCCATGCCGCTTCAGGCTTATCTGGTACAAAAATCACTGGGATTTCTTTCCGGTAACGAGGGAGATATACGGAGGACAAAATTATTTGAGCTTTGCGAGCGAGCAAAAGCTTTATTTGGCGAGGCAGGATCACAAATTGTGCCAATTATCCTTGGCGAAGATGCCAAAACGCTGGAAATTGCCAAAAAATTACGGGAAAAGGGTTATGATATACGAGCAATTCGTCCACCTACAGTACCAGAAAGCTCTGCGCGTCTTAGATTATCTTTAAGCTCGTATTTATTAGTTGAGCAACTCAACTCTTTTGCAGATGACTTCAAAAAGCTCACATAACAACAGAAAAATTGAATTTAAGCCCTTGTTTAGCTGCTTTTTCAGCTATTTTTATGGTTTCATCAAGCTCTTCAAGGATGTCTTTGCTATGATCGGAAAATATCCCAAAACGTATATTTCTATTTGAAACCACCTCCTTTAACACTTTTAGAATCTCAAGAGCATCTTGTCCCTCAGCCCAATTCCCGGTTTTTGCCATGACTTCATTGGTACTTTCCATGCCCTCAGGCAACTCTTCGTTTGAAAGATTGAATTTCAAATCAGTATCATCCAGCAAAGATGAAAATTCTTTTATTTTGGCCTTTTTACAAAGCTTATCCAACTTGCCGGTAAATTTAAACAAGGCATAATTATCTGCATCATCTGCTTCAACTACGCCGTCTTTCAATATATTAGCCCATAATACTGTGCTCACTTGATTTATCTCCTGATTTTATGCACGGTGTTTTTATGTTTTAAAAATTTTCAGTAATAAAGGCAATATGAGTCGTTTTATTATCACTGGCACTGATACCGAAATCGGAAAGACGGTCTTTTCCGCAGCCTTAATGCTGGGGCTTGAATCTGCTGGCGCGTCGCCGCATTACTGGAAGCCTGTTCAATCCGGCGTCACTGAGGGCATAGATACACATACGGTTAAAAGCCTTACAAAGTTTGATAAAGAGCGTTTCTTGGCAGAGTCTTATGTATTTTCAGAAAGTCTTTCCCCGCACCGCGCAGCGGAGCTTGATGAGAAAACCATTGATATAAATCACCTGCAAAACGATATGCCCGAGGTTAGCGGTTCTCTTATTATCGAGGGTGCAGGCGGGTTAATGGTGCCTTTGACGCGCGAAAACCTCTATATCAATTTGTTTAAGAAATGGGATATTCCAGTTATTCTTTGTGCCCGCACCGGACTTGGGACAATCAATCATACACTTTTATCGCTTGAGGCTTTGTGGTCACGGAAAATTCCAGTTCACGGGATCGCTTTTGTAGGAGAGCGCAATGCCGATAACGTCAAAACAATCGGGCAGTTTTCGGGGACTAAAATTCTTGGCACCCTTCCCCTAATAGAAGATTTAAATCGCGAGAATTTGAAGGAAGCCTTCGATGTGCATTTTGACATTGAGGATTTTATTCCCCAAGACATGGCAATGGCATCCTAATGACCTATAGTAAATCAACGCTTTGGCACCCCTTTACACAGCACGGCATCGCGCCTGATTCGATTGCTATTGATCATGCGAAAGGTGCGTATTTGTATGATAAAGATGGCAAGCGTATTATTGATGCGATTTCCAGTTGGTGGGTCATTACGCACGGGCATTGCAACCCTACAATTGTTGAGGCCGTTCAAAAACAAGCAGCGAAGCTTGATCAATTAATTTTCGCAGGCTTTACTCATGATCCAGCAGAGAAATTGGCCGAGAAGATTATCCATCATACAGGCGGGTTTTATGACCATGTGTTTTATTCCGATAGCGGCTCAACTGCCGTGGAAGTTGCCCTCAAGATGGCTTTGGGGTATTGGGAGAATAAGGGCAAGTCTAGGCGGAAGATTATAGCGCTGGAGCATGGTTATCACGGAGATACTTTTGGCGCGATGTCCACAGGGGCGCGATCAGTATATAACCGTGCGTATGAACCGTTTTTATTTGAGGTCGAGCATATTCCTGTGCCTTTTGAAGGAGAAGAATCCAAGAGCTTTGAAGCGCTTGAGCGCATTTTGAAAAACAATGTGGATGATGTCGCCTGCTTTATTTTTGAGCCGCTGTTGCAAGGGGCTGGCGGGATGCATCTCTATTCCGCCGAAGCTCTCAAGACATTGTGTGATATGTGTAAAAAGCATGATGTTTTTCTGATTGCCGATGAGATTATGACAGGTTTCGGGCGAACAGGAACATTTCTGGCCTGTGATCAGGCAGGTATTAATCCCGATATTATGTGCTTATCCAAGGGACTGACTGGCGGTTTTTTACCTATGAGTGCAACGATTTGTACCAGTGATATTTACCAGGCATTCTATAGTACCGATAAGTCAAAAATGTTTTTTCATTCTTCGTCTTTTACGGCTAATCCCATATCTTGCGCGGCGGCTGTGGCTTCGCTGGAGGTTTGGGAGAATGAGGATGTGCAGGGGCGCATTGATGCTATCGCCAAGCTTCATAAAAACGCGCTTAAATCTCTGGGGGCACGGCCAGATGTTGAAAACACAAGGTTACTCGGCACGATGATGGCATTTGATATCATCGCAGAGGAAGGCGGTTATTTGTCTAGTATACAGCCCTATTTGTATGATTTCTTTCTCTCCCGTAACATACTCTTGCGCCCACTGGGTAATACAGTGTATATCTTGCCACCATATTGTGTAAGTGAAAAAGATCTGGAGGAGATTTATGACACACTCCATCTCGCCCTGGACAGCCTCAGGGATGAAAGACAACAATGCGCGGTTTGAGAGCCGTGTTCGAAGCTTCCTAGAGCACATTGTCGAAGATAAGCCTCGCCATGCGCTGTTTTTAAATATGCTGGCGATGCTTGAGCATCTCGGTAGCCGTAAAATTATGCTCTCACAGATGGATCGTGTGATGACGCAAGATACGCTCCAACACTTGGCCGAAGAAGCGCGTCATGCTTATTTTTTCAAACGTAATGCTGAGCGCGTTGCCGGAAAAGCCCTTGATGGCTGGAGCGATGAAAACACAATGAGCCGCCTGCCCGCCGCGATGTATTTCGGGCGTTTGGATGCAGGGATTACACGCGTTGTTGGTGAGGAAGCCGCTTATGGGTGGGTATCCCTGATTATCGAGCTTAGAGCATGTTGGCTTTATGCGATTTATCAGGAAGTGCTCGAGCAATCTTCCGATCATATGTCTTTAAAAAGTTTACTCGCCGAGGAAGATCATCATTTGGCCGAAATGTTTGACATGTGCGGGGAGGATTATGATACACTCAAATCCTTAAGTGCGCATGAAACAGAGCTGTTTGAAAAGCTCTGGGGGCGTTTGGAAGAAGAATTGGTAGCTAATAGAGAAGCGGCGTAATTATGGACCAAGAAATTGAAATATCAGACATTATTCAGGTTGTTGACGACACTTTGTCGGGGCTATTTGAATCTGCACAAAGAGATGTTAATTCGCTTACGGATGCAGCGCCTGATGCCGAGACACGTAAGGAACTAACGCAAGGCTTGGCCCAAGCTTATAGAGACTCTAGTTTAGAGGCAATTATTTTATTATCGGCAGAAGCAGGGCATTCTTTTGAAGAAATTCATGATATTTTTGATATAGATCATGAGACAATTGCAAATTTTTATATGGCTGCTGTAACTGACTACAAAAGAGAATCAGAAGATTTTTCTAGGCTAGTTGCACAATCAGCAAAAAAACTGGGGTTGGAGCCAACGAATTTTGTATGTGTACAAGATGAGACAGGTAACTTTACCCCTTCCGACCTTTAATTCGCTGTGCTAAGCTTCGCCGTATTAGCGGATATTAACGAATATATGGATGGAATTAGACGATGAAGCTGAGTATTGAGCGAGCAGCCCTTTTGAGATCACTGAACCACGTGCAAAGCGTTGTGGAACGCCGGAATACTATTCCTATCCTCTCTAATGTCCTGATGAAGGCCGAAGATGGTGTTTTGTCCCTTTGCTCCACCGATATGGACCTCGAAATCAATGAATCTGTTGCCGCTAATGTCAGTGAGC
Organism: Micavibrio sp. UBA1672; assembly: GCA_002320665.1. Lineage (GTDB taxonomy): Bacteria > Pseudomonadota > Alphaproteobacteria > Micavibrionales > Micavibrionaceae > UBA1672. The sequence continues at coordinate 29,971 of DCKO01000033.1, forward strand.
CGGGTGCGACCACTGCGCCAGCACATACTTTTCATGATATTGTCCGCAAACTCCCTGGTGATTCGGATGTTGAAATCGAGCTAAAGCCTGATGGCACGCAGATTATAGTAAAATCCGGTCGTTCCCAGTTTAAATTGAGTTGTCTGCCAGTTGCCGACTTTCCAGAGATTTCGACAGGTGATCTGCCGAATAACTTTTCTATTCCGGCGACAGATTTACGCGCCCTGATTGATCGCACAAAATTTGCGATGAGCACAGAAGAAACACGCTATTACCTGAACGGCATTTACTTACATGCGGCCGAGAGTAACGGCGTGAATGTCTTGCGCGCTGTGGCGACTGACGGGCACAGACTGGCCCGCTTCGAGATGCCTCTGCCCGAAAGTGCCACTGACATGCCGGGCATTATTATCCCGCGTAAAACTATTCTTGAAATTCGTAAATTAATCGAGGACGCAGCCGACCAGATCAATATCAGTCTTTCAGAAGGCAAGATCCGCTTTGCCTTTGATCATATCGTCCTGACATCAAAGCTTATTGATGGGACGTTCCCTGATTATGGCCGCGTTATCCCAGAGGGTAATGACAAGATTGTTGAAGTCGACCCCAAGGCTTTTTCTTCTGCGATTGACCGCGTTTCTACGATTTCCGATGAAAAATCACGCGCCCTGAAAATTACCCTTAACGGTAAGCAAATGACACTTTCTGCGAATTCACCGGAAAGCGGCAGCGCGACAGAAGAAATGGAAGTGAATGGCGATTCGACAATAGAAATCGGCTTTAATGCGAAGTACTTGCTGGATATTACATCTCAGATAGAGGGTGAAGGCTGCCGCATGACTTTGGCTGATTCTGGAAGCCCGACCATCATTCAGGATAATAGTGACACCTCCTCACTCTATGTTCTGATGCCTCTGCGCGTCTAGAGCAATACAATGAAGGCACTTGTCGGAATATTAAGCATCACTTGTGTTGCCTTGGTTATCTTACTGGTCTTCAAACCCCATGAAAATTTTGGAGAGCCCGAAGCGCCTGAAATCGATAGAAGCGGTATCACATTGTTTTACAATGAAATTGATGAGGCTTTGAATTATCCGCAAATTCTATCTGCCAAAATTATTTCGGAAAGTTCTGATAAGATCATTTTCAATATTACATATTACTATCCCGAGCAGACAGAGGGTGAGACATATAACTTGTCAGTTCATCCCGATACTGGTGATTGGGCCTATAGCGGGAATGAAATATTTATAGGTAGCCGAACCATCCCGATTACTGTTAGCTTGAGAATTAAAGAGGCAGGCAGGACCCTATCAGAATCCACCGTCATGTACTTCTATGTAAATCACTACCGCGATAACAAATATATTGGCAAAGTCTTTGATCAGGTTGTCCCTTTTGAAAAAATCTGGAAAAAGAAGGGCTATTAATTTTTAGGTTACTTTTTTAGCCTAAAACTTTTATAGTGCTGGCAAAAATAAGGGTGCTTATGACTAACACATTAAAAACATCAACACGTTCAGATATCGCTTCATTCCGTGCATTGGATATTATGCGTCAGGTCCATGATCTTGAAGATCAAGGCGTTGATATTCGCAAAATGGGCGCCGGACAACCCCATGTGGGTGCGCCGCAAAAAGCGCTGGATTATGCTGCGTCTATGATTACTAAAGACCCGCGTCAGGGCTATACTGAAGCTATTGGCATGATTACTTTGCGCCAGCGCATAGCCCAATATTACACAGATTATTACGGCACAATGGCAAAGGCCGAGAATATTTGTGTTACCGCCGGATCATCTTCGGCGTTTATCCTTACTTTTTTGGCAGCTTTTGATGCTGGTGACCGCGTTGCCATCTGCGCGCCGACATATCCGGCTTACAGGAATATCCTTAAATCCCTGAATATTGAGGTCGTAGAGATTGAAACGCGCTCGGCAGACCACTACCAACCAACCGCCGAGTTACTGGAGCATTGCGGGCAGAATTTTGATGGCTTGATTATTAATTCGCCATCTAATCCATCCGGTACAATGATTGATGATGCCGAGCTAGAGAAAATCTGTAACTGGTGTAAAGATAAGGGCGTACGTCTGATCTCAGATGAAGCTTATCATGGCATTACCTATGAGCGCAAAGCAGCAACTGCTCTGCAATATTCTGATCAGGTTATTATTTTAAATACGTTTTCCAAATATTTTGCCATGACTGGCTGGCGTTTGGGCTGGACGGTTTTGCCCGATGATTTGAAAGATCCGGTTAAAAAGCTTTCAGAGAATCTATTTGTTTCACCGCCAACAATTTCCCAACATTTGGCCTATAAGATTTTTGATCATGTGAGTGATCTGGATGTTTATGTTCAGGGCTATGCAGAGAACCGTGCAATTGTATTAGAGGAATTACCAAAGATCGGTATCGAGAACTTCACAGCCGCGCATGGTGCCTTTTATATATATGCTGATATACACGCCCTGAGCAATGACAGCGAAGCTTTTTGTAAGCATGCACTGGATGAGGCAAAGGTTTCTATAACCCCCGGCACAGATTTTGATTTAAACCGTGGCTCGGGCACTATCCGTATTTGTTATGCTGATAGTCAGGAAAACATAATCGAGGCTTGCCAGCGCCTTAAAAACTGGTCATCATCTGTTAGATGAAATATGGCTCAATCAGTCTTAAATACAAAGAATCAGGCAATGTTTTATGGTTTGTACTTCTGACTATTGCCTTGCTCGGTATGCTGACATTTGTCGTCAGCCGCAATAGTTCTACCGTCAATCAATCAGGCAGCGCCGAGCAGAATCGAATTAGAGCGGCCGCTCTTTTGCGCTATACAAAATCAATCGAGACCGCTGTTCAGAAAATGGTTTTGAATGACGGGATTAGTGAAAATGATCTGGATTTTGTGGCACTAGGCGCAGCTCATGACAACCCAAACTGCAATGACAGCTTCTGTGAAGTTTTCCACGTTGAAGGAGGTGGTGTAGATTATCGCAGGGCCTCTAATGTCCTTAGTGACAGCAATTTTTCTTATAATTGGCACATATCAACAGGAAATCGCGTCGGTAGCATGGGGTGCGATGATAATATACCTGCCTGCAAAGAACTTCTATTGTTACTTCAAGGTGTGCCAGAAGGCATTTGTTTACAAGTCAATAAAATACTAGGCATTGAGAATCCTTCAAATGCCTTGCCTCAACAAAGTGATGTGAATCATGGTTCTGCCTATCAAGGCTCATTTACTAACAATCCTACTAATGAATATATCGGGGGCACAAATGCAGTTACCCAATCCCCGCAGGTTCGTGGTCATCAAGCCGGATGCGTCTACGAATATGGTGGAGGGCAAAACACTGTTTATTATTATCATGCCCTCTTGCCGCGCTAATGAGCGTTTTTTTAAGTGAACTTATTCCACCAGCCCTTTTTCTTTTTATCGGGCGCTTCATTGACCACTTCGTAGTCTTTGGGCTTTTCTTCACTTTGCGGCTTTAACTTAACCTCAGGCTTTTTATCTTCTGTAGATGAATCATCATCATTAGAGGCCTTGGGCTTGCGCGCTGTTTTCTTAGGCTTATCCGAAGTATCAGATGGTTTTTCTTCTAGTTTATCTTTTTTCTTGGATGACTTGGCAGTTTTTGGCTTCTTGCCCTTATCGTTATCTGAAGATTCTTTGGCCTCTTCTTTATCGCCTTGCACCGCTTCATTGGCCTTGTTTGAAGGCTTTCGGCCACCTTGCTTCTTCGGCTTTTCGTCTTCCTTTTGTGATGAATTACCCTTGTTTTCCTCATCCTGAGATTTGCCTTCAGAGGCAACTTGATCTGAATCTGAATTTTCAGAATTATTATCCTCTTCGTTAGGGCGTCTATTGCGGCCACCGCGACCACGGCTTGAACGACGACGACGAGAAGAACGAGCTTCCTTGTTATTCTGCTGCTCTTCAGGCTCACTGCTGTTTTCAGTGGTGCTCTCAGTTGCTTCTTGCTCACCTTTTTCAGCCGGTACAGAAACTTCTATGCGATATTCAGAATTGGCAACATCATCATCAATGCGCAACAGAACCTGAAACCCGTATCGTTTTTCAATTTCAGCCAAGCTCGCGCGTTTGTAATTGAGAATATAAAGGGCAACATCTTTAACGACATGCACGATTATCTGCGCAGCGCGACCACGGATACCTTCCTCCTCAATAGCGCGCAACACAATAATAGACATAGCATCTGCGGTCTTGATCAGCCCCATGCCCTTACAAGACTGGCAAACTTCATATTGTGCCTCGGTCAAGCTCGGGCTAAGACGCTGGCGTGATAATTCCATCAAACCAAAAGATGATATACGCCCCACTTGAACACGCGCACGATCAGGTGCCAAGGCTTCCTTCATCTTACGTTCAACTTTGCCATTATTTCTGCGATCTTCCATATCAATAAAGTCAACAACCACAAGCCCGCCCAGATCTCGCAATTTAAGCTGGCGAGCAACTTCCTGAGCAGCCTCCAAGTTGGTTTTTAGCGCTGTTTCTTCGATATGACGCCCCTTCGTCGCCTTACCGGAGTTCACATCAATCGAAACCAGTGCTTCGGTCGGGTTGATCACCAGATAACCACCTGATCTCAGATTCACGATAGGCTGACCGATTTCTTCGACTTGTGATTCAACCTGATAACGGTTGAAAAGCGGCAATTGTGTATCTTCGTATTTTGTGACCTTTTTTACATGAGACGGGATCATCATTTTCATAAAGTCTTTTGCAGCCTTAAAGCCGTTTTCACCAGACACGATGATTTCATCAATATCACGCGTATACAGATCACGCACGGCACGCTTGATCAAATCAGCTTCTTCGTAGATCAATTCCGGCGCAGTAGATTGCAAGGTCTGTTCACGAATATTATTCCAAAGGCGCATCAGGTAACTTAAGTCGCGTTTGATCTCTGTTTTTGTACGCGTTACACCGGCTGTACGCACGATTACAGACATGCCCTTTGGCACATCAAGGCTTTTAACAATATCGCGCATACGGGCACGATCTTTGCTGTTGGCAATTTTACGGCTCACACCACCAGCGCGTGGGCTATTGGGCATCAACACGCAGTAGCGACCAGGCAAGGATAAATACGTCCCTACAGCCGCACCTTTATTGCCACGCTCTTCTTTATTGACCTGTATAAGGACAATTTGGCCACGTTTTACAACTTCTTGAATTTTGTATTTACGGCGCAGATTAAAACGGAAGCGTTGCTCCTCATCTATATCATCGCCGCCAACTACCTCAACATTGGGATTACGTTTGTTATTACGGCGACGACCGCCGCGACGACCACGTCTACCACGAGATTTTTTATTTTTATCGTCATTAGCTTCGCTATCATCATTATCTGACTTTTCTTCTGCGTCCTCTTCCATATCGTCTTCATCAGAATCGTTTTCTGAAGCTTCAACTTCATCAGTAGATTCTCCGTCTTCCTGCTCGACCTCAGACTCTTCATTGTTATTGCTATCATCATCCGAAGCATCTGTATCTTCGCTGTTGTCTGCAGATATTTCTTCTTCAAGTTCCTCTTGCTCTTCTTCGTCATGCTCTTTCAAAAGAGCCTCTTGCTCGGCCATAAGAGCCTCACGGTCCGCCACAGGGATCTTGAAGTAATCAGGATGAATTTCAGAAAAAGGCAAAAAACCATGGCGGTTGCCACCAAAATTGACAAAGGCTGCTTGTAAGGACGGCTCTACGCGCGTCACTTTTGCAAGAAATATACTCCCCTTTAGAGGTTTACGGCTTTGGCTTTCATAATCATATTCTACTAGTTTATTACCATCGGTGACAGCAACCCTGACTTCTTCATCATGGGTTGCATCAATGAGCATTTTTTTTGACATATTATTCTCCACTCAAGCATCAAATCGCATGCACCTCATTATCAATGCACAGTGCAAGCGCTTGACACGCTTGTTATTATTTTCCAATCATTTAATGCTTACAGCCCGGCGGAACCTAATATAAAAACCCTTTTTTACTTAAACGCAAAGCCGCACGCATAAAAACCTATTTCCACTTTACACCTTTGTTTTTGTTTCCTCAATCTAAAAGACACAACATCATATAGTTTTTTTATTTTTCTTTTGACCCAGCTAAAAAAAAGAGCAAAATTGGATATCATTAATTTTTAAATCAAGGAGATTTATTATGGCTTCACACCCCAAATTTGTGCTTAAAAAAGCAAAAAACGATGACTATTATTTCGTTTTGACTGCTAAAAATGGTCAGATTATTGCCCAATCAGAAATGTATAAAAGTAAAGCAGCTGCTCAAAACGGCATTGCTTCGGTAAAGGAAAATGCACCTGCCGCAGAAACAGAAGATGAGTCTGCCGCTGCCTAGTTTTTTGACTATTATGAGTTTTGTGAAAAGCCTCTTGTTTTTTAGGAGGCTTTTTTATTCAATGTCATTAGAAGCAAATTTTAGACCTTCTGATAGCTCGGCATATTGCTGTTTGATACTGGCAACAGCGCCTTTGAAATCCTGCATTTCACCTTTTGCAAGCTTTTCGCCTGTTGGTAAATCCAGCCTGTTAGGATTGACTTGCTTGCCATTTTGAAGGACTTCGTAATGCAAATGAGGGCCAGTTGAACGACCTGTTGTTCCAACATAACCTATCACCTCACCCTGTACAACACGTGATCCCTTAGAAAGCTTTTTGGCAAAGCCTTTCATATGGGCATAGGCTGTTTTAAGAGAGCCATTATGACGAATACGAATATAGTTCCCATAACCGCCCTTGCGTCCTATATATTCGATCGTACCATCACCAGCAGCATAAATTGGCGTACCACGCGAAGCAGCAAAATCTACGCCTTTATGCATTTTATTATAACCAAGCACCGGATGGTGGCGCATACCAAAGCCCGAAGACATACGTGCACCATCAATTGGTGTTCTCATCAAAGTCTGCTTGATGCTCATACCATCTTCTGTGAAGTAATCAGAGCGACCATCTTTCTTCTTGTAGCGATAAACAGGCTTTTTTTTGCCACCAACGATCAGGTTAGCATATAAAATATCACCATATTTGGCGAAATCACCATCTTCGGTTTCATAAGTCTGATACAGAATTTCAATTTTATCGCCTGTACGGATATCACGCTGAAAGTCTACTTCATAAGAATAAATGCGGATCATATTAGCCACAACAGAGGCAGGCACACCAGCCTTGGCGGCAGACCCGTATAAAGAGCTTTCAATAGAGGCCTTAGCAACGTTTGTCTTTAAAACTACTTCTTTTTCATCGATATAGGATTTAAAACTAATATCGTCTGTTTTCTCAACGACAACTTCCTTGATCGGATCAGTTTTCATTGTCAGTTTAGATAATGACCAGCCTCCATCAGCAATAGGCTCAAGATCCAATGAAACAGCCTGACCAGCCTTAATTGATCGAGGGTCATAGTTTTTAGATAGGGCTTTAACGATATTATAGGCTTCAGACCCTTCAATACCCTGATCTTGCAACACTCCTGCGATTGTTTCGCCAGCGCCTATTTTTACAACTTCGATTTTTGGTTCTAGCAGAGCTGTTTTGAGCTCCGGTAGGCGCATATTCTGATCATTCTTAATGACGTAATCGACTTGTACTGTCTGTGCATTGTCATCTTGCTCTGAAACGCCAAGCAGAGGTGACACAATATCCTCTTTCTTTTCACGTTTGGGGACCTGATATTCCGTGTTGTCAGAAGACAATGATGCCAATTTAACTTCAAGGGCTTCTATATTTTCTCTGGCCTCTAGAGCAACTATGTCAGTTGAATGTGCAATCGAGCTATTGCTTGAACCAAAGAAACCTGTTGCGGCGACAATTACAAAGGCTGCTGAGCTAGCGACATAACGCAAGCGTAACTTGTTATTTTTGGTTAAAAAATAACGGTGACGCACACGTAAAACCTTGTGTAAAGCTGTCGTATTTTTAATTTTTTCTAATATATCCAAAACCAATTTCCAGTTTTACGATCTTAAAAGGGACTTAAGTATCGTCTTTACGCATAATTACAAGATAACCCAGTTCTGTTTACAAAAAGTTATCAAAAGTCAAATAATACTCTTAATTCCTCAAACCCTTACAAAGTATTATCATAATGATACATAGAGCATTGAAAAGACATTTTCCATAGAAAACAAGAAAAACTCAGAAAAAATTATACGCCGCACTCTTTTGATATGGCTTTATACGCATCCCCAGAACCTTTTAAGCTAAAGGTATCTGTTGTTAATGTTCCACGTTTGGATGTACCTTTTACAATCATATTAGACCCTTTTTGGATAGCCACAGCCAAGGTCGCATCTGCCTCCGCATCTGGCGTCCACGCAGTATCACCTTGTGTGAACAAAGTATACTTTTTCCCATCTATTGTGACACTGGCATCGCTTCCAGGCTTGTATGTATAGCCTGTGATATAGCTAAACACGTCTTTTGTGCTTTGCGCTGGGCGGTGCGTGATAAGGGCAAATATATCATCACGTTTTGTATATTTCCCTTGCGCTTTTATAGGCACACTCACCATATAGCAAACTTTCTGACCGCGCTCACTCAGAACGTAGGCCGTCCAGTCATGGAACACACCAATCTCGCGGGGTTCGGCTGCGTATGCAGAAGATGAAGAAGCGACAAGAAGAACTAATCCTGTCAAAGCTGATAATATTAAATTTCTTACGCCCATTTTATCTCACATAGTTTTCGTAATTTGATAACTCGATAGAATTGTAGTGAATATATATTCGACAACAAAACAAAAATAACAAAATTTAAGATTCATCCACATGAGGACCATGCTTCTCAGGCATTCTGACAAATCGCATCATATAAACAACCATCAGAACAAGTCCCATTATAAACCAAAATGCGGCATATTGCATGTGATTATTGTTCGGGCGGATATAAATATCAACGGGCGCTGGAAAACCATCATTCACAACCCTTTCTTCAATGACAATCAAATCGAATAAATTATCAATATTTCCGGCTTTTCTGATCTGCTCAAAATCCAGACGATACCATTCTTCCTTTTGCGGGTTATTTTGCGGTACAAACATATTGTCTTCAGGATAAGCCATAAGCACACCCATTATTTTTTGGAACGGATGAGAGGCATCTTGTCCTTGCGGCTTATAACCCTTATCAGGAACCCAGCCGCGATTTACCATGATAAAGTTATTCTGCCCCTTGATTTTGAACGGAGTAATCAGGTGATACCCAGCGATTTTGTTATGAACACGCGGGCCTAAAAATATCGACTTGTCATGAATAAATTTCCCTTCGAGATAGCCGCGTCTGATCCCATGATTTTGATCAAAAAACGCCTTGTCTTTGAAAAATTCTGATAAGCTTCGATGCTTGGAATCATGTTCATATTCTTTATCTATGGCCTGTAAAACACCCGCTTTCCATTGCGCACGGTTTAGCTGCCAGACCCCCAGATAACATAGAAACATAAAGCCCAAAACGCTAAGTATTGTTGCCCAAAATGGAATTTTCATCGCCAATCCTCGGGTCTGTATTTGAATTGTAATGCTATGACGTAGGCCTTTAGGGGCTTTAGAAGCGCTAATGTTATACCCAAAGCACAAATACTCCAAACAACGGCGTGCACCCATAGGGGTGGCTCGAATATAACTTCGGCAATTAATGCTAACGGCACAAGCAAGAAACCAAGAAGAAAAATCAAGAAAACAGCCGGACCATCAGCGCTATCATTTTTGCTAAAATTCAAACCGCAAGAACTACAGTTTTCCTGCAAATCCAAATTAAATCGCCCTTTATAGAGATCACCTTTGCCACATTTAGGGCATTTACAGGATAAAGCTATGGCGAGCGGAGAAAGATCTTTAGAATTTTGCAATTCTTTCCCCTTATCTGTTTGAAATTAAGGGCGCAAATCCATACCGGCTTCTGTGCCCCACCAATAAATCGAGACAAACAGGAACAACCAGACCACGTCAACAAAGTGCCAATACCATGCAGCAGCCTCAAATCCAAAATGTTTTTCCGGCGTGAAGTGACCTTTGATAGTACGCAACCAGCACACAAAAAGAAAAATTGTACCCACTAGAACATGGAAACCATGAAAACCAGTCGCCATGTAGAAGGTTGAAGCGTAAATCCCATCCGTAAAACCAAAATGCGCATACATATATTCATAAACCTGAAAACCAAGGAAAAACACACCTAGAAATACTGTAATCCCAAGAGCCTTGATCGCTTCACAATTCTTGCCTTCCAAAATCGCGTGATGCGCCCATGTCACTGTACAGCCAGAAAGCAACAAGATCATGGTCATCAGGAATGGCAGATCAAATGGATCAATTGTATGGATAGTTTCTGGAGGCCAAACAAAGCCTATATATTCAGTCGGGAAAAAGGCAGCATTAAAATACGCCCAGAAAAACGCGACAAAAAACATAACCTCGGATGCGATAAAAAGTGCCATTCCATAACGCATGCCAATCATAGCAATAGGTGTATGCGCTTTTTCTGTAACGGCTTCGAACAAAACATCCTTCCACCAGAAAAACATGACCAAAAGAACTGCTACCAATCCTACATATATGCCGTTCAGCCCAAATTCCATGCCTTCTTGGACACCGTCTTTAATATCTGATAAAGGCTCATGCAGATACATCAATGTGCCCACAGCCAGCAATCCACCTGCCATAGCGCCCATAAACGGCCAAATGCTCGGGCGGACAAGGTGATAGGGATGAGGTTTTCCGGTTGTAGTATATTCGATATTCTCGGCCATAATTATTACTTCTTGTTAAATGAATTACGTGTATGCCCTTTTCTATAAAGAAAATGAAGCGGAAGGTACAGCGGAAATTTTAGGCAAAAATTCTGTTTTTTTCAAGGAGATATCCATTTTTAGCCACACATAGCCCTACTTGCTTTCATAAAGCTCTTCCATGGCTTTTTCCAACTCCTCAGATTCACTTCTAAAAAAGCTGTAGGACAGCGTGATTGTGGTCACATCATCCATTAATTCGTCTTCATCAATCTTGGGGTCAACATAAAATAATACAGGCATATTCACCTTTTCACTAGGCTGTAAGACTTGCGAGTCAAAGCAAAAGCACTGGATTTTGGTAAAGTATTTTCCAGCCTTTAGAGGTGTAACGTTATAGACTGCCATACCCGCTATAGGCTGTTTACTCTTGTTTTTAGCTATAAAATTGATAAAGCCACGCTCGCCAACTTTAAGCTTCACCATTTTTTTTTCCGGTTCAAATTCCCATGGCAAATTTCGCGCGGTATTGGAATCAAACCGTATAGTTACTTCTCGGTCTAAAATTGTTTGAGGCAGATCTTCCGCAACTTGTGTTGTACCAGCCAAACCCGTTACACGGCAAAAAATATTGTAAAGTGGCACAGAAGCAAAAGACAAACCAACCATAGCTATTACAACGCCAAAAACAATCAACCCTGCACGGCGGTTTTTGGCTATCAGGGCATCTTCTGCTGAAATTTCTGTATTTTCCTGATTTTGATCATTCATGGCTTATTCTTTCTTCAAAGAAAGACATAAAGCCGATCAGGTCATAAATAAAGGATTAATTCATTAGTTTAATCGAATGGATTTGAATCAAAGTCAGGTGCATCATCAGGCATTATAACCTTACGATCTACTGTACTTCCATCCTCATCCTGCACCGCCGGCATTTCTTTTTCTGTTACTTCGTGCTGCTCATTTTGAGCCATTTTTTCTTCTTCTGCGGGCGCCTCATTTTTAGCTTCTTTATCTTCTGCTTCTTCGGGCGCAGATTTCTTATCCATTTCTTTGGATGTTGCGCTACCACCAGATTCATGCTGTTTTCTTCTCTCTTCACGCTTTTTTTCAACTTCTGCGCGACGTTTTTCACGAGCAGCTTCTCTTTTCTTTCTAAGCTCTTCTCTACGCTTATCTCTTTCTTCTTGTTTCTGCTCTCTAGCCAATTCTCTTTGGTATTCGCGAGATTGCTCCTCAAATACATCTTCTAAATCACCACGATAGGATTCTATAGCCTCTTGTTGCGGTTTAGCATATGCTTCGCGGCGTTTTTCAATGGATTTCGAAAAGTCAGATGTTTTTTTCAAGAAAATCAATTGTCTTTGATAGATATCATAATAGCCTTCCAGCTTTGATTCCTGACCTGTAAAAACATCTCCTCCAATGACCCTGTCTTCGTTTACTTCTTCGGCACCTGACAAAAAAGGAAATGTCATAAAAAGCGTTAAAAAGCTTAAAAAGGAAACGCGAATGCGATTATTCATGGTAAAAACTCCAAAAACTCATAAATCACCAAGGAACACCTTACACTATATTTTTACAATAATCAAAACATCTATTCTAATCAAAGCGTTCCATCGTTAACGGACCAAATGATTGTACCGTAGGCATTATTTCCATTCGGTTAACATTGAAATAAGGCGGTAAGCATGCACTCCATGTTACAGCCTCCGCCACATCGTTTGCCGTCATGTTGTTTGTATTGGCGTAAACCGCATCAGCCTTGGCTTTATCACCCTTAAAACGCACTTCGGAGAACTGAGTTTGTATGGCGCCCGGCTCGATATTTGTTACACGGATATTTGTGCCGACTAGATCTGCTCTCAGGTTCAAGGAAAACATTTTGACGAAGGCTTTGGTGGCGCAATAGACGTTACCGCCCGCGTAAGGGTAGCTTCCAGCCGTTGAGCCGATATTAATGATATGGCCTTTTTTATTGCCGGTCATTATGGGCAGGATAAGCCTTGTCATTTGTACAAGCGCCGTATTATTCACCGCGATCATGGTTTCCCAGTCTTCGATATCGCAGTTTTGGGCAGGGTCAAGGCCAAGCGCTAATCCGGCGTTATTGATAAGCAAATCTATGTTTTTGAATTCATTTGGAATGGCTTTGATGGCGGCTTCCATTCCCTTTTTATCCTGCATGTCAAAGGCGGCAATGTGGGTCTGTGCGCCAAGCTCACTTTGCAAAGCTTTGAGTTTATCTTCGCTACGGCCGATCAGGATAAGTTTTGAGCCTAGCTCTGCGAAGCGCTGAGCAAAGGCCTTGCCGAAATCTCCAGTTGCACCTGTGATTAAAACTGTTTGAGGGGTATATTTTTCAAGCACTGGCTAACCCTGTCCGCTCATCTTGATAATGCTGACGGCAAAGACCAGAGCAATAAAAGCAAAAATCAGAGCCAGTACTGTCCAGTTCTTTTTAGCTTTTTTCTTATGAAGTTCACTATGTGGCATCAATCATCACCATCGTAAATAGAGCAAATAAATAGAAAATCGAATATTTGAACATGATGCGGGCAGGCTTTAGATTATCTGTTTTCATGACTTTTATTGCAGCGGCAATAAATCCCAAATTCAAAAGCAAGGAAACCGCGCCGTAATAGATGCCTGCTATGCCAAGGAAATAAGGGGCAAGAGCAACCGGTGTCAAAACAAGAGTGTATACAAGCATCTGTATTTTTGTATGATTTGCGCCATGTGTTACGGTCAACATAGGCACTTTCGCACGCTTGTAATCTTCATTGGCAAACAGTGAAAGCGCCCAAGAATGAGGCGGCGTCCAGAAAAAGATAATGGCAAACAGTGTAATCGAGGCCA
>DCKO01000101.1:0-168 GCA_002320665.1 Micavibrio sp. UBA1672
CCTGCTCAAGGACATCCGACCGACCGCTGACCTGAACGAAGGCTTTTCGGACGTCAATTGGGCGCTTCTGGTGGGTAGCGTGCCCCGCAAAGCGGGCATGGAACGGGGAGACCTGCTGGGAATCAACGGAAAAATTTTCACCGGTCAGGGACAGGCCATTGCCGCCAC
>DCKO01000101.1:510-36184 GCA_002320665.1 Micavibrio sp. UBA1672
GGTGCTGGTGGTGGGCAACCCCTGCAACACCAACTGCCTGATCGCCATGAACAACGCTCAGGAAGTTCCGCAGGACCGATGGTTCGCAATGACCCGCCTTGATGAGAACCGGGCCGCCGCTCAATTGGCCGCCAAGGCCAACCGCCCGGTTTCGGAGGTCTCCAACGTCACCATCTGGGGCAACCACTCCGCCACCCAGTATCCCGATTACTACAATGCCAGGATCGGGGGACAATCAGCCCCCGAGGTCATCGATGACGACACCTGGGCCCACGTCGATTTCATTCCCACGGTTCAGCAGCGTGGCGCCGCCATCATTCAGGCGCGCGGGGCATCTTCGGCGGCCTCCGCCGCCAACGCCGCGATTGACACCGTTAAGTCCCTGACCACTCCGACCCCAGAGGGAGACTGGAACAGTGTCTGTGTTGCGTCGGACGGGAGTTATGGAACCACCGAGGGACTGATCACCTCGTTCCCCATCCGCTCCGACGGATCGAACTGGGAAATCGTACAGGATTTGCCCATCAATGAGTTCGCCCGGGAGAAAATCGACGCTTCGGTCAGCGAATTGGCCGAGGAACGTGAAATGGTCAGCGATCTAATTCCCAGCTGAATCAATCCATTGTCATGTTTTTGCCCGGTTCTTCATTAAAAGCAACTGGTATAGTTAAATATTTATAAATAATTTGCATTTATAGGTAATAGAAGAAATATTTACCTATGAATGAAAACCAAAATACCTTCGATCTGACAGACTCCATCCTCCGCGTTCTCGGAATTATTGGCTTTTTTACGGCTGTAATTTTCGGATTTGTGATTGCGGGGGGAAATGTCATCACCCTCGTCCATCCAGCCGAAATTTTTATTGTGGTAGGCACTATATTTTTCGGCCTCTTAAGCACCCATCGCTCAAAATTTCTGGCCTACCTGCCCAAGGCATTGCTTGCCCTTGTCCGAAAACCGGTTGCCAATCGCGAGTATTGCCAAATATCCGACAATGCCAGAGGCTATGCTGCAGCAGGAGGGGGAATGGCGGTCATACTCAGCCTTATATGCACCATGAGCAACCTGGATGACCCTGAGTCAGTCGGATTACGGGTAGCGGCAGCTATGAGTGGCGTATTTGTGGCGATGTTATTGTCTCAGGGGTTATTTGTTTATTTGCGGTATAGCTTTTCTGAAAATGCTTCCAGTTAGGATTTTAAAAGATGAACTTAGTCAGTTTGGTCTGGTTTCTCCTCTCTTGTCCTTTTCTCTTTCTCTTTCTGCTTCGTCTGGGAAATTCCAATGGTCATGTAGAATGTCCGTTTTGTGGCACCAAAAAAAAGCGGGACGAGATGAACTGTAAGAAATGTGGTTTTGAATTTTTGGAACCCCCTCCTGGCCCGTTCCCTTGGATCCTGGCTGGAGGGGCACTACTTAGCATTCTCTCTCTGGTCGCATGGATTGAGAGTCAGCAGTATCTTTAGGCAATAGGGGTTATCTCCCAAGACGATGTTCGTACATGCGGACATCGTGATACTTACCAAATTTGTAACCCCCTTCATTAAGCTCTCCTGCCACCTGAAAACCCAGTTTTTCATGAAGTCTTTCGGAACCCGGGTTGGGAAGAACCACCAGCCCGTATATCCGATGGACATCCTTGGCGGTTTTCATATTTTCGATAAGCTCTGTGTATATTTTCTCTCCGATTCCTTTTCCGGTATGATTAGGATGCAGATAAATGCTGCTCATGACGGATGGCGCATAGGCCGGGCGTTGGTGAAAGCGAAGACTTGCAGCGTAGCCAACCACCTCACCACCTTCCTCCGCCACAAATAACTGATAACGTCCATTCTCCGAAAACTGGGTAAACCAGGTTTTACGGTTTTCGAGAGATAATTCCACCATCTCAAAAGTAACCACGGATTTGAGTATGTAGTGATTTAGAATGTCCCGCAACGCGGGCATATCGGACTCTCGTCCTCTGCGGATGGTTGTTTCCAAAGCTGGGTAAAAAGTGAAACTAAAGAAAATTGATGGATTTGGTACCCGGAGAGGGGGTCGAACCCTCACTCCCTCGCGGGAACCGGATTTTGAATCCGGCGCGTCTACCAATTCCACCACAGGGGCAGCAGAAGGTAATTTACGCGGGCAATAATACTGATCTTTGGAAAATCTGCAATATCTTTATTGATCCTGATATGTAATAGTGTCGCCAATTACGGTTCATCAACCAACAGGAGATCAATATGGGCGCTTGGGGATATAAAACTTTTGACAATGATGACGCAAGTGACTGGCTCTATGATTTAGAAGAAACATCAGACCTGTCTTTAATCGAAGAAACAGTAAAACAGGGCCAAGGAGACTATATTGAGGCTTATGACGGATGTAATATTTTAGCGGCAGCAGAAATAATTGCAGCACTTAAGGGGCAGGCTTCGAATGATTTGCCTGAGGAAGCGGAAGCATGGATCGACCAGAACAAAAATCTGGATATTAAGAATATTGAAAAGCAAGTTTTTGAAGCTGTTGATCGTGTTTTATCAGATAACTCAGAACTTAAAGAACTCTGGCAAGACAGCGATGATTATGAGGCGTGGCTGGAAGATGTTAATAAACTTAAAGAACGCCTGAAAGCCTCCTGATTTTTATTGATACACATCGTCAAAAATACCGGCGAGTTGTTGCGTCAGTGCCTCGGCAAGCCCGTCAGCATCCTCAATCGTAACCGCCTTGGCGTAATACCGCGTCACATCATGGCCAATCCCGATTGCCGTAAGCTCCACTTGCGACTTTGTCTCGATCCACTGAATGACGTTATTCAAATCTTGCTCCAGAATATTATTCTTATTCACCGAAAGCGTTGAGTCATCAACAGGCGCGCCATCAGAAATCACCAGCAGGATTTTGCGCTCCTCAGGCCTTTGCGCAAGGCGGTTATACGCCCATACGAGGGCTTCACCGTCAATATTTTCCTTCAATAAACCTTCCTTGAGCATTAAGCCCAGATTTTTACGGGAACGCCGCACAGGTTCATTTGCACTCTTATAGATAATATGGCGAATATCATTTAAACGACCGGGTGCATCGGGGCGCCCACTCTCCAGCCAAAGCTCTCGCGATTGCCCACCTTTCCATGTACGCGTGGTAAAACCCAGAATTTCCGTCTTTAATCCGCAGCGCTCCAGCGTTTGGGCAATAATATCCGTGGTCATCGCCGCAATTGCAATCGGACGACCGCGCATCGAACCGGAATTATCAATCAGGATTGAAACGACTGTATCTTTAAACGGGATTTCCTTTTCCTGCTTAAAGGTCAGGCGCACATCAGGATTGGCAATGATCCGTGCCAGTCGCGAGGCATCAATAATCCCTTCTTCCAGATCAAACTGCCAGCTACGACGTTGATGAGCCATAAGTTTACGCTGTAAACGGTTCGCAAGCTTCGTTACCAGAGCTTGTTGCCCTGAAATCTGACGGTCAAGCATTTGCCTCAGGCGCTCTAGCTCATGCGCATCTGCCAACTCGCTGGCTTTAACTTCTTCATCAAATTGCGTGGTATAGACCTTATACAGACCGGAATGGATATCATTGAAATTCAGCGTCCTGCCCGGTACAGGCTCCATTTCCATGTCTTGGGTGCTATCTTCTTCGGAAGATGCATCGTCAAGCAAATCCTCAATGCCCATATCAAAAGCATTATCCGAAGAGGAGTTTGGTTCGTGATCATCCATCTCCTGTTGATCCGATTGATCATCTTGTTGCTCTTGCTGCTTGCTGTCGGATGGCTCGGGCTCCTGATCTTGACCGGAGTCCATCTCGGCTGTGCTCTCTTCGCCGTCTTCATCATCAATGGCTAGATCAAGGGCTTGCAGAACCTTTTTGGCAGCATCGGCAAAATGTTGTTGGTCTCCGAGACTTTTGGCTAAAGTTGAAAACCCGTCTTTGCCCAAATGCTTTTCAAACCACGGCTGCCAAAGGGAAACAAGCTTGGTTGTTTCTGGAATAGGGGCATGACCACTAAGCTGCGCTCTGGCAACAATATGGAGCGCATCAGCTAGGTTTATATCTTCGCGTGCATGAATATCATTAAAGCCTTTTCGCTTTGCACGTGCCGCTATAACCGCGTCCATATTTTGTGTGATGCCTCTATATTTCTTCATCCCTAGCGCATCACAGCGTGCTTGCTCTAATGCATCCAGAGCAGCCTGAGCAGAAAGGCTGGTTTGACCATTATGGTGGTGGAGTACAGGGTCATGATGTGCAATCTTTAGCGCATAAATATCAGAGCATCCCCGTACCAGAGAGCGCGTCTCTTCGCTCATAGATTCATCAGGCTCTGGAATGCGTGGGCGTTCAAGGCTCTTGACTTCACCTGTGGGCATCTCCAGATTCGTGAAGGTCACATCCAGATCTTTTTGCCGCGCCAGCGTGCGCAAGGTACTTTGCGTGGCAAATTTAAAACGTTCTTTCGAATCTGTAGGCTCTTTATCCATGCGGGTTATCTTAAATCAACACCCTAAAAATACCAGAAAAGAGTCAAAGAAATTTGACTTAGTTCCGGTATTGGCATATAGTGCCTGAAAATTAACCGAAGAGGTATTTGTTATGAGTTTAGGAAAAGGTTTTGGCTGGGTTGCCGGCGGCATATTAGCGCTTCCTATAATAATTCCAACATGTATGTTTGCAGGGCGTGGTTTAACAGAAGCAGTAAAAGATGCTTTTAGTAATGACTCTACTATAGAGCAAGGCTTTGTAAGAGGTGCTGGCGAATCTGCAAGTAACACCGCTAAAGGTTTGAAGGAATTTGCAGAAGAAAATGGCTTTGAAATCCCTGATCTTTCAACGGGCACGAACGGAAATTCTAATAGCGCAGATGAATGCGAACAGCACCCATTTCGTGATGGATGCCCATTGCCGTTCGTGCAAGATGATGATAACCCGTTTAGAGATAGACAGCCTTAGTATTATTCAGGAATTACGATATTATTGATCGCGCTTTCTGGTAATTCAACCCCGAAGCAGCGCTGATAATATTCGGCAACAATGGGTCGTTCTGATTCATCACATTTATTCAGGAAGCTGATCTGGAAGGCAAAATCACGATCTTTGAAAATGAGCATATTCTCCGCCCAGCTAATTACAGTTCTAGGGGACATCAAAGTTGAAAGGTCTCCATTCACAAAGCCAATGCGGGTCAAATCCGCAAGTGAAACCATTTTACTTACCTCTTCGCGGCCTTCCTCATTATCCAGATCGGTCAGCTTGCCCAGAACAATACCAGTTTCGATATCATGTTCCAGATAGTTCAAGGTCGTAACAATATTCCATCTATCCATCTGGGCTTGGTTGATTTGTTGTGTACCGTGATAAAGGCCAGTTGTATCACCAAGACCAATCGTATTACTAGTGGCAAATAAACGGAATGCTGGATGAGGGCGGATTACCATATTTTGATCCAGCAATGTCAATCGACCTTCGGCTTCAAGAACGCGTTGAATAACAAACATAACATCAGGACGTCCAGCATCATATTCATCAAAAACCAGAGCTGCAGGGTTTTGAATAGCCCATGGTAATAAGCCTTCCTTCCAGCGTGTAATTTGCTTGCCGTCTTGAATAACAATTGTATCCTTACCAATCAGATCTATCCGGCTGACATGACTGTCGAGGTTAATACGCACGCAAGGCCAGTTAAGGCGCGCCGCAACTTGCTCGATATGAGTGGATTTACCCGTCCCGTGATAGCCCTGAACCATTACACGGCGGTTATAAGCAAACCCTGCCAGAATGGCTATAGTCGTATCATGATCAAATTTATAAGTTGAATCGATATCCGGCACATTTTCAGTTTCTTCGGAAAAGCCAGGAATCTGCCAGTCAATATCAATTCCAAATACCTCGCGCGCATCATATTTAGTATCGGGGATAGATGTGTATTTTCCTTCCTTGGCCTTCACTTGCGTGATGCTAAAAGACATGCCTTTGGATTGTTCTTTTTCTTTGTTCAGGGAATCAAGATGGCCCGGTGTCATATTCATGTGAAGCTTATCTCCGCGAAAAGAGTGATGTTTTTATCGTTTTTCCTCAGGCATATTCTTGTAATCTTCAAATGCCATTTTCAATATTGTATAAGCCATATTCACCTTTTTGAGAAGGTCTTCCGCGGATTTATTATTTTTGTTCAGATCAGGGTGATATTTCTTGGCCAGTGTCTTATAGCGACCTTTTATATCATCAAATGTGACTGGTGGTGATAGCCCCATAATCGCCAAAGCCTCAAACTCTGGCCCTGAATTTTTAAATGGGCCTTGCTGCTCTTGATATGATGATTGCGAAGTCCCTTCATTTTCACCATAAAAATAAGTGCTCCGAGCTTCACGGAAAAGTGTTTCCTCATTGATGTTGCCAGTATTATATCGCCACGTAGGGCGCTCACCATAAGTACTATCAACCATGTGGTCCTCAATGTCTTTTTCTGACATGCCCGAAAAGAAGTTCCATGCCTTGTTATATTCACGGATGTGATCCATACAAAACATATAATGTTCATTTAGCCCGCGATGTTTAGGTGCCTTAAATTCACCGGATTCACAGCATCCGGGCATGTCACAATCCTGCAATTGCAGATTCACATTTTCATCTGCATATTCGGGCGATTTATGCTTTAATATAATCTTGGGCATTTATACATTTTATCGTGAAAAACAAATTTGAGCAAAGATTAGTTAAGGAATTTTGCATGTCAATCCAAAAGCAAATCGAACAAAAATTATATGCATCATTAGATATCCAGTCTTTGGTGGTTATTAATGAAAGCCATATGCATCGAGGCCATGCAGGTGATGATGGCAGTGGAGAGAGTCATTTTCTTATTGAAATAAAGTCAGAAGATTTAAACAATCTGCGCTCTGTGGAAGCCCATAAAAAGATTTATCAAATACTAAATGAGGAAATGAAGATAATTCATGCGCTTGCTATAAGGTTGTATAAGTAGAAAAAAAATAAACTAAAGGTTGTGTTTTTTTCTCAGCCATAATAGTTATTATTGTGTGTACAACTTTAAGATGATTTTGTGTGTGAGGTAAAAATGACTAATACTGCGCGTGATATTCACGTAACTAACGATTCAATCAGTACTTTAATTAGCCGTAATATAACGGTTTTAGGAAGGAGGACTTCCGTAAGGTTAGAGCCGGAAATGTGGACGGCTTTAAGGGATATTTCTAAAAGAGAAAAATGTTCGATCCATGATATATGTACTGTTGTGTATTTAAGAAAAAAGGAAAATACATCTTTGACTGCTGCTATAAGAGTTTTTCTAATGCTGTACTTCAGGGCGGCCGCGACTGAAGAAGGTCATATAAGAGCAGGTCATGGAAATTTTGAAAATATGAGAAAGAGGGCGCAAATGAACGATAGTCACAGCCTCTATTTTCAGAAAAAACGCCAATATCAGGAAGCTTATGCCTCCTAGGTAATATCTGGAATTATTATAAATTACGCCCGGCTGCGAGAAACTTCTTACGTCTTTGTAAGACCAGTTCATCGCCGTCGGTGCTATCTAAACCCTGTAAGGCTTCTTCAATATAATTACCTACAGAAGCAATAGTTTCTTTTTTCTTTCTGTGGGCTCCGCCAACAGGCTCGTCAATAATACCGTCAATCAATTTAAGGTCATAAAGATCTTGAGCTGTAAGTTTTAGTGCTGTCGCGGCTTCTTTGGCATAATCGGCACTGCGCCAGAGAATAGATGCACACCCCTCTGGGGATATAACCGAATAAATAGCATGTTCCAGCATAAAAATCTTATCGGCAACAGCAATCGCAATCGCTCCACCAGAACCACCTTCACCAATAACAACAGAAACAATCGGTGTTTTTGTACGCAAACAGGATTCTATAGATTTTGCAATCGCCTCGGACTGACCGCGTTCTTCGGCACCTTTTCCGGGATATGCGCCCGCCGTATCAACAAGCGTAATTACAGGCAAGTTAAACTGCTCGGCCATTTTAAATAGTCTTTGCGCCTTACGGTATCCTTCGGGACGTGCCATGCCAAAATTGTGCTTGATACGGCTATTCGTATCGCTACCTTTTTCATGTCCCATAATAACACAGGATTGACCTCTGAAACGGCCTAAACCACCCTGCAAGGCATTATCCTCGGCAAAGTTACGATCACCGGCAAGGGGGGTATAATCTTCGATAAGATGACGAATATAATCAAAGAAATGCGGCCTGTCTTGATGACGGGCAACTTGAACTTTCTGATCCGCTGTTAACTTTGTATAAGCCTGTATTAAAAGTTTATCAGCCTTACTCTGCATACGGCTGATTTCCTCGGTAATGTTAATTTCGCTACCGCTTTCAACATTACGAAGTTCGTTTATTTTTGCTTCAAGCTCCAATATAGGGCGCTCAAATTCCAGTTGGCTCATAATCCATGCTTCCTAACAGCGTTACTTACCGGAGGATTTCTTCGAAAGAGGGTGCTTTTCTTCGACCGTCTTCTTCGCATCTTCACCCAGTATATGTGTGTAGACTTGAGTAGTGGTAATATCAGCGTGACCAAGCATTTTTTGAACAGAACGTAAATCTGCGCCATTGCTTAGTAGATGTGTTGCAAAAGCATGACGAAGAACATGCGGGCTTACGCGGCTTTCATCTATTTTTGCTTCACGGGCCAGATCCTTCAGGAGCTGGGCAAATCTTTGTCGTGTCAGGTGGCCACTATCAGAAGTCTTGGATGGGAATACCCATTTTTCTTGAGCAGCTTTACCATCTTCGCCAATATGTTCTTTACGAACATTCAAATAGGATTCAAGAGCTTTGTGAGCTGGTGTACTAAGTGGCACCATACGCTCGCGTCCGCTTTTACCGGCAACAACCAAGAACTTGCCTTTTTGATCAATTGCTGACATCGGCAAGCCAACTAATTCTGAAACACGAAGACCTGTCGCATAAAGCATCTCAAGCAGACAAACAAGACGGATGCTCTCTGCATTCCCTTTTGCGCCGGCTGTTTTAATAAGCGCAGTAACTTCACTTTCGCTCAAAGTCTTAGGCAAAGTGCGGCCTTGTTTTGGGCTTTCTATAGTAGAGGTGGGGTCGTCTTCACGTATATTTTCAGAAACTAAATAACGGTAAAATTGACGAAGGGCAGATAAACGTCTGGCGACTGTGCGTACAGCAATCTTGCCTTTATTTGTACCTTTTGTATTGGTTTTCTCACTCAGGTCAGAAAGGTATTTCTTGATTTGATCAGTCGTAGTCTTATCAATTTCTGTATTTAGTTCATTTCTAAAGAAAAGGCTGGCATCGGCAAGATCACGCCAATAGGCCTGGCGTGTATTCAACGCAGCACCGCGTTCCGTCGTCAGCATGTCCAAAAAGGACTCTACATGAGGACTCAAGTCTGGTTTTGGCATCGCAGGTCGTCCAGGTCTCGCCATTTATTTTCTCCTTAATTATCGTTCTTCCGCACGTAATACATATTCTGCTAAAATATTCCGCGCTTCTTTTGTTAGTCCAATCTTATTCATTGCTCTGGCGATAAAGTCCACTGTGCCTATATAGATATCAGCCGGACTAAGTTCCGTTAAAACAATATTACTCAACAAAATAACACTCGCCATAGATTTTCCTGACGCATCTTTTATAGCATTTGTCAGCATATAGCTAGGCATTTTATAACTCTTAATTGTCTCCAATAATTCATTATTGTCATAAATCTGAGTGACATTAGCATGTTTACTGTGTTGTGTGTCAATATTTTCTATAATATTTTTCAAGGTCAGGCTTATTTCTGTTCTTGATTTTTCTATGACATCCACAACAGCAAGGCGCTTTTTATTACTCATTTTAGTAGGGTCAGACAATAGGAAACTTGAAATTATGAGTCTATCTAGTAATTTTTTTTCATCTTCATTTTCCACAGTCATTTTTGAAAGTGAAATGACC
This sequence comes from Micavibrio sp. UBA1672, assembly GCA_002320665.1. Lineage (GTDB taxonomy): Bacteria > Pseudomonadota > Alphaproteobacteria > Micavibrionales > Micavibrionaceae > UBA1672. Next base: position 10,459 of record DCKO01000101.1, read on the forward strand.
CAATCTGTATTTATTTCTGCATGCGCAATAATGGCGGCTAATAATATAAGTCTTATATCTTCCACTCCACCTTGAATATCCTCGGGATCTATTTTTTGAAGCATCGGCAGGAAAGGAATGAGTGCCGCTACCCCATGTGTTTTTGCGTATAATATAATATCACCCATAAATTTGATCTTCGAAGAGGCAAGCCACGTATCGCCCATTTCAGAATAGAGCACAGCAATCTTTTCTACGTTTGAGGCTTGCCTTTTATCCGCTTTAATACCTTGGGCGGTCTTGGTATACAGCACTGTTAAATCTTCTGGTGCAATTACTCCGGTTTGTGCACCACGTATATAAAGTAGAATTTTTTGGGAGTTGTTTATATGGGGCGCAAGCAATAAAGCTTGAATATGATTTGCCGGCAAAGTCTTGTAATTATTTTTATCATATCCCGCGAAATTCAAACGCTTCTCGGCTACAAGAAAGGCTTTGTCCTCCAGAGATAAAGACTCAAAAGTTTCAGGTAGATAGGGAAATAAAAACTCTGTAGACTCGGATATTTGAGTTAAAATATCTTTTTCCTCTGTGCCTTCATTTTCTTCTTCCGGCTTGGATTCTGAAGGCACAGAAAGGCTAACGGCGCAATAAGTATTCAGCTTTTGCCATTCCTCAAGGTCTTGATAATCAGGAAAAAGTGTTTTTATCTCGACACAAGCCAAAGCTTTCTCACCACTCATCAACATGGATAATACCCCATAATAATGTAGGGCGTTGTGAGTGTTCGTGTTATCCAACTCGGAATAAAGTCTAAAAGCCTGATTTTGTAAACCTAAAGCCAGTAATGCCTTTAGCCTGATCGCCAGAAGATCGCTCTCTTCGGAAAATGGAATGTCATTTTCAAGAATACTTGTATCAGCCTGTGTTAAAAGTAGCCGCTTGATGAGTGTACTCTGTGCGGCCCATTGTGCTTGATCCTGAATGCCTCTAATAAGAGAAGCAATCTGTCCACGCTTTGCGCCGTGATAAAGGCCATTCCCGAGACTGCTTTGATGGTCTTGTAAATATAGTCCGGTTGACTCAATGTACGTGTTATATCCTTCTTTTTTTAGAGACGTTATTTTTTCTGTCACGTTTTCCTGCGCAAGGGCAGAAAGTGAAACGATACAAAAATAAGAAAAAAGCAGGAAAAATAGATTTATTCGCAAAGGGTTATTCATCAATTTCGATATTCTCATAAGGTATTTGCTTTGTCACAGTTTCTTGGTTTATAGCCGGATCGGAAATTGTGACAAGAATAACTCCTGCCGTTAGTCCAATCACTATAATCAAAAAAAATAATTTCATAATGGCGCGCATATATCGCTCTCTTTGTTACTTTTTGGAATACTAAAATTACAAGTATAATGAGTGGACAACATATAGCAAAATACGTTCAGCTTTTAAAGCCGCATAAAAATATGTTATTCCAGATCATGATAATTTTAACTTCATAATAAGCAAGATGATCGATACAAAGCTACTCTCAAAACAATTAATCCGAAATGCAGCTCCAGTTGTACTGGTGGGAATAATGGGCTGCGGCAAAACCCATATAGGGCGTATGCTCGCCAAGGCATTGGACCTGCCCTTTATTGATTGTGACAAAGAAATCGAAATTGAGCAGGGCGCAACAATCTCTGATATTTTCGCCACAAGCGGAGAAGATGCATTCCGTCGCATGGAATATGAGATGATTGAAAAGACTTTGGCAAAAGGTGCCCCTGTGATTTCTACAGGCGGTGGCGCTTTCGTATATGAAGATACCAGACAAGCCATTTTGGATAAGGGGCTTTCTATCTGGCTGGATGCGGATATAGAAATCTTGTATGAACGCGTTTCCCGCAACAATAAAAGGCCATTACTACAGACAGATAACCCGAAACAGACTTTGATAGATTTGCTTGAGAAAAGAAAACCATATTACGCCCAAGCCCAAATCCATATCAGAAGCGATCAAGTGGATAGCAAAGTTTTAGAAGATATCAACAAGGCTCTGTACGGGGCTTTGAATTTGGACTAAAAGAACAAAAAACAAAGAGTGAACGAGGAAAATGGAAACAAAAATAGTAACAATTGATCTGGGTGATCGCAGCTACGAAATTTATATTGGAAAAAATATTATACCCCGCATAGATGATTTCTTACCCATTTCTGTAGGGCAGAAAAAGACATTTCTTGTGGCGGATGTGAACACAAAACAATACGCAGAAGTTCTTCAAGACTCTCTTAAAGAGCTTAACCCCGATACTTGTGAAATCAGAACATTGCCCGCAGGTGAAGCTACCAAATCATATGAGCACCTGCAACAGCTCCATAGCTGGATGCTCTCAAGCCATATTCACCGTGACTCAGTGGTTTTTGCCGTAGGTGGCGGGGTTATCGGCGATCTCGCTGGTTTCGCCGCCAGCACCGTCATGCGCGGCGTGCCTTATGTACAAATCCCGACAACTCTTTTATCGCAGGTTGATAGCTCCGTCGGGGGAAAGACTGGCATTAATACCACTCAGGGCAAAAACCTCGTTGGAAGTTTCTATCAGCCCATCGTCGTGGTCGCAGATGTTCTGACACTAGAAACCTTGCCAAAGCGCGAATTGCTGGCTGGCTATGCTGAAGTTGTGAAATACGGACTTATTGACGATTACCAGTTCTTTGAGTGGCTGGAGGAAAATGGCGAAGACGTCATTAATCTGGACCCCTTTGCCATCGGTTACGCCATCGAGGTAAGCTGTAAGGCCAAGGCGGCAATTGTTGAGGCTGACGAGCGTGAAGGCGGCAAACGCGCACTCCTTAATCTGGGGCACACATTTGGCCATGCGCTGGAGGCTGCCGCACAATATGATGGAACGCTTTTACATGGCGAAGCTGTCTCGATCGGAATGGTGATGGCCTTTGATTTATCTGTGCGCATGGGCCTATGCGATAAGGATGATTTTGACCGCGTTAAAAAACACCTTGAAAAAATAGGCCTACCCACAGATGCCAAGCACATCAAAACAGATGTCGATTATCTGATGACCGTGATGCGCGGCGATAAAAAAGCCTCAGGCGGCAAAATGACCTTTATCCTGACCAAAGCTATCGGCGATGCCTTTATAACGCAGGATGTAGACGAATCCGATGTGCGTAAGCTTTTAACGGATTATATTGCTGCAACCTGAATAGGGAGCTGTATGAGAAATAGACCAACCGCAAAACTATATGCCATAGCCGCAATTCTAATATTGATCGGCATAGCCTTACCTGTGTCGGCGGCACATAGTTTTTCTCTTCTATCGGCGCAATCGGTAGGATACACCGAACCCTCAGAATACCTCACAGAAATTAACTCTAATCGCGGACGAAGTAATTACGGGAAGAACAAAAAAGGCAGAAAAGGCCACGGCGCAAGTAAAAAAACAATTCTGGACAGATTGCACCAAAAAAAGCTTTACCAGCGTGAAAATTTTAAAAAATTCATTCGGGACATTAGGTCATCTAAGGCAAGCGATCGTGCTAATTTCAAATACATAAAAGAAGGCATCATCGCTCATGAAACAGGCTTAAGGCAGGGGCATACTATAGAAAAGCACGTTGGCTTGAGTAATAAGGGGCTAAAAGACCGTCATCAAAAAGAAAAAGTAGAACAGGGGAAAAAGTCTAATACTTTCTCAACCTTTAAAGATCTAAGAAGTGCAGAGCGTTTCATTGAAAAAACCATAGAAGCAAAAATGAAAACACCAGAAGGCCGTAAGGAAATGAGAGATTTCCTTCGAGGGCCGCATAATGGAGAGTTTAAATTAAGTCATACTTTTTCTGAAATCACGGGCCGAAAATATAACGGCCATACCGGAGAATTCAGCAATGTTCATGGTGTCAAAGTTACCCTGCTACGTAACAATAAAATGCCCAATGGATACCAAATTGTAACAGCATTTCCATCTTAAAAAGGGGTCGTGGTATGAAAAACAAAAGCGATTATTACTTGCGTAGCAAATATTATCTTCTGGAACAGCCCATGGAACAAGCAATAAAATTTTTTAGCAGTTGCTATTTCGATGGTGCCGATAAATTTATCGCGAAGTACGAAGAAGATCGTTTTGATAGGTTTATGGAGCTATATGGAAAAAACTGCACCTCAGCTGTAATAGATCAACTAACCCAACTCATAGACAGTCACATGAGTGACGATGAATTGGCAGAATTTATAGAAACTAAGTTAGGATCTTGCGACGCCGCAGAACCCGGTGAATCCCGTGATTGGCTTATCGAAATACGTGATTACCTCAATAGCAAAATTGACCCTTTAATCCGGCCTATGAATGAAATTGATAAGCTTTTTACAAATTATTATTCTGATGATGCAGATAAATTCGTGGCTAATGATGAGCAAAAACGCCTTGATAAATTTATAAAAACATATGGAAATGATTTTGTCATAATTGTCATAGAGCAGCTAACTGAATTGATCGATAGTCAAGCCAGTGATGATGATTTAAAGAAATTTCTTGAAAAAAAACTAGGCCCTCATGAAACTGCGGAATCTGAAGGAGCTCGTAAATGGCTAATCAGTATTAGGGATTACCTTAAAAGCAAAGTTGGAAAGTAATGACTAAAAAAGGTCTAAATCTTCGCATACTTCTATTTTTACTGGCACTGTGGCTTGCTGTGCCATTTAGCAGTGTAAGTGGCTTTGTGAATTATGCCATAAAGCATGAGCCTGTCATCAATAATACTCTGGAATATACCCAGTTTAAAGGCCGCCCGAAGCCTGAAACCAATCGAAAGGGAAAGCGCAAAGCTGCCTCAGTGCGCAGCTTCGTCATGAAGCAAATCAAGAGAAGCGGGCTGGAGCGTGAAAATCTGCTGAACTTGAAAAAGGAGATGCAGCAATCCCAAAGCAGAGAGCGCTCTCATTTCAAATATTTAAGAGAAAGCCTTGTAAGCCATGAGGGGCGCGTTAATGAATCAGGGCAGGGACACACAATCGCCAAACATGTAGGGCTTAGTATCAAAGCCTTACGAGACCGGTATTTAAAAGAAAATAGTTCAAAGAATATATCTACTTTTAAATCTCTCCGGCAAGCAGAGCATTTAATCGAGCGCACCATTCATGAAAAAATGAAAACCCCGGAAGGGCGTAAGAAAATGAAAGACCTTGTTGATGGCAAGATTCATAAGCTTGAGTGGATACACACCTTTAACGAATCTACAGGACAGTCTGTTTACGGCCCAACTGGACAGGTAACGCAAACTAATGCTGTAATAGTCAGGTTAAGGCGAGATCCAAACCGACCGAATGGTTGGCGCGTCCTGACAGCATTTCCAACAAAAAGCGATTAAACATGATAAAAAGCAATATGAAACATCCTCTTTGGAATGAAACAATGAAAGAAGCAGAAGGTTTGTTTTTTCCTTATTTTGAAGGAGAATTCGATGATTATGGAGGCGAAAAAGCGCGTCTCGAAAGTTATATCGAAAATACAGATAAAGAAAATATTCTGAAGTCATTGCAGCAGATTAATCGGATAATAGAAAGCGATATGGATAACTCAGAGGTAGAAAGCTTTATAGATCTGAGACTGGGGGCTAACTGGCTGGTTGCAGATAATAACTATCGAAAATGGCTGATTGATATTTGTGATTACATCCAACGTCGCATGACCGAAATCGAAGAGGCACGCCCGATAAAAGACAGGCTGTACGATGCTGATATGGTGGGGCTTGTGACGTTGTTCTCGGAATATTATTCAACCCTATTAAAAAATCTGGGCGCGGAAAAAGAAGAGCAGGAAATCCTCGACCTGTTTTATAAGGATAATGGGGAGGATACAATCAACAAGGCCATAAACAACCTGACTTGGGTCATTGATAGTGATTTGGATGATAAAGATGTCGAGATTTTTGTGGCTGAAAAACTGAAATCTAATTTACTTCCGCAATCCGGTGAAGCCAGAAACTGGCTCATGAAAATATGTGACTACTTAAAAAATAAATCATCATGAGTGAAAAACATAAGCACCCTCTATGGGATAAAGATTTGCCACAAGCAAGATATATCTTTGCTTGCTATTATTTTCAAGGCGCGCTTTCGGATTATGAGTTTAACGAAGAAAAACTATTTGATTATTTCCTAGAAAGTGAAGGAAAAAAAAACGCAAGACAGGTCGTTTGTGAGCTTGATGAGATTATCAAAAGCGACATGGAAGATGACGAAATTGCGCAGTTTATAGAAGAGAAGCTTGACTCGAGTTATTCGGCGAATGAGGGTGAGGCTCGTGAGTGGCTGATTGAGATCAGGGATTATTTGGATCAAAAATCCATGCATTACGGCAGGAATAGAAAAACACAAAACCCACTCTGGATAGAACCTATGGAAGAAGCTAGTGTGATTTTTGAAACGTATCACACACCTATTTGTGACAAGGTCGATGATGATGATGAATTGCTCAATTTATATCTTACGGATTGTGGTGCAGATATAGCAAAAAAAGCTGTCCAGCAATTAACAGAAATAATAGACAGCGAAATGGATGATGATGAGGTCGAGGATTATATATACCATAAATTAAAATCACGACATTATGCCCAAGAGGGAAAATCCCGCGCATGGCTTATTCGCATCCGCGATTACCTGACTAGTAAAATTAATAACAAAGAGGTACATATAAAGGATGGATAGTGCGACTCTTTTCTCTATGGCAGCAATATTTTTACTGCTCTTGTTTTCTGCCTTCTTCTCGGGCTCTGAAACCGCTCTGACGGCGGCGTCTCGTGTGCGCCTGCTTAGTCGTGAGAAGGAGGGTAATAAAAAGGCCGCAGCGGTAAACCGGATCCGCGAGCATAAAGATCGCATGATAGGGGCGTTGTTACTGGGGAATAACATGGTCAATATTCTAGCCTCGGCCATTGCCACCAGCCTGTTTATCAAGCTTTTCGGTGAGGCCGGCGTGTTTATAGCAACGCTGGTCATGACCTTACTGGTTTTGATCTTTGCCGAAGTCTTGCCCAAAACCTATGCATTTCATCACGCCGAAACCATGTCTATGCGAATCGCAAGACCCATCCGTTTTGTAATTATGATCTTTGCCCCCGTGACAGAAACTGTGACATGGATTGTGCGTAATGTCCTGAAGCTTTTTGGTGTGGATATCTCACGAGTTGGCGCAGGCTCGCATCTGGAGCTTTTGCGCGGCGCCATTGAAATGCATGAAGGGCCTGAGGAAGAAACACAGGAGCAGCGCGCTATGCTGCGCTCGATCCTTGATTTGGCAGATGTGGATATCGAAGATATTATGATTCATCGTAAGAATGTTAGTATGATCGACATTGATGCACCTGTAGATAAAATTGTGGATGAGGTTCTGGAAAGTCCCTATACGCGCATGCCACTTTACAAGGATAACACCGATAATATTGTTGGTTTGATCCATGCCAAGCATCTATTACGGGAATTGCGCGATGTCGATGGAGATGTCAAAAAAATCAATATCGGCAATATTATCATGAAGCCATGGTTCGTGCCTGAAACGACGGCGCTTTATGATCAGCTCCAATCCTTCCGTGAGCGCAAAGAGCATTTTGCCGTGGTTGTGGATGAATATGGCGCATTCATGGGGATTGTCACGCTGGAGGATATCCTTGAGGAAATCGTCGGAGATATTGATGACGAGCATGATATCCAGATGAAGGGGGTTCGTAAGCTTGCCAACGGTACTTATATGATCAATGGCAGTGTCACCATCCGTGATCTGAACCGTGAATTTGACTGGGGCTTACCGGATGAGGAATATGCAACGCTCGCAGGGCTTATCCTCTATGAATCCCAAATGGTTCCCAAAGTCGGGCAGAGTTTCTCATTCCATGGTTTCCGTATGGATGTACAGCGACGCCAGCGCAACCAGATCACCCTCGTGCGCGTCACCCCACCAGAGGATATGGATGGTGATTGATGGGGAAAGTTAATTATTAATATCTTCTATTGAAATAATTTTATTGTCCTTAATTTCTAGAACCCAATTTTCTATTTCAATAGAGTTGTCATATCTTTTTACGATATAATCGGCATCCTGTATCAACTTTAATATGCTTTCTATCTCTGCAACTTCTTTACCAACCAAAATTTGGTTTAAAAGATACTGTGTGAATTTAACATTATCTATAAAGTAATCAATTGAAGCTGATTGATAAGTAATTGTAATGCCTTGGTCAATTATTTGGCTACCGCCAAAGACAATCAGTATGATATTTAGCAGTAGAGATAATACCAAAAATATTTTAGACAGCTTCATTTTTCTATCCCCTCACACCCCCTCACATTCGCCTTTAAATGCTCAGGGTTGATGGTGCCGATAATTGCTGCCGTCGTGCCGGGATGCGCAAAGGCAAATCTCATGCAAGCATTAATATCTGTGTTATGCCCGCTCGATAAGACTTTCTTCAGGAGCACGGCCTTATTATGCGCGGCGGCATAATCCAGCACAGGCTTCTCATCCGTATAATCCGGCGTGTACATTGCCATCACCACATCCATCAGCTCTAGGCACTTAATCCCGCCCTCGGCGGTTTTGGTGGATGCGCCAATTGCTTTGACGAGGCCTTGCTCTTTAAAATCATGCAAGCATGCAATAAGATCACCATTTTGCAGGATGTCCATATCATTCCCGTCGGAGTGGATCAGCAACATATCCATATAATCTGTGTTCAGACGTTTAAGAGATCTTTCCAGACTGAATTTAAAATGATCGGGTGTAAAGTGATAGCTCGACTCGCCATTTTCAAATTCCTCTCCAGCCTTACCGACAATCACCCAGTCTTCACGCTGGCCCTTCAGGAGACGCCCAAGGCGTTCTTCACTCGTACCATAGGCGGGCGCAGTATCAAGCATATTAATCCCGAACGATTTTGCTAAATCCAGAAACTCGGCTAGAAACTCCTCACTCGGTAACTCAAAACCTTGCGGGTATTTCACACCTTGATTACGTCCAAATTTAACCGTGCCCAAACCCAGTTGTGATATTTCCAATCCGGAATTGCCTAGCCTTACTTTTTCCATTGTGCCTTATCCCATGGTGTTTTAGCGTAATCTACATCCTGTAAAAATCCAAAATCGCCAGTGTTGCTGCTGGCGACAATCTGCTCTTCGTTAAGAATTTTTTCTACCATATCCGCAAGCATCGGCGAAAAGGTTAGTTTTGTCGGCCAAGCATAAAGCGCATCATCGCATTTATGAATGGTCGGCGTATCAGGCAGCCAGTTATTTGTGCGCGATTTACCCTCCACACGATCAATCGGCAATGTCGCCCATTCTGCATCGCTCAAATCAATATCCGGCATATAGCGCAGCAAGGATTCTTTAGCTTCTGCAATGGCCTTATCGGAGGGGTAGTCCTTTTGCTTTTCCGCAGCTAGACCGCCCAGATACCACACCAAAGAACCATCAGAAGTTTTATGCGTAGTCACAGTGGCAACGGGCTTGTCACTCTTGCCAACCAGATGCGCATAAAGCTCGAACGGGGCATTCTTCATCATAATCTGGAGCAGGGGACGGTGCTGAGTCTCTAGGCCGTCATTGTGCCCGTGATGTTTGGCAATCTCCAGATTGGAACGTGCAGCCGTAAAGATAATACGCTTTGGTGTAATATTATGGTCTCGCAAAAACTCGAAGGGCTTATCGGCAAAAGCCTTGGGCAGTTTCTTGATCGAATCTTTATAAGGATCTGCCAAGGCCCTAACGACGCTGGGGATATCAAGGACAAGCTCATTCATCGCTACGATAGAGCCATTAAAGCCCGAAAATTTTATAGATTCCGGCCAGTCTTCTTTTTTTACATCATGCACGGAGTCGCCCAAGGCTTTCTTGGTCGCTAATTTAACGAGATCGCCAAGAATACCTTTGGGGATCAACAAATCCTGTGATTGCGCGTTTATAGTTGCCTTGCTTAAATCGACGCTAGCTTGACCCTCTAAGGCGTTACGCCAAATTTGCGGCATTTCACTAATCGTCTGGGCTAACTTATTGACCTTACCCGCCAGACAATATTTCAGGCCAGAGTGAATAATGCCTTGCGAGGCAATACTTTGTTCGCCTCCAATAGAATATTTTTCCAGTAGTAGAACGTCAAAATTTTTGCGCTTTAAGTGATGGAAGAGCCATAATCCGGCGATACCTGCTCCGAAGATAACAATGTCCGGTTTAACCTCTGGCATATCTTAAGAGCCTACAGCCTTCTTGATTTTACCATGGCATTGCTTGTATTTCTTACCTGAACCACAAGGGCAGGGCGCATTACGCGGTGTCTTTGTCCATGTCTCGGGATCATTCTCATCAAAGGCTGCATTTTTCATCGGCATAGGCTTAGCAGAAGATAAAGGCTGTCTAGCTGCGGCAGGATCTTGCGGTTGTGCTGTCATAGCTGGATCAAGGCGGCTCTCTCTCATTGGCTGTTGCTCGGCTTGCGACGATAAGCGCGGGATCAGAACATCCTTGTCACTGGCTTCAACATTAAATTCAACCATACTCAAAGTCTGTGTGATGGATTCGCGCATCGCCGTCAGCATCGTATCAAAAAGTTCAAAGGCCTCGGTTTTATATTCATTCAAGGGATCTTTTTGACCAAAGGCGCGCAAATTAATACCCTGACGCAGGTGGTCAAGCGCCAGCAAATGTTCCTTCCATTGTTGGTCGAAAATCTGAAGGACAATACTTTTTTCAATTTGATGCCAAATATCAGGGCCAATATTAGCAGCCTTTTCTGCAATAGCCTCATCAGCCTTTTCAATCAGGCGATCAACTATCTCCTGATCGGCAATACCTTCTTCCTTGGCCCAATCCTTGATGGGTAGATGCATATTGAAGACACGTGCAATCTCTGTTTCCAACGTCTCCAGATCCCACTGATCAGCAAAGGATTTCAGCGGAATGCACATATTTACAATGCCTTCTGCAGAATCATAGCGCCATTCTTGTGTGATGTCGGAAATATCATCTGATTCCATGATTTCCTTGCGAAGTTCATAAACAACTTTACGCTGGTCATTCATCACATCATCATATTTAAGCAAGGTTTTCCGCATCTCGAAGTTCATGCCTTCGACCTTGCCTTGCGCCCGTTCCAGCATTTTAGAAATCCATGGATGCTCCAGAGCTTCACCTTCTTCAAGGCCGATATTCTTATTGGAAAGCAGGCTTTCAAGTTGCTGTCCGGCAAAGACACGCATCAATTCATCTTCTACGGATAAGAAGAACATAGATGCACCTGGGTCACCCTGACGGCCGGAACGTCCGCGAAGCTGGTTATCAATACGGCGTGATTCGTGGCGCTCTGTCCCGATAACAAATAAGCCGCCAGATTCTAAAACCTGCTTTTTATTTTCTTTTATTTCTGCTTCAATCTTCTCGACAGCTTTTTGCTGCTTATCCTCAGGCCATTCAGGATCAACCTCCTGATCGATACGCATCTCCAAATTACCTCCAAGCTGAATATCTGTGCCTCGTCCGGCCATATTCGTGGCAATTGTCACCGCAGAAGGTGTTCCAGCCTGAGCAATAATATAGGCTTCATGCTCGTGCTGGCGGGCATTCAAAACATGATGCTTGATTTTCTCTTTCTTCAGCCGCGCAGAGAGACCTTCGGATTTTTCAATCGAAACCGTACCGACAAGAACAGGCTGTTTGCGCTCATGACATTCCTTGATCAGGCTAACAACAGCATCTTCACGCTCTTTGGCTGATTTATAGATTTTATCATCAAAGTCGATCCGTGATATTTCTTTATGTGTCGGGATGTTAATCACGCCAAGGCGGTAAATTTCGTCAAATTCTGCGGCTTCAGTCATTGCCGTACCAGTCATACCCGCCAACTTCGGATATAGCCTAAAGTAATTCTGGAAGGTGATAGAGGCCAAAGTCTGGTTCTCATTTTCAATCGGCACATTTTCCTTGGCTTCTAGGGCTTGGTGCAAACCCTCGGATAGTCGGCGTCCTTCCATCATACGGCCTGTAAATTCATCAATCAGAATAACCTTACCATCCTTCACGATATAATCTTTTTCGGCGTGGAAGAGTTTATGTGCTCTCAAAGCCTGATTAACGTGATGCACAAGAGCAATATTCTGCACATCATAAAGCCCGCCTTCTTGTAATAGCCCGAATTCCTTCAGAAGCTCTTCTGCATGTTCCTGACCAGCCTCAGTCAAAACAACGCTGCGGTGTTTTTCTTCCAGTTCAAAATCTTCCTCTGTGAGAGATGGAATGATTTTATCAACTTCCTGATATTGCGTGACATCACCCTCGGAAGGACCAGAAATAATCAACGGCGTTCTGGCTTCATCAATCAGGATCGAGTCGACCTCGTCAACAATCGCGAAGTTAAAAGGACGCTGCACCATTTGTTCCAGCTTGAATTTCATATTATCACGCAAATAATCAAAGCCAAACTCGTTATTCGTACCATAGGTAATATCGCATTTATAAGCTTCGCGTCTTTGGGCTTCACTGATATTGCTAACGATACAGCCAGTTGTTAGGCCCAAAAAGCCATAGACTTGGCTCATCCACGCCGAGTCGCGTTGTGCCAGATAATCATTCACAGTAACAACATGAACTCCTTTGCCCTCAATGGCATTAAGGTAAACAGCCAAAGTCGCAACAAGGGTTTTACCTTCCCCTGTGCGCATTTCCGCTATTTTTCCCTCATGCAGACAAATACCACCAATAAGCTGCACATCATAATGACGCTGGCCCAGAGTTCTTTTCGCCGCTTCGCGCACAACCGCAAAAGCATCATGCATCAAATTATCGAGCGACTCACCTTTTTCAATGCGTTGCCTGAAGACGTTAGTTTGCTCCTGCAACTCGGCGTCACTCATCTTTTGATAGGTTTCTTCAAGCGCATTAATAGGGCCAATATGACTCTTTAGTTTCTTTAATGCGCGATCATTTGATGAGCCAAAAAGTTTTGTTGCAAGGCCGAGAACCATAAATAACTCCGGTATATCAAGTAATTTTTCAAACGCAGCAAACGTGCTGCGCGCTATTGGTATAAGGTGCAAAAGCCCCCGCGTCAATAAAAGTGCTGTGGACTCCTTGTATATTTAATGTTGAAAAGCATTAATGCATACACTAACGTCAATCATCAGATTATGATTCGTGACGTTTTACTAAGAACTTTCAGGAGATTAAATCCATGATTAAGGATCAAAAAGACCTTATTACAAATAAAGAAAACAATAATGAAGATGGAAATGCGATAGTTATTATCCTTGTAATACTAGTTGTCGCTGCCGTAGGTGTCTTGGCCTTCATGTCTGGAAAGATGAGTGGGTCACAGGACATTATGGCCTCATTATCTTCCGGCAAAAAGACGGACACAAAAGAAAAGGTTGCCAAAGAAACACCTGAAAGCAAGATGCCTAATGCTGGTGCCGTTTTAGCCGAAGTCAACGGTGAAAGCATAACTTTCGGAGAAGTTGTGGCAGGCATTGGAAACTTTCCACCGCAAATGCAGCAAATGCCGCAAGAGCAGCTTATACAGATTGCATTACAGCAAATGATCAATAATAAGCTGATCACTCAAAAGGCTGAGACAGCCGGACTTGATAATAATGAAGAAGTCCTTGAGCAACTTGAAAATGCCAAAAAGCAAATTATACGCTCCAAATTTGTTGGGGATCTGATTGCCGAGAAAATGACAGATGAGCGCATTCGCAGTGAATATGATCAATATGTCGAGGCATTTGAACCACAAGATCAGGTGACGGCAGCGCATATTCTTGTTGAAGAAGAAGCTAAAGCTAAAGATATTGTCAAGAAGCTGAATGAAGGTGGAGATTTTGCGGCACTTGCAAAAGAAAATTCTATTGATGGCACAGCAGAAAATGGCGGAAATCTTGGGTCTTTTGGTAAAGCCGATATGGTGCCTGAATTTGCTGAGGCGGCTTTTGCACTTGAAGTTGGCAAATATACAAAAAAGCCTGTGAAAACACAATTCGGTTTCCACATTATAAAAGTGTCTGCAAAGGGTAAAAGCGAACCTGCACCTTTCGAGCAAATCGAACCTTATATCCGTCAGAGTCTGAACCAGTCTATTCTAAATGAATATATTATGGGTCTTAATCAGGAATCTGAAATCAAGCGTTATGATCTGCAAGGTAACTTGATCGAGCCTCAAAAACAGGATGATGCCGAGGCAGAAAATGCAAAAGAACCTGCCGCAGGTGAAGAAGCGCAAGATGCGCCGGCTGAAGAGGGTGCGCAATAGCCTCTAAATCTTATGGATAAACATAAAAAGGTCGTGATTAGTCACGGCCTTTTTTTATATGCTATTACCCATGAGTGAGAAAATGCGATGTGAAGAAGCCTTGAAATATCCGCGGCCCCTAAATCCGCCGGAGCTTGATATTTTACTTGTGGCAGCAGCAGCTCTTATCGATAAAGATAATAACGTTCTGCTAGCACAGCGCCCTTTGGGGAAGCCCATGTCCGGCCTGTGGGAGTTTCCGGGGGGGAAAGTCAAGGATGGAGAGACCCCTGAATTTGCGCTTGTGCGGGAACTGGAAGAAGAGATCGGCGTAGAAACTCGGGAATGTTGCTTTTCCCCTATAGGATTTGCCTCGCATAGCTACGAAGAGTTTCATCTTTTAATGCCGCTTTTTGTGTGCCGTGTCTGGAAGGGCGAGATACAATCTCTCGAAGGACAGGAATTTGCATGGGTCAGGCCTCAGGATCTGTATGATTATCCCATGCCAGAAGCAGACATCCCGCTAGTCTACCAGATCCGCGATCACTTGCTTTAAGAACAGGATAAAAGAGATTGTACCGCTCGGTTAATGACATCAAAGATTTCTACAGAACCCGCGAGGGCTACCTCGTTCAGCGTGTAATCTCATCTGCAATTGCGGGATTTTGGGATGATGTTCATGGGCTTCGTGTTATGGGGTGCGGCTATACGATTCCCTTTTTGGATCAATTCAAAGACGAGGCCGAGCGTATCATCGCGGTGATGCCTTCGGGGCAAGGGGCTTGTCTCTGGCCCAAGGATAAAAAGAACGCCGTTTGCATGGCCTATGAGGATAGCTTCCCGCTGGAAAATAATGCGATGGATCGCATTCTCCTTGTCCATTATCTGGAATGTGCTGAGGATTTGCGTATTTGCCTCAGGGAAGTCTGGCGGGTCTTAAAACCCAATGGCAGGCTAATGGTCGTTGTGCCTAATCGCGGTGGGTTCTGGGCGCATGCTGACTGGTCACCTTTCGGGCAAGGCTCACCCTTTAGCCATTACCAGCTCAATTTCTACATGAAGGATAACCTCTTCTCACCATTACGAAGCAAAGGCGCTTTATACACACCGCCATTCCATAGTCGTACAATTCAGCGCTTTTCCAACACATTTGAATATCTGGGCAAGACGGTTATTCCTATCGCTGCGGGTGTCTATGTTGCCGAATTTAAAAAGGAAGTCTATGCCAAAATCGATGATAAAGGCTCCGGTTCAGCAGTTTTTGCCAAGACCAAAGAAATTTTACGTGGCCGAAAACCTGTGGCGGGCGCAACGCGCGATGTTGCCTGGGTTTAAAGTGTTGATTTAATTGGTAAATAATGATCCTTCGTTTTGTTCCTGATTTTTGATCCCATGTGGTTTGTATAGTTTGTTTGGCACATTTTTTTTTCGCGCCCCCCATTTTGTATAGTTTGTTTGGCTCATTTTTTTTTCATAGCTATGTTTTTGGCTAAAGTAAGAAGACGCAATAATAGCGTAAAATCGTGGGGCGGGGTGTGTTTTGAACATAAACATACAGGTATATATAGTAATTTATTCCTATTTTGTCAAGGGGCATGGGAATTCGACAAAATGATTTTATCCAACATAGTTTTTCTGTTACAAAATCCTTAGTCAAAATGTGTGAGGTTTGGCTGGGGTTTCGTAACCTCTGATCAACAGCGGCAGGACACTTGCCGCAAAAGTGTCACCTCTCAGCCCTAAGGCTGGGTGGTGATGTCATGTCCAAAGCGCAAGCTTAAAAGCATCGCGCCGTTTCTGTTGATACGGTTACGAACACCCAGCCACCAGCGGGCATAGTGCCTGTTGGTGGTTTAACCATATGAGGGCACACATGACAGAAGAGGAACGCGAAGTTTTGGAAAATTGCTTGAGAAACCTATATAAACATCAAGAATCCGTATTGCAGATGATTTTGATACTACTGGAATATGTGCAGGAAAAAGACTAAGTCATCAAATTCCCAGCGGGTTATTCGGATCAACACCATCCATAAATTGTTTTTGACGATCAAGATTGGTGACTTGATAGACAAGACCAATCCAGCTCGCGAGGATAGAGCGCGCACTATCCCGCCATGTATTCTCTAGACAATCCTCAAGACTGCTGCCACTTTCTATTTTCTGCAAAATATCTTGCTCACAGTAATTTTTCGGCATAGCGGGTTCAGAAGAAATCTTACCCTCCTTATACAGCTTAAAGTCGCGCTGGTATTCTTTCATCAGGCTAATCGTGTCATATTCTGGATGCCCCTGCATACAGATCAGGCGAAAACCATCGGGACTAACAGCGAGATGCGTACCTGTATCCTTGCTCTCGATCAGGATTTTCATGCCGGCTTCTTTGAACTGCTCGGTTGTGATCTGGTTAAATCTTGATTGCGGCACATCAAAGACAGTGTTCATATTACGTACCAAAGGATGTGTCCGGTCAGCAACGCGGTGGCGATACACCCCCCAAAGCTTGCCATCGGGCAGGGCGCTGCGCTTCTGGTTATACTTGAATTGCATCACCGCATGAGTCGCCAGACAAGAACACATAGTCGAGGTTACATTATCCCACGCCCAGTCAAAAACCTTGATCAGCGGCTTCCAGAAATCATTTTCCTCTAGCGCCGGATTACTGACATTCGCTCCCGTTACAATCAGCGCATCCAGTCCTTCTTCCTGTAGCTGTTCAAAAGGCTCGTAATATTCATCAATATAGGCCTTGGTCTCAGCACTACGCTCTAGCTCCGGCAAGGTAAAGGGGTGAACATAGAGCTGCGCGATCTGGTTACTTTCCCCCACCAGCCGAAAGAATTGACGCTCTGTTGCTTGCAAGGCCGCATCGGGCATCATGTTCAGCAAACCAATATGCATCTCCCGAATATCCTGATGCTGCGCACGCTCAGACGGCAGGATCGTCCGCCCTTCTTTTTTGAGGCGTTCAAAGCTTGGTAAATTTTTATAAGCAACCAAAGGCATGAATAAGTCTCATCAACTGTTTGATTTTATATTAACTTCCCTGTACAAACACTATGCTTGCTTTTGATCGAGCAGGGCAGGACATAAAATAGGTGCAAAAAGGTTACCATGTCAAAGACATTGAGCGAAATTCGTGAAGAAATTGATGCCATTGATAATAATGTGCATGATCTTTTGATGCGCCGCGCTGATCTGGTGAACTCTGTGGCCTCTGCCAAAAAGAAAGAAGGACTGCAGATCGTGCAGCCAGCGCGTGAAGCCGCTATGATCCGCCGCCTATTGAAACGCCACACAGGGCCATTACCCAAGAGCACGATTATTGGCATCTGGCGCGAGCTTGTCGGCGCGGTGGCTCTGCTGCAATCCGGCATGACCGTCAGCGTCGTTGAAGAGCAAAAAGATTCGCGTGGCTGGGAATTGGCCAAAGGCTATTTCGGCAGCGCCGTACCCATGAAACGTGTTGGTAACACAGCTGAGGCAATCACGTCCGTGCTGGAGGATGATACATCTTTCGCCGTGATGCCATGGCCCGTTCAGGGCGAGGATATGCCATGGTGGGGGCATTTATTTGTCCAGAAGGAATTATCCATTATCACCGCCTTGCCTTATGGCGCAGAAAGTCTGGAACTGTCCAACGAAAAAGCACTAATCCTGTCAAAAATCGAATTTATGGATTCCGGCAATGATATCAGTTTGATCGGACTGGAGCTCAAAAGCGATATCCGCCGTGACAAGATTCAAGACGAGCTTGGAACGCTGGGTATGGAAGTTCTGAATATCTATTCAGGCGCCTCCAGATTTAATGATGGCTCCCGCGTGCACCTTGTTGAAGTTCTGGGCTTTTTGAAAGACAGCGAAAGCCAGATAGAGAAAATCACAAAGCTGTTTGGCAATGATTATTATAATGCTGTGATGATTGGCGGCTATCCGGCGATGCCGGAAATTAATAGCAAAGACGCTTAAATAAATTTTTTTATAATGATTATTGAACGCCTTAAAAATTAAGGCATAAGAGGATATTATGTTTGGTAAAGTAACAATCATAGGGATGGGGCTTATTGGCTCATCCATCGCCAGAAACGTGCTCGCGCACAAATTGGCAAAAACATTAGTCGTGGCCGATGCCAGTGAAGAAGTTTGCAAAAAGCTGGTCGAGCTGGAGCTTGGCAATATTGTCACGGATGAGCTCGCACTCAGTGTCGAAGACGCGGATCTGGTGATCTTGGCCGTGCCGGTGGGCGCAATGGGCAAGGTCGCCAAAATTATTGCACCGAACCTGAAACAAGGCGCAATCCTGAGTGATACAGGCTCGGTGAAGGTCTCGGTTATTGATCAGATCAAACCATTTTGCCGTTCGGGCATTGAAATCGTACCCGCACACCCCATCGCCGGAACAGAGTTTTCGGGTCCGGAATCAGGCTTCGTGGAGTTATTCGAAAAGAAATGGTGTATCATCACGCCGCTGCCGGAAACAGATGTGCGCTCCGTGGAAAAAGTCTCCGAATTCTGGGAGAAAATGGGCGCGGTCATTAACATCATGGAGCCCGAACACCATGATCTGGTGCTGGGCATTACTTCGCACTTACCGCATTTGATTGCCTACACGATTGTCGGCACGGCTGATGAGCTTTCTGATGATATCAAATCCGAAGTGATCCAGTTCTCGGCATCAGGCTTTAGGGGCTTTACAAGGATTGCGGCCTCCGACCCGACCATGTGGCGGGATATTTTCCTGAATAACAAGGACGCTGTGCTGGAAATCCTGCAACGCTTCACCGAGGATCTGACCGCCATGCAAAAGGCCATCCGTAAAGGGGACGGAGACTATCTTTATGAAAGCTTTAGTAAAACACGGGCAATCCGTAAAGCGATTATAGAGCAGGATGTAGGGAATTAATAAAAGATGAAAATTATAGCTTTAGAAGGGTTTCCTACTGTACATTCAGTTCCACTAGCAAGAGTTATTTGTGATGGACCTCGAATTATAGTCGAGGCAGATGATCTGGATGAGAAGCCTTTTAAACTAATATTCTCTCCTCACCAAGCTGTTAAATTAACTACCGTTGATTGCCTTTGTCTGCCAAAAGGCCTGTCTATAATCAGGTTTAATATTATGGAGGTTGAAAACTCTTCGTGGATAGAAGAGTTAAAAGGAAACTTAAGTGAAATCGATGCTAACGCTAACTTTATGGATAAGGCTAGGCATTTTTTGCTACATTTAGGGGATAATATATTAGAAGTTATTGCGTGGGATATTGTAGTAGAAAATTAACCTGATTATTGAACTTACATATAATATGACTTCTACTTTTTTGAAGTTGAAATAACCTGAACAAAAATCATGATTTGCGTGGGTAGTCTGTAAATCGCCCTTACTGAAGCTCTCTGGATTCCTTTCTAAATTATATTCAATATTTAAATTCTTGACATAAGATTTTCATCTAAAATAAACTAAGGTACAAAACAGGGTGAGAATTGTGCTTGTTAAAAAAAACATAATATCAGAATGGAACAAGAATCATAAAACCAGTCAGACATTTTCGAATGCTGGGGATGTGTATGCCAGAAAATGGCGTGACCTGCCGTTTATTCTGGCGGATATATCTCAAGGGTTGATGTATGGTAATGCGGATATCTACGCCGTATCTTTGTCACCGGCAATGCAGCGCGACAAAAGTTTTCAGGACAAATTATTCGACAATATTGCGGGCTTCATGCATGAGAGCTTTATGTATCCTCTGGCAGAGCAAAGAACAGGTTCTGAGCCTGAAAACACACTTTGGCATATACATGCTTCGCGCCCCGATGGTTGGAAAGATGTTTCACTGGAAGACTTAAAGTTTAATAAGAGTGCTTTTACAATCAATGTTGCACATACTATGTATTCCACAAGGTTTACCTCACCGGAAAACCTTTCATTTGATGCCATAGATGTCGGAGAAGAACATAGTTCAAAAATCAGTGTCGGCAATTTTATCGGTGCAAGCTTGATTGATCCGTCAGGTGTTTTTTCGCCCAATGTAAACACAGTCATGCTTTTCAGGGATAATGTGCCCCACCAAGCACCAAAAATAAACGAAGAACGATCTTATATTATAGCCCGAAATTGCTCTTTTGGTGATAAATACAAACAAGATGACGAGCGATTTATCAGTTTGCCGCCGGAAATAACGACTGACCTGACATAGTAAACCCATGATTTGCGTGGGTAGTCTGTAAATCGTCCTTACTGCCGCTCTTGAACTATTGTATCATCGGCCTTATGAAAGAATCACACCTCACAGAGCTATTCTGGCATGCGGGATTTTTCCTTGCGCTTTCGGCGTTGGTGATTCCAATGTTGCGCTATTTCAAAATTCCGGTTGCTCTGGGCTACTTATTTGCAGGCATAGCGATGGGGCCATATGGCTTGGGCGCGCTCGCCCCGCATTTACCTGTTTTCGATGGGTTCAGTTTGAAAGAAGCCGAGCATGTCAAAATCCTAGCCGAGCTTGGCATTGTGCTCCTGCTTTTTGTAATCGGGCTGGAGCTAACCCCGCGCAGGCTCTGGCAAATGCGCAGTCTGGTCTTTGGTCTCGGCGGCGCGCAAGTCCTGATCACCGCTAGCTTGATTGGTATTATTGCCTTCTGGTGGGATAACGCGGTTGAGGTCTCTGTGCTGCTGGGCCTAAGTCTGGCCTTATCCTCTACGGCGATAGTCACGCAATGGCTGCACGAGCAAAAATTATTCGTCACCCATGTCGGGCGCACCAGCTTTAGCATCCTGCTGTTTCAGGATTTAGCCGTCATCCCGATCCTTTTGCTGTTAACAGTGCTCAGCGTCGATATGAATGAAAATATCGTCGAATTTGTCTCACTGTCTTTGCTGAAAATGGGCGTGACGGTGGTGGCGATCTATTTTGTTGGAAAGATTATCCTGAAGCCTGTCTTTGTGTTCGCCAACACGCATGGCGGCGCCGAGGTCTTTATGGCGCTGTCTTTGTTAATCATCGTGGTGAGCGCATCTATAGCATCTTATGCAGGGCTTTCCATGGCGCTGGGTGCATTTATCGCAGGGCTGATCCTAGCCGATACGGAATATCGACATGAAATTTCTTCGTTGATTGTACCGTTTAAGAGCATGTTGCTCGGGATATTCTTCCTGTCTTTCGGTATGGGGATCAATTTATATTTCATCGCAACAAAACCCGTTTGGCTCTTCCTCTCGGTCATTGGACTGATGGTCATGAAGGCCGCTATTATCTATGCTCTGTGCAAGCTTTGGAAATTGCCAACGGCTGTGGCGGCTGAAAGCTCGATTTTACTGTCTCAAGCCGGAGAGTTTGGCTTGCTTGTGGTCGGAAGCGCCCTAACCGCCGGATTAATGGCGGAAAATGTCGGGCAGTTTATGTTGATCACGGTGGGTATGACGATGTTGTTGACCCCGATTATCGAACCTTTGGCCCGCAAGGTCGGTATTTATATCGAGAATAAAAATCAGGATAAAAGCGATTATGATGCACGTAATGCCGAAGAGAAGAAACAGCATATTGTTATTTTTGGATTTGGCAGAGTGGGGCGAACAGTGGGCGATATTCTAAGCAAAGAAGGATTTCAGATTTTGGGTTTTGACCGTAGTATCGAGCGCGTGCACGAGGCACGGCTGAAATCCGCCCCAGTTTACTTGGGGAACGTTGCCAGAAAAACAACCTATGAAGCCGCGCAACTTGATGAGGCTATTTGTGTAGTGATTACGATTGATGACGCAACAATAACAAAGCAGATTGTTAAGAATTTACGCAGCGTGAATGCCTCAATTCCGATCGTCGTGCGTGCTCATAATATGGATGATGTAAAGGCTTTCAGTACGATGGAAAAAGTAGAGGCCATTGCCGAACATATGATTGTCGGCACAAAACTTTCTGAAAAAGTCTTGCTGCATTGTGGTTATAAGGAAGATGAAACCCATAAGGTTGAGGTCACCGCTTAAATTAGGGCATAACTGGCTTTTGCCTGCGTTTATATTCGATCGTCGGGTTTGCATAAGAAAAATCATCCTCATCCCATGTCTTGACTTTAAATCCACCTATATATAAGCCACTTTCACGGCTGGAGATTTTTGTCTGTACAACCCCATCTTGTTTTAAAATCCCGAGAATCATCCGTGCATAATCCGCTTGTTTGGTTCGTATAATCTGCTTTTGCTCCAGCGAGGCCACAAAGTCATCATAGCCGATGATGCGTAACGTCAGATCAAAGATCGGAATTTGCTGATCCTTTTTGATTTCAACCTCACCGGATATTTCAATCCGCAGCACATCTTTAGCCAGAGTGATATGCTTGATCGCGAGTATTTCTCCTAAAAGAGTGAATTCTGATGTCAGGCTGTCAAAGGTCATACCAGCCACCCAGCGTTCATTAAAAACCTCGACCTCTCCGGTTTCTAAGGTGATAGGCATCGCCGGAAATGGCCAGCCTTCTGCGTGGATGCTTTCAAATGTAAAGCTACCCTCATCAAGGCCGATATGCTGGCGCGAGAAATCAAGATTAAGCTTGAAGGGATAGCCGCTGGAGATTGGTGGCGAAAGGAAGCTATTGGCAATTTGCGGATTTTTTTGAAACTCAGTCAAAAACTCTTTTACGCCCTTATTAACAAAATGAGCAGCCGTAAACCAGTAGGCCGTATACAGTACAAATATAGCAACCAAAGCAACGGCAAATCTTACAAGGCTTTTGGTCGGCGAGGGAATAGATTTCCGGCCTTCCTCCATCAGGGCATGACTGCGCTCTTCCAAAACGGCTTCTAAGCCTTTTAAGGTATCACCAGCCTTATCCTTGATTTCCAAAGGTGGCAGAAACTCAAAGATCACGCGGCCCGGTTTCTTGAGCCAGCTATTTTTGGGATAGAAAATACCTGTGTTCAAAGCCATTGGAATAACGGGTAAGTTTGTGGCTTCCTGCATACGAACCACGCCGATCTTATAGGGCTTTTCCTTTGTGGTGGTCTCAGGCTTCACTCGCGTGCCTTGCGGAAAAATAATCATCGGGCGTCCTTGCTTGGCAACGCGCTGCGCACCGTCCTGGATCGATTTTATGGCTTTTTTCGGGGAGGATCGATCAATCGCGATAACATCGCTCTTCTTTAAATATTGCCCCCAAAAGGGAATCTTCAACAGCTCTTGCTTAAGAACAACTGCCGGATCATTAAACAGAATATGAAGCTTGAAAGTCTCATAGGCTGACTGATGCTTGGCTGCAACAAGAAAGCTGCCCGATTTAGGCAAATTCTCAACCCCGCGCACTTCATAAGTAAGACCCAGTATATATTTCTCAAGCAGGGCCGTTGTGCCAACAAAGAAATACACCACAAACATATACGCAGAGCGCGGCAGAATTAGAGTTGGCAGCATTAAAATACAGCTAATGCCTGTGACAATATAAAAAGCAAGATTGAAAATAGTTGATTGAATAATGAATGGCGGCATAGCTGGTTTATTTCATAAAATTCTTTTCAATATAGAGCACGGCATCCCGAAACAAGTTTTTGTTATACTCGCTAAAGCTTAAATACCAGAAGGATGTGCTCAGTAAATTATCCTCCTTCGAAACCGGATAGGGTAATATCCGTAAAGTCGGTATGACATTCCAAAATTCTTTTAAAGCCCGAGGCATATGATAATCGGATGTTACGAGCGTAATAACTTTAACATTATTCTGATCTATCCAGCCCTTTGCTTCTATCGCATTTTCTATGGTTGTTGTGGCTTCACGTCCCAGAGTGATACAGCAATCTGGTAAGGGCTTATTCTCGTCTTTCCACATAGAAAGAATATCAGCATCCGGTGATTTGGGATGAACACCAGTAATCAGTAACTTTGGCGCCTTACCATCAGCAAAGAGTTCAAGGCCGGTATTGATTCTATTTTTGCCACCGGTCAGAACAATAATCGCATCGGTTTCTGCTGTCGGTATATCTATTTCAAAACGTAGGACTTTTGCTATGAAGAAGCCATATCCCACAATCCAGATCAGGAATACAAAAAGCAGCAGAAATTTTAAAAACTTCGATTTAAACATGGCACATATCTTTTACGGCATATTCTTTAGAGAACGCAAGACTGTTTGATATGCCGTAACCGAGGCAATCGCCGGAAAGAAAAGCGGAAAACTCAGAAGGATGATAAAGGAAATAAAGGATATTTCGAGTGAAGGAATAAGCGGACTGTCGATAAAGGTTGAAAATACCATCAGGATAAAAACCGCCAGTAATCCCAAAAACGTGCCCAAAACCGACCCTTGAAAAGCAATGATCGTCATATGACGTTGGAATTGCCTAGCGATGTATTTATCCGGCGCGCCAATCAGGTGAAGCAATTCCACTTCCTTTTTATGAATAGACATACGGGCGCGCACCGCGGCAATAATAGCCGTTACAGTTGTGCCTATAATAATCACGGCAATAATCATCGCGAGGCTCTGGAGGATTGCCGCAAAACGGATAAGTTCCCCTAGCCACTCCTGATGATCCTCAAGATTGGCATAATGTGACATCTCGGCCAAATCTTTGCGAAAGTCATCAATAGTGATGGGAATAGGGGTGTTTTCCCGTATCTCGATGGCAATCAAACCTGGCAAGGGCACTTCACTGAATAGTAAATCCTCGCCAATCCAAGGATCAAGAAGTCTGCCAATCTCCTTGTCCTCAACTATATGTGCAGATTTTACAAAAGGGTGGTTTTCAAGCTCTGTCTTGAGCTTGCGGGTCTCTTTACGCACCGTATCCTGAGAGAGCAAATGACCGTCTTTGGTCTCGATAGGGATTTCGATAGTCACTTTATTTTCCAAGCCAGAAGACCAGCGCTTGGACATGTCCCTTAAGGCCAAGGAGCCGCTTAGCGCCAGAACCGTCAGAAAAACCATAAGCGTAACAAGAACGAGTAGAAATTTTGTATCCGAAGACTTGTTCAAGGGCAGGTCATAGCCAGAGCGCCTGTTCTTTAAATGCTCCATAATGGATGCCAAAGAAAAGCGGGATTGTGTATCTAATGTCTTAGTTGATTTACTCATATCAATAGACATCCCTGATGGTTCTAATCAAAAGGTCCTTTTTACCATTTATATGGATTGTCCCCTGATCCAGTGATAATTTCGGGTGCTTGTATTTCTCCATAATATCCTGATTATGAGTAGCGATCACAGTAGTCGTTCCCATCTTGTTGAGCTGCTCGAACAGTCTCATGAGGCGGTAACCAATTTCATTATCAAGGTTTCCCGTGGGTTCATCCGCCAGCAACAGTGCCGGCTGCGTAATCAGTGCGCGGGCAATGGCGACGCGTTGTTGCTGGCCGCCGGAAAGGTTCCCGGGCTTTTCCTGGGCGAATTTTTCCAGCCCAACGTCAGCAAGCAGTTTTATCGCGCGCTCCCGGTCACTGTTACCGGGTTTGCCTTGCGCAATCATTAAAGGCATGAGCACGTTTTCAAGCACGCTGAATGCGGGAATCA
>DCKO01000081.1 GCA_002320665.1 Micavibrio sp. UBA1672
TGTTTATTCTGGCGCTGCCGATGTTTATTTTGATTTTAGCTGCTTTTTTTGCGCCTTTTCTGCAAGTCGGGCCTTTGTTCGCGCCGGAAGTGATAAAGCCTGATATTAGTAAGATATCGATCTTCAAAGGGTTTCAGCGTTTATTTTCTATGCGCTCTCTGATGGAATTTGCCAAGGGGCTTTTGAAGATCGGACTGATTGGTCTGGTTGGTGTGATTATCCTTTATCCCTATGTCGATAAATTCGAGCATATGATTGATATGCCGATGGCTTCGGTTTTAGATGAGTTGCGCTTTCTGGTTTTACGGCTGATGGTAGGGGTTCTGATTGCCTTGATGATTATCGCTGTGGCGGATTTGGTGTATCAGCATTATGAATATAACAAGAAAATGCGGATGAGCCGTCAGGAGATCAAGGATGAATACAAGCAATCAGAAGGTGATCCTCAAATGCGGGCACGCTTGCGGCAACTCAGGATGGAGCGCTCGCGCCAGCGTATGATGCAATCTGTGCCGAGTGCCGATGTTGTTATCACAAACCCGACCCACTATTCGATTGCGTTGAAATATAATCCTGATGAAATGCCTGCACCGATTGTAGTGGCCAAAGGGGTCGATCAGGTTGCTTTGCGCATTCGGGAAGTGGCAAAGGAAAATGATATAGTTTTGTATGAGAATAAGCCTTTGGCACGTATCTTATATGATACGGTAGAAATTGATGAGACTATTCCGGCGGAGCATTTTAAAGCGGTGGCCGAGATAATTTCCTATGTATTCAAATTAAAAGGTAAGTTAAACTAAGCACATGATTCATGGGATTATACATGGTTGTTCAGTTGATGGTGATGGTTCTGGTCATTTGCTGGAGGGGGAAGAGCTTTCGCGTCTGATTAAGGATGATCAGCTGGCTTGGGTGCATCTGGATGCGAATGATCCAGCATCCGAAGTTTGGCTTAAGCGTGAGGTTTCGTATCTTGATGAGATCATTATAGATGCTTTGCTAGAGGATGAAACGCGGCCTCGTATTCTTGAACATGGGGACGGGGTCTTGATGATTTTGCGTGGCGTAAATCTTAATGAAAACGCGCAGCCAGAAGATATGGTTTCGATCCGCATGTGGATTGACAAGAATCGTATTATTAGTATTCAGCGTCGCAATCTTAAGGCTACCAAGGATATTCAAACTAAGCTGCTGGAGGGTACAGGGCCTAAGAATTCAGGTGAATTTGCTGTCATGTTGATTGGACGTTTGATTGAACGTATGGAACCTGTTTTTGTTGGGCTTGATGAAGTGCTGGACGATATCGAAGAGGATATGGTCGATGGTACATCTAGTGATCAACGTTATGTGATTGCCAATATCCGTAAGCAAGCCATTATCTTTAAACGTTATATCACCCCGCAGCGTGATGTGATTGCACAGCTCAGGCGTGATGAATTTGATTGGCTTGATGAAACCCATAAGCGTAAATTGCAGGAAATTCTGGATCGTATCATACGCTATACTGAGGATCTGGATATGATCCGTGAGCGCGCTCAGATTATCAAGGATGAGATTGCCAATATTTATGCAGATCGTATGAACCGGAATATGTATGTTCTTTCTGTGATAGCGGCTATCTTCTTGCCTCTCGGGTTTTTAACGGGATTGCTTGGTATTAATGTGGGTGGTATACCAGGGGCAGATAACTCGAACTCTTTTCTTATATTCTGCGGGATATTAATTGCCATTGTTATTGGGCAAATAGCTTTGTTTAAGAAAATGAAGTGGTTTTAGCCATGTCGTCACCCCCGCGATGAGCGGAGCGAATTAAAACGGCTGGAGCCTGTAATGTGCGTAAGCATTGCTTATGCGCTTTATTTTGCCGGATGCCCGCCTTCGCGGGCATGACATAAAGTTTTAGCTATCAAATTCTTTCAATTCTTTAAGCTCTTTTCTCAAATTAGCTTTGCGTAAGCGTTTTTGCAATTTGCGTTCCTCTGGGTCGCCCCCTTTTAAGATCATTAAAAGAGAAAGCAGCGCTGGGATAGCTAGAAGCAAGGCGAAGTGACGACCACTGCCATAGGGTTGAGCAAACACAAAAAGGGCGAATAAGAGTAAACCTAAATTGGCCAGTATGGTCAGATAGTAAAGAATGCAGGTTTTCATAGCTTTTTCCAAATAATGTTTGTTACGCTCAGGAGCAGTTGTTATAACTTAAGTCTATCACATCCTTAAGATGAGGGCTAGAATATGAACCGCTTCGCGCTTTGCTTTTTACTAACTATATTTTTCTTTCCTGTTGCTATGGCACATGCCGAGGATATAGAGGTTGAAAGCAAAATTATTGCGGCAACTTTGTATAATGATAGAGGCGAGATCACGCGTGAGGGTAAAGCTAAAATTCCGGCGGGTTCTCATAATATTATCTTCAAAGGCCTGCCTGTGATTATCTATCCTGATTCTCTTCGGGTTGATGGCAAGAGTGTTGCTGATGTGGTTTTCGGGGCAGTTTCCCACAAAATGGAAAGCTTCGAGGATTATATCGTACCGCGTGAGAAAGAGCTATATGACAAGCTCAAGACCTTGCAGGATAAACGCCGTTTGGAACAGGCCGAGAAACAGGCTTTGGCTTCGGAGAAAAACTTTCTTGAAAATCTTTCTAAACAAGCTTCTTTGCGGGAGAATGAAGAAATTGCCAAGATGGAGTTGAATACAGAAAGCTGGAGCGGGGCGGCAGATGTTATTCGCACCAAAGTTTCCGAAAACCTGAAAGCCTCTATCGGTCAGGATATCAAAATTCGTGATATCGATGACGAGATTAACAAAATCAATAATGAGCTGAACCAGCTTCGCACAGGGCAAAAGCAATCTTATGAGGTGGTTGTGCCTTATGAATCCAATAAAGAGGCGGAGCTTACCGTGAGTTTGATTTATCAGATTCCAAATGTTAGCTGGCAGCCTGTTTATGATGCGCGTCTTGATGTCAAAAGCGGCGAGTTGCAATTGGTGCAATATGGTTCGGTCTGGCAGCGTACAGGCGAAGACTGGGAAGATGTCGCTTTGACATTGTCAACGGCTCGTCCGAGCCGCGGTGCTGGTTTGCCGGATTTGAATACGCATTGGGTTTCTTTATATTCAAACCATGCCAGAGGAAATTCATTTTCTGATGTTGCAGGTGCAAGTCCTGCTTATATCACGGCGGTTGAGGAAAGAAATGAAGAAGTTTTATTAGAACGAGCTATTGCAACAGGGCAATCGGCTATCCCAGTTCCTATAGAAACCCCAAGAGCGAAAGCAGCCCGTTTCCAAGCAGCACAAATTGATGCTGGCGGGTTGGTCGCTGAATATAAAATTACCGGTCTCAGTACTGTGAAATCTGATGGGACTAAGGCCAAGCTTTTGGTCGGTGGTTTTGAGGTCGATAATAAGCTGCAGATTCAGGTTAAACCAAAATTTGGTACAGAGGCTTATCTTGTTGCGCTTGCAACATTAAAGGGTGAAGCGCCGATCTTGCCCGGACAGGTAAATCTATTCCGTGATGGTGCCTATATCGGACAGAGCTATACTCAGATGCTACGCCCAGGTGATGAGACAAATCTGGCCTTTGGGATTGATGATAATGTTATCGTCACGCGCAATATGTTGAAAGATGAGCGTAGTGAAGCTGGTTTGATTTCCAAAGAAAGTCAGATTACGCGCCATTATATGACAGAGATCAAAAACCTGCATAAAGAGCCTGTTGAGATTGCGGTGCTTGAAGCTGTGCCTGTTTCTAAAGATGAGCGCATACGTGTTGAAATTCTTAAAGAGGTGAGCAGTCAGGGGTATCAATCAGATGTTGATGATAAGAAGGGTGTGTTGCGCTGGGTTAAATCATATGAGCCATCAGAAAGTGTCAATATTAGTCTGGGGTGGCGTGTGAGCTGGCCGAAAGATATGATGATATCTGGTCTGTAAAGCTCGGTTTTACAGGCTTTTCGGGGCTTGTCGGGCGTATATCTTTATGTCATGATCTTAGCGCATGAAAATAGATTATACAGATTTCATAGAAAAGCATCATAAAACAACGTCGTCGCGTCATCAACAGGATGAAAAGAGCAAGGCGCTGAACATGACTGTGGTTCTGCTGATTCTGGCGCTTTATTTTGTTGTGATGATCTTTGTTGTACATATGGCCAGTGTCGATGTAACAACTATTTTTGTTTCTATTCTTGTATTCTTTACGGCAACATTAGTGGCTTTTGCCGCCAAGCGTGCGCAATACCTTCAGGCCAAGCAGGAAGGCGAACTTATCTTGCTGAAAGAGGTTCTGGAAGGAAGCCGCGGCGGGCGCATGATCACTGATGAGGTTGATAACCCCTTATATTATAATCAGAATTTTATTGATATTGTCGGGCCGGAGGCAAATTTTACTACGCTGCTCTCTATGTTTGACGGGAATGAGGAGGCAAGAGCCTTATTCAATACATTATCCGATCAGGCTCATCGTGGTTTGACTGACTCTATCGAGCTTTATTGTGATAAGCCTAAGCAAGAAGGTTGGTATCAGGTTACCGCACAGCCAGTTACGGGGCATGCCGGTTATATTCACTGGCGCGTGGATAATATTACCAAGACGCGCATTGCCAGCCGCGCAGTTGTCGAGGAAAGGGAAAAACTTACTGACTTTACCGATAATGCACCAGTCGGGTTTTTCTCGGTGGATGAGAATGGTCATTTTGTTTTTGCGAATGCCACATTCGCACGTTGGCTGGGTGAGGACTTATCTAAATTACTTGAAAGCGGTAAGCTTCATACTTATATCGAGACACCGCCGAAGAAGGTTGCGCCTTATGATATTGTTGAGGGTGGTGGAGCCAAGCAGATCGCCGAATTAAATATGAAAGGGGCTGCTGGCAAAACTTTTCTGGCCTCCATCAATCAAAGTGTTGTTTTTGACGCGCGAGGAGCTGTACGAACACGGGCTGTGGTGCATGATCTGACCTCCGAGCGGGAAATGCGCAAGGCCTTGCAGGCTTCGGAAGATCGTTTTCGTCGTTTCTATGAAGAAGCACCCTTGGGAATTGTTCTGGTTAATCAGGATGGCTTGATCGAGGATTGTAACAGTGAATTTGCCCGTATGATGGGCCAGAGCACTGATGATTTGCTAGATAAGCATTTTAAGTTACTGATTGAAGATAGTGCGCGGGATGCTGTGATTAGTGCCATGAAGGCCATGCAGCAGGGCGAACATATGGAAGAAGCCTTGGAGGTACCTTTGAATGGAAAAGAAGGGCAAGTCTCTGCGCAGCTTCATGCGCGCCGTTTTAAGGGCAGTGATAATATTGTGCTTCACTTTATTGATATTACCGAGAAGAAGTCTTTGGAAGAGCAGTTTGTGCAATCTCAAAAGATGCAGGCCATTGGACAATTGGCTGGTGGGGTTGCACATGACTTTAACAATTTGTTGACTGCTATAATAGGGTTTTGTGACTTGTTGCTTCTACGGCATAAGCCTGGTGATCCGTCTTTTGGTGATATAATGCAGATCAAGCAGAATTCTAATCGTGCAGCGAACCTTGTGCGTCAGTTGCTGGCCTTTTCCCGTCAGCAAACGTTGCGGCAGAAGGTGCATGATATTACCGATATACTAACTGAACTCTCTCATTTATTACGGCGCTTAATTGGTGCAGATATCGAGCTTGAGATTATTCATGGCGATGATTTGGGGCTTGTTAAAGTCGATGAAGGGCAGATGGAGCAAGTGCTGATCAATCTGGCGGTCAATGCCCGCGATGCAATGGAAGGAAAAGGCGGTAATGGCCGTTTGGTCATCAGAACGGAAAATTACACCAATAAGAAAAAGCGAAAAATCAGTAATGAAGATATGCCAGCCGGGCATTGGGTTTTAATCAAGGTCGAGGATAATGGCTGCGGAATTTCGGAGGAGAATCTGGATCGCATTCTTGAGCCGTTCTTTACGACCAAGGATGTTGGGCAAGGGACGGGGTTGGGGCTGTCTACCGTTTTCGGGATTATTCGCCAAAGTGATGGTTTCCTTGATATCAGCAGTAAATTAGGCAAGGGAACGACATTCTCGATTTATCTGCCGCGTGTGAATGAGCTTGAGGAGGAAGATGAAGAGACCAAGGAAGAGGTCGAAAACGTTGCAAAAGATCTGACCGGATCGGAATGTATTCTACTGGTTGAGGATGAGGATGCCGTGCGCACCTTCTCGCAGCGCGCTTTGGTGAATAAGGGGTATCAGGTTTTGACGGCGGTGGATGGTGAAAATGCACTTGAGGTTTTTGAAGAAAATGAAGCTGATAGTATTGATTTGTTGATTACAGATGTTGTGATGCCTGGGATTGATGGCCCGACTGTTGCACGCAAAATTCGTGAAACCAGCCCGAATTTAAAAATTATCTTTATGTCTGGTTATACAGAAGAAAAGTTGAAAGATGAAATGGGTGAGCGTATTTGGTTCTTGCCTAAGCCCTTTACCCTGAAGCAGTTGGCTGCCAAGGTTAAAGAGGTTCTAGGGGACTAAATGCGATGATCGAAAGTATCACAGCAGGTTACGCTCTGGTTTTGATTGTTATCATTTTTATTATACAAATTTATATAGAATCGGTTTTGTGGCAGATATTCAAGGAGCTTGATATAAAGAAAAAGCCACACTGGTTTTATGCACAAATTAAATATTTGAAAGAGCGCTATCATGAGTTACCCAACCATATTCAGGGTAAGGTCGATGAAATTTTGACCTGTCAGATGATTATTGGGGGGCTTATTGGTTTGTGCATTATTCTCTATCTGATGGGTAATTTTTACAAATAAGTTCATATTTTGTTCTTTTTAGTCTTGACTTAAAAACAAAACAGGAACATTGTGTTGTGCATAAGCTGTTATAAGCTGCTTCAATTCATTGCATCCACTGTGTGATTATGCCAATAAGGAAAGGATAAGCCGATGACTGTTACTGCGCTTCGCAAAGATTCACTAACGAGTAAGGATGATATTATGACACAGAGTTCACAAGCTTCTACCGAGAAACAAAAAGCTCTTGATGCGGCGCTGTCGCAGATTGAGCGCGCTTTTGGTAAGGGTTCTATCATGAAGCTGAATGACGGGCACAACCCGATTGAGGTTGAATCCGTTTCGACTGGTTCTTTGGGATTGGATATTGCGCTCGGGATTGGTGGTTTGCCACGTGGTCGGATTATCGAGGTTTATGGGCCGGAGAGTTCCGGTAAGACAACGCTGGCACTTCATGTAATAGCCGAGGCGCAGAAAACTGGCGGGACATGTGCGATTGTTGATGCTGAGCATGCGCTTGATCCGGTTTATGCCCGTAAACTTGGTGTGGATGTTGATAATCTGTTGATCTCTCAGCCTGACGCTGGAGAGCAAGCTCTTGAGATTGCCGATACGCTTGTGCGTTCGGGCGCGCTGGATGTGCTGGTGGTTGACTCTGTGGCGGCGCTTGTGCCACGCGCCGAGCTTGAGGGAGAGATGGGGGATACTCATGTTGGTTTGCAGGCAAGGCTAATGTCGCAGGCCTTAAGAAAGCTGACAGGCTCTATTTCCAGATCACGTACAATTGTGATCTTTATCAACCAGATTCGTATGAAAATCGGTGTGATGTTTGGTTCACCCGAGACTACAACAGGTGGTAATGCACTGAAATTCTATTCTTCTGTTCGTCTGGATATTCGTCGAATTGGGGCGATCAAGGATAAGGACGAGATTGTTGGGAACCAGACCAAGATCAAGGTGGTTAAGAACAAGATGGCACCGCCATTCCGGCAGGTGGAATTTGATATTATGTATGGTGAAGGGATATCCAAGCTTGGTGAATTGCTTGATCTCGGGGTTAAGGCCAATCTTGTCGAGAAATCCGGTTCATGGTTTTCCTATGATGGGCAGCGCATCGGGCAGGGGCGTGAGAACTCCAAGAATTTCTTGCGTGAACATCCTGAGCTTGCGGCAAAGCTAGAAAAGCAAATTCGCGCTAATGCTGGGTTGATTGCCGATGATATGCTGACAGGGCCGGATGCGGCCGGAGAGGCCGCAGAGGAAGCCGCTGAAAACGTGGCGAATGACAAGGAATAGATTTATCTGATTTGCGTGAACGCCTGAGGGAATTATTAAAGGCCGGTATGCTTTATCGGCCTTTTTGGTTTTTTTGTATTATTTGGGCCCGTATCTCACAGTATTTTTCATCTTATATTAATTAAGTCTATCATTCAGTTTTTGCCACGTAACAAACGTTGTTTTTGTTTGTTCCAGTCGCGTTCCTTGATGGTTTCGCGCTTATCATGACTTTTCTTACCCTTGGCCAGAGCAATTTCCAACTTCACGCGGCCGTTTTTGTCAAAATAGATTTTCTTGGCAACCATGGTCAGGCCTTGGCGAGTGACCGAGCCTAGGAGTTTATCAATCTCGCGTTTGTGCAAAAGTAATTTGCGCGGGCGTTGTGGTTCATGCTGGAGATGGCTTCCGGCCTGCATATATTCAGGGATATTCAAATTAAATATCCAGATTTCACCGTTTTTTGGGCCGACAAAGGATTCAACGATGTTGCAATGACCAAGACGCAGGGATTTGACCTCCGTGCCTTTGAGCACGATTCCGGCCTCGAATTCTTCAAGGAATTCATAGTCAAAGCGTGCCTTGCGGTTTTCTGCAACAACTTTGTCTTTTGAGATCATCCCTGTTTTTTTATCATTTTTTTTAGACATGGTAAAAACCCTATTCAGCAAATTCTTCCAGAACTTTTATCGCAAGCTTAGCTTTTTCTTCGGGCACAAAAAGATGGTCATGGTAATGAGCCGAGATTGAATTAACGCTGATGTTATTATCTGCTAATTTGCGTGTGATTGCCGCTAGAAAACCAATAGCATTCAGAGATGAATGAATATTTAAAGTTATCATTTTGGATGGGTATGTGTAATCTAGAGCATGTTTCTTAGCAGTTTCTTTTTGTATAATCAGTGCTGTGCCTTCAACCTCACGAAAAATCAGGATTGGGTTAAATTGTACAGCCTCATTAAAAGAGATATTCGAAGAATGAAACACATAGATATCCTCATGCAAAACAGGTTGCATGTTTTTTAGTAGAATATCTAAATTGGTTTCGCCATTCATTTTCTATACTCTAAAACTCTATACCCGCATGTTTCATAGCGGCTTCGACTTTTGCCTTTGACGCATCACAGGGTGGCAGGATTGGTAGGCGCACTTCATCACTGCATAAGCCTAGTAAGCTGGCAGCGTATTTGGTTGGGCCGGGGCTGGTGTCGCTAAAGAGATCGCGGCCCAAAGGCATAAGAGCATCACGTAGCGTTGTGAATGTATCCATATCACCGGAAACCCACGCATCTTGCATGTCAGCACATTGTTTTGGAGCGATATTTGCCGCCACAGAAATAACGCCGTGACCACCTTGGGCTAGGAATGCCGCAGCTGTTGGATCATCACCGGAAAGCTGGCAGAATTCATCGCCAATCGCAAGTCGCGTTTCAAGTGGACGCAAGAGATCTCCTGTTGCATCCTTAACGCCAACGATATGTGGTAATTTAGCCAGTTTTTCCATGGTTTCAACGTTCATATCTACCACGGAGCGTCCCGGAATATTATATAAAATAATCGGCAGGTCGCAGGCATCGTGAATGGCCTTGAAATGCTCATACATGCCATTTTGCGAGGGTTTGTTGTAGTATGGCGTGACAATCAGAGCGCCATCTGCTCCTGCTTCTTTGGCTGAAACCGTCAGGTCTATGGCTTCTTTTGTAGAGTTCGAACCACTTCCTGCAATTACTGGAATTCTTCCCTTGACCACGTCGATACATCGTTTAACAATATCCATGTGTTCATCATGAGACAGAGTTGGAGATTCACCCGTTGTACCACAAGGAACCAGCCCATGCGTGCCGTTTTCAATTTGCCATTCAATAAGCTTATCAAAAGCAGGCCAATCAACTTCGCCGTTTTTAAACGGTGTGATCAGTGCTGTGATAGAACCGCGAAACATCATAATGCTCTCTTTTCTCAAAAGGTTAATCTCGTAAAAATGGGGCTCAATTTATATCTTAATTTGGTTTTACGCAAGAAAGCCCTTGGGAGTTTCTTGTTTTTTATGTCTTTGGTGTGCTTTTTAAGCCCTGCTTTGGCCAGAGAGCGTAGTGTCAATCAATTACAAAGTAAGAAAGCGCAAAGCCTTAGCGTGGAAGCTCTTAATCATATTGCTGAGAATGATTGGGATAATGCAACACAGAAAATAGCTCAAAGCAAAGACCCTTTAGCTTCGAAACTATATTACTGGATGATGTTTTCCCATGTGGATGCGAAGGATGTTGATCCAAAGCTTTTTTTGAAGCTGGTTGATTTCATCAGGAAAAATCCAGACTGGCCACGTATGAAAAAAATAACATCGGTTGTCGAGACAATTATGCCGAATGATCTGCCGTCCGAGGAGGTCAAAATATGGTTTGAAGAGTTCGAGCCACAGACCTCGGAGGGGATGGGGCGTTATATGGATGCTCTGGTGGCTTTAAAGCAAGATGATTTGGCTAGGCAAACCTTGATGGAATGGTGGGCATCAACGCTTGTTTCCCGAGATCAGCAACGCCAGATATTTTCAAAATACGGACAGTTCTTAACTTTGGATGCCCATAAAAGGCGTCTTGAGGCGTTGTTATATGCGGGGCATTACGAAAATGCCAAAGCTATTGCCTCTGTACTTGGACAGGGGTATTTGGCTTTTGCAGAGGCTAGAATTGCTTTGGCAAAAGGACAAAAGAACGGACTTACTCAATTGATTGATAAAGTGCCGTCCTATTTGCAGGAAGACCCTGGCTTACTTTATGAGAGGCTACGCTGGCGGCGTAAAAACAAGCTTTATGAAGGTGCGTTAGAAATCTTGCAAAAAGATATTGACCCGCAGCGCGTGTATAATCCGAAAGACTGGTGGGCGGAGCGCCATTTGATTGTCCGTGAATTAATAGCAGAAAAAAAATATGAGCAAGCTTATCAGTTATTAACAAAACATATGCAAAAAGACGGTTTTTCTTTTGCGCAAGCAGAGTGGCTGGCTGGTTGGCTGTCTTTACGGTTTTTGAATCAACCCCGTGAAGCTTATGATCATTTTACAAAATTATATGAGCAAGTCAGTATGCCGATCAGTAAAGGGCGTGCGGCTTATTGGTCAGGGCGTGCGGCTCTGGCCAAGGGAGAAGAGCAAATGGCACGCGTATGGATGAAGCGCGCCGCGGAATTCTCGACAAGTTTTTACGGGCAGATGGCTATGGGCTATCTTTCTATGAAGAATGACTTGCCGACAGGTCAGACTTATAGACTTTCCAAGAGTGACAAGGCGGTATTTGATAAGAATGATTTGGTTCAAGTGGCCTCTATCTTAAGAAAAACCGGTATGAAGAAAATGTCTCTTGAGTTTTATAAGGCTTTTATTAAGCAGCAAAACTCGCCGAAAGCTTATCGTTATGTTGTTGATGTTCTGGTGAAGAAGGGGGATGTTCCCAATGCCGTGGTTATTGCCAAAAAAGCGTCTCGCGAGGGGTTTTTGATGACGAGACAGGCTTATCCGGTTATCTCAGATTGGGTCAAGCATGATAATGGTGTCGAGCAGGCTTTGATTCATAGCATTGTTCGTCAGGAAAGTATTTTTGATGTAAAAGCCAAAAGCCATGCCGGAGCGAGGGGGCTAATGCAGTTGATGCCGGATACTGCGCGTGATGTGGCCCGTAATAATGGTCTGTCATATAGAGCATCATGGCTGACTTCGAGGCCTGAATATAATATTCGTTTGGGCAGTTCTTATCTGGCAGAACTTTTAAAGAAATATGATGGGAGTTATCCTCTGGCGATTGCTGCTTATAATGCCGGACCAGCGCGCGTGAATAGCTGGCTTAAGATTAACGGTGATCCCAGAAAAGGTGGTATTGATTTTATAGACTGGATAGAACTTATTCCTATTTATGAGACTCGCAATTATGTTCAGCGTGTTATGGAGAATGTTTATGTTTATCGTTTGCGTTTAAAGGGCATACAGACGCACTCTTTGCCATTGATACATGTTGCTTTCCATCAGGAAAAATAGCACTATATAAGCAGTTTAAGCGTTTTTTCCTATAAAAGCCTTCTATTTTATACTATACTAAAGAATATGTGTGTTGTTTCAGTTCTATTTTTTAAAATCGATTTTGGGGGAATTCAATGAAACTGTTGATTGCAGATGATCATACTCTGTTTAGAGATGCGCTTGTGCAATATATAGAGCGTTCAAATCCTGATATTTCTGTAACTTTGGCTAAGGATTTTTATGGTGCCATAAGTCTTCTGGAATGCGATGACCGTCAGGATTTGGTTTTGCTGGATCTCAGAATGCCGGGTATGGATGGCATAGAAGGGTTTAAACGTATAAGGCAGAAATTTCCTGATGTGCGTGTTGCTTTGATGTCCGGTATAGCAGAACCAAATGATGTAAAAGCCGTATTGGAATTAGGGGCAGTTGGTTATTTCCCGAAGACCTTATCAGGTAAGGCTTTGTTGCAAGCAATTCATTGTGTTCTGGAAGGGGATACTTTTATTCCAGAGGATGTCAAAACTGGTAAGATTATGCCATCTTATTATACAGATGATTTGTCCAAGACAAATGAAAATGAACAAAATGTTGATGAGTTGAATCTAACACCCCGTGAAAAAGATGTTTTAGCTTTTTTGGTTGAAGGAGCTTCCAATAAAGAAATTGCACGTGAACTAGATTTGCAAGTTGTTACAGTTAAGCTCCATGTTCGTGGGATTTGTAGAAAGCTTAATGCTAAAAATAGAACCCAAGCAGCCTTAAGGGCACAGGAACTCGGCTTAAAGCCTCTATGTGCAGCTGGAAGCTAATTACTATTTCTATTGTTATCATTATCAATTTGATGGAAATATAGTGATCAAGAATTTCAATTACGTATCCAGACGTCTTTTGGACTTCATACCTAGCGTTGTTATGCTTATGCTGAGTATGCTTGCTATTCATTATACTGTAAAATTAATCAATATTAATGATGAGCTTTACTCTGATTACCAGGCTAAAATTGAGGATGTTATCCAATTACAGAATTATTATAATGATTTTCAAATCGTTTTAAATAAACATGCGCAAGGCAATACTGTTGAGGATATCCGCCCGTCTTTAAAGGTTGTGGCTAATACATTCGTTATTTTTAGTGATTATTACGGTGAAATTCTTTTTAAGAAGTATAATAATGCATCTGTAATTTTTACGGATAATATTTTTGTTCTGAATGATCATATACAAAAGATTCAATATGTTTTGGCTGGTATGGTTTCTGGAGAAAAGCCGCAAAGTATAAATGAGCTAATAATAAAATCTAGGAACCTTGGTATAGCAATTAGCGATCTGGAGCATGTACTTCTGCTTGATCAAGTAGAGTTAAATCAGGATTTTATAGGGCTGAAGGTTAGTGAAAGCTGGTTATATTGGGTGGTGACGGCAATGGGGCTTTGTGGGTTTGTTCTGATTCTGCTTAATGGTGATAAAATCAGGCGATTACGACAGTATAATGAAGAGCGTCAATCAACATTTCTTGTCTTGGAAAGCCGTTTGGCGGCTATGGAAGCCGCGTGTGAAGGAATTATGATTGTCGATGATCAGGGTATGCTTAGCTATATGAATGGTGCTATGTGTACTATATGTATGATTGAGGGTAAAGAGAAATTTATTGATCAGGAATGGATTAGTATTTTTTCTGAAAATGATCTGGATTTTATTGCAACTGAAGTTCTACCAGAATTGGAAGAAGTAGGCTTTTGGATTGGTGAGTTTCCTCTTCTACGTCATGATGGAAGCGTTGTTTATACTGAATTTTCTATGACAAAATTGCCTGATGGCGGGTTAATTGGAACGGCTCAGGATATAACATCAAGGCATTTAATGGAGAAAGAAAAAAAGGATTTGGAAGACCAGTTTTATCAGTCACAGAAAATGGAGGCTATTGGGCGGTTAGCAGGTGGGGTTGCACATGATTTTAATAATATTTTGGCGGCTATAAATGGCTATTCCGAATTTCTTGTCGAGGATTTGAAAGATGGTTCTGATGAGAAGAAACATGCGGTTAATATCATTCAGGCCTGTAATCAAGCCAAAGACCTTGTTGATCAGATGTTGACTTTTTCACGTCATAATCACGGCGCCAAGCAATCTGTCGATCTTAAGCATTCAGTTGAGGAAATTCAAAATATGATCTCGGCAAGTTTTCCGAAGACTGTTGAGATTAAAACAGATTTATGCGAGATGCCTGTGATTGTAGATGCCAATGCAACGCAGCTTTCGCAGATGATTATGAATCTATGTGTGAATGCAAATGATGCTATGGAAGGGTATCACGGCAAGTTAAAAATTGCTCTGGATTATTGTTGTGTGAATGATGCTTTTGAGATTATGGACGCTGTGCAAAATGATTTGCCAGACCCACAAGAACAGCCTTTTCTGAAGATTGATGATCTGACGGCATCTCGTACGAGGCTTATGCTCGGAAGTCTGCAGAGCGGTAGACAATATGCGAAGCTTTGTATTTCTGATACTGGGGAGGGTATGGGGCGTACGGTTATGGAGCATGTCTTTGAGCCGTTCTTTACAACGAAAGATGTTGATAAGGGAACGGGTTTGGGATTGTCTACTGTGCATGGTGTGGTTA
>DCKO01000025.1:0-2921 GCA_002320665.1 Micavibrio sp. UBA1672
GCAATCTCGCCAATATCTTGTACTAATCCTGTAAACATACGGGTTTCCTTACCCTTTTAGCGTGTAGATTTCAAGCATATCCTGCTCTAGGGGGCGCATGTTCTTTAGTCTGAAATCAAAACGCGCGGCAAGTTTCTGTATATCAAGCGTATCGCTCATTCCTATGGCATCATCGCCGAGTAAGGTTGGTGCGCGATATATAAGTAATTCATCACATAGTCTATTTTTTAGAAAAGAGGAATGCACCGTTCTGCCCCCCTCAACTAATAGCCTTGTGATGCCACGCTCTGCCAATAAACTTGTAACGGCCTCCAAGTTTTTTGTATCAATCTGCGCCGCCTCAACACCCAAGTCATGATATGGCTGAGGGTCTCCGGCAGAATATAGAATTAAGACGGGCGTATCTTTAGCGCTTTGTACCAATTTACTGCTCAACGGTGTCGAGAGGTTACTATCGAGCACTACGCGCACAGATTTATGTTTTAACCCCGGTAATCTTGTATCCAGCATAGGATCATCTTTATCTACTGTGCCGGAACCAACCATAATAGCATCATGCATGGAGCGCACCATATGGACATGGCGGCGGGCTAGCTCTCCGGTAATCCATTGACTTTCTCCACTAGCGACTGCGATTTTTCCATCCAACGTGCAGGCTAGCTTTAAGGTAATATAAGGGCGGCTTTTTGTTACTTTTTTGAAAAAGCCCTTGTTAATCTCAGCGGCCTTGTCCTCTAATAAACCGACATCAACCAAAATTCCTGCATCTTCCAGCATTTCTATACCTTTACCGGAAACACGGGGATCAGGGTCTTTGCAAGCAATAACCACGCGCTTAACTTTCGCCTTGATCAGAGATTCTACGCAAGGTGGTGTTTGACCATGGTGTGCGCATGGTTCTAGACTGACATAGGCCGTTGACCCTTTAGCATTTTCTCCGGCGGCTTTGAGTGCGATTGTTTCGGCGTGAGGGCGACCACCATCTGCAGTATTCCCGCGCGCGATGATCATACTGCCCTTTACCAGAATGCATCCAACAGCCGGATTAGGGGCAACTCTCCCGAGGCTGCGTCTGGCCATGTTCAACGCAACTTGCATAAAATAATTATCTTTGGTGGAAATCATGAGATTTTCTTGATTTTCTGGTCCTGATCTTGCGGAAGTTTTAAATCCTGCACCTCTGAGAGGAAATCATTAAAGTCTGAGGGGTTACAAAAGTCCTTATACACAGAAGCGAACCTGATATACCCTACTACATCCAGTTCGATCAAGGCTTTCATGACAAGTGCGCCAATTTTATCCGATTCAATTTCGGTTTCACCTTGAGACTCGAGAAGTCTTACGATCTTATCGGCAGATTTTTCAATCTCCTCTATTTCGACCGGGCGCTTGCGCAAGGCAATCTGCAT
Organism: Micavibrio sp. UBA1672; assembly: GCA_002320665.1. Taxonomy (GTDB): domain Bacteria; phylum Pseudomonadota; class Alphaproteobacteria; order Micavibrionales; family Micavibrionaceae; genus UBA1672. The sequence goes on from DCKO01000025.1 coordinate 1,410, forward strand.
GGATTTTATAATCTTGTCACGGTCAAAGGGTTGCTTGCGCCCTCCCCCTTTAAGGACAGTCATCTCACGCAATTGAAGACGTTCGAATGTTGTAAAACGTTGCCCGCATTCTGGACAAGCGCGACGACGCCGGATCGCGGCGTTATCTTCGGTCGGACGAGAGTCCTTGACCTGTGTCTCGCTATGGTTACAAAACGGGCATCTCATAGTAGTTACAAGCTTTCAGTTACAAGTTACAAGATACTTAAAGTGTTTTTATTAAGCCAAAAAGCATCTTTGAAATTTCTAAATATTCATTTTGCCATTCATAATGACATTTATCGTCTATAAAATCCAAATCCAGACAATAATCAATCCAAACTCCGGCCTCATGGCAGGAACCTTTGGCCATAACAAGAAAACGTTTGAAGTCTGCATTTGATGTTATTTGACGTCCATATCCTTCGGCGATATTCGCACAAATACTCGATGAAGATCGGCGAATTTGATCTGTTATTGCATAACGTTCTTCCTTGGGAAAGTTCTGCGACACTTTATAAACTTCAAGTGAAATAGCATAGGCACGTTGATAGACCTTCAAATCGTAATGTGACTGCGAAGGTCTATCAAAATTTTGTTCTTGTACCTTGTAACTATGCACTTAAAACTTTACTCCTTCGGATAAATCGGGAAGCGGGCACAAAGTGCATCGACTTCCTTCTTCACTTCGGCTTCGATGGCAGCATTGCCCTCTTCACCGTTTTCTTTCAGTCCATCAAGAACCTTGATCATTAGCTCACCGACTTTCTGGAATTCGGCAACACCAAATCCACGGCTTGTCGCTGCTGGTGTGCCCAAGCGCACGCCAGATGTCACCATTGGCGGCTCAGGATCGAATGGGACGGCATTCTTGTTACAAGTCATACCGGCGCGCTCCAGCGCATTCTCAGTCGCATTCCCTTTCAGTCCTTTTGGACGAAGATCAAGGAGCACGATATGGCTGTCTGTACCACCAGTTACGATGTCACATCCGCCTTGCTTCAAGGTTTCAGCCAATGCTCTTGCATTATCCAGAACCTGCTTACCGTAGGACTTGAATTCCGGCTTTAAGGCTTCCTTGTATGATACGGCCTTAGCAGCAATAACATGCATAAGCGGGCCGCCCTGAATACCCGGAAAGATCGCCGAGTTTAGTTTCTTGAAGATTTCAAGATCATTGGTCAGGATCATACCGCCGCGTGGGCCGCGTAATGTTTTATGTGTTGTGGTTGTTGTGACATGGGCATGTGGAACCGGGCTGTCATAAACACCAGCAGCGATAAGGCCAGCATAGTGTGCCATATCCACCATAAAGTATGCATCAATAGAATCTGCAATCTCGCGCAGACGCTTGAAGTCAATCTGACGAGGATAAGCAGATGCGCCACCAATAATCATTTTTGGCTTATGCTCTTTGGCTAGTTTTTCAACTTCATCATAATCGATCAAACAGTCGCTTTCACGTACGCCGTATTGAATAGCATTAAACCACTT